>CAYQXO010000023.1:0-27110 GCA_964421495.1 uncultured Balneolaceae bacterium | reverse complement strand
CCGTTCGATGGGCTACGTAGCCGGGGACATACACTATGCTGTTTTTTATAAGCTGAAATGTTTTACTCTCGCCGGTTTCTTCATCCTCCAATAGCATTAATCCCTCCCCTTGCAGTCCCACATAGACTTCCGCAGCCTCACGCCAGGAATGCAGATGTCCCTTGGTCATATAATACTCCCGGCCAATTTTTCCGGGCATAAGCGTTCCCAGTCCATAGTGCAGATCGCCTTCTTCATCTGCCGGCGCAACTCCTTGTACGGTATATATCAGCGGGTCGTCGTCCTCTTCCAGGGCGGTCTCATAAGCCTGTTTATCGGCAAAAAAGCCTTCCAGATCGCTTAAACGCCGCTCTACACGTTCTGCTCCTTCAATTTCCGTGCCCTGTAAATCGAATGTAACCTGTTGAGCAATAGCTAGATACACAGTATTCCGTTTTTATTAAAGGTTAATTTCATTTTCCTCAAATCGCGACGGGAGGGTCGACTTCAGATTTTCAATAATAGGTTGATCAATATTTTTATCCACCATCTGCAGAGCCAGCAAAACGGCGCCGATCACGGGTTTGAATCGGGGTTCATATATCCGGCTTCCCCTCACTTCTTTTTGTATTTCATCGTATAATAAATTATTAACGTAGGGGGAATGCCGGGCCAGCCCCCCGGTTATAATAATGGGTATTACGTCCCCCGAAAAATCGATAGAGTTAGCTACGGTTCGGACCATTAACGCCAGTTCCCGGACTCCGTCCTTTATTATTTTTTTAGCTATTTCGTCGTCTTCTTTCGCCGCCCTGATGACCAGGGGAGCAAGCGAGGCGATCTCTTCCTTGTTCATAGGAATTCCCTCCCCGGAAGACCCTTCATAATACAGTCTCCTCATAATTTCGGAAATGTCGTCAATCTGTAAGCCCCGCATCATTAACTCCGTCAACATAGTCGGTTTTCCGCGTCCGT
This sequence comes from uncultured Balneolaceae bacterium, assembly GCA_964421495.1. GTDB lineage: Bacteria > Bacteroidota > Rhodothermia > Balneolales > Balneolaceae > CAJXOW01. The sequence continues at coordinate 26,156 of CAYQXO010000023.1, read as the reverse complement.
CTTCTGCCCTCACAACAGCAATCAAGGATTGTCGTACCAGGTCGAAGGCGCTTCCCCGGTCATCCAGCAAGTGTCCCCATCCGCCGGCCATCCAGCTGTTACCGTCCTCCCGGCGACCATAACATGAAGAGCCGGTGCCGGCAATCAATGCTATGCCCTCCTTCCCGGCAAGACCGCCTGCCAACGAGATTCGAATGTCATGATCAACACTTACATTCTTTGGATCGATTGCATCAAGTTTATGCACCATTTGACGAATCGTTTTTCTGTCAGCTTCATTCACCACACCGGCCATACCCATAAAAAGGGCATCCACTCGACTTGACTCGAGTCCGGCCTGGTCAAAGGCAGCCTGGAAAGCCTCGCCTATATGAGCCTGAACTTTTTCCATGGGTATACTTCCATAATTGGATGGGCCGGAAACACCCAGGCCCAGCAGTTGTCCTGTGGAATCTGCCAGGGCCACTCGAGTCCGGGTTCCTCCGCCATCAACTCCGGCAACTATCTGCATATTTTTAACGGTTCGTGGATTAGTTCGAATTTTTCAAAATGGCAAGGCTATGATCAATTAGAGTTCTTCGGCATTCAAGGGATCATATTTTTTATTAAATTCGTGTCCGCCGGAGGGGAAAGCATCTCTGGGTGCCGGCAGGAAGTCATGTGTTTCATTCATCCATTGTCCCAGTATCCCCTGGTATTCACGAATTAGCGAGTCGTATTTCGGATTGTCAGCCAGGTTATTCCACTCCCCGGGATCCTCCTCCAGATCATAGAACTCTATCCTCGGTTTGGGTTCAAAATACCACTGCAACTTCTCATTGAGTTCACCTCGTTCTTTTAGATCTTCATAGGCCTGCCAGGTCGGCGAAAACAAACGATCCAGCGTACTCAGGTGCCGTGTGCCGGGGCGATAATTATGAATCAGTTTATAACGCTCGCCTACCACCGCCCTCATCGGATCCCAGTTATCATGCCAGTTTCTCTCGGCAAAGACATATTCGCGGCTATTGCTCAAGTCGCCGTTAAAGAGCGGAATCAACGACCTTCCCTCCATCTCCTCCGGAACCGGGATGCCAGCAGCTTCAAGCCAGGTAGCCGTTAAATCCATCAACGACACCAACTCATCCGTAACGCTTCCCGCCTCTACGGTGCCCGGCCACTTGATGATCAGCGGAACCTTTATACCGGCTTCATATAAAAAAGCCTTGGCCCGGGGAAAGGGCATACCGTTATCTCCGGCCATTACCACGATCGTATTTCCGGCAACGCCCTGTTCCTCCAAAAGCTCCAAAATCTCACCGCTTTCTCTGTCAAACCGGGTTATCTCGTTATAATAATTGGCAAGATCTTGCCGAACATCCTTTGTATCAGGCAGGTAATCCGGTACGGTGATCTCGTCGGGATCATGTTCATATTCATAGGATCCCGTATTATAGGGCCGGTGGGGATCCCGGGTGTAAAAACCGAGGAAAAACGGCTTATCCGTCGGTCGGGAATCGAAAAAAGCACGAATCTCTTTATTTCGTCCCCCGTAAAAATCAAATTGTTGCTTAATGTGTCCCTGGTGCACTTTGCGGTAAGCTCCCGTATAATAACCGTTATCATTCAGCATTTCTATGATAGAAGGGAACTCCGGCTGTGCGTCTATATGCAAACGGGAGGCTCCGACGGCATGGGGTGACCGTCCCGTAAAGATAGAGGCCCGGCTGGGACTGCATTGGGAGGCGGTAACGTAAGCCCTGTTAAACAGCATTCCCTCATCAGCCAGTCGATCGAGGTTGGGAGTGTGAATAACGGAATTACCATAGGCTCCCACATCCGGTACGCTGTGATCATCGGAAAAAAGGAAAACGATATTGGGAGGGGAGGCTTCATTTTCAGTCTCGGAGAAATCGACTAGTGAAAAACCGCTGATAATAATAAGAAGAGATACAAGTCCGGTTATATAAAATTTCATTGTTAATCCGATTAAATTAAAACAGCTTCCAATTTAACTTTATGACTTCATGCCGACGTATTCGCATCAATGATTATCCAATAAATTCCAGAAAGAAGTCTATAGAAACTCTTGAGTCCTTTACCGCATTAATTTATTCCTCCTTAAATGACATAGCGGATTCAATGGGTTCTCCTTTTGCTTTGCCGGTATTAAAGTCAAATCCCAGAAAAACAGCCATGGTTTTAGCAAATTGGATCGCTTCAATTTGATTCTCCTCCTTTTGTTCTCCTGTCGATTTGGTATCAGGGCCCGCCACGACAAGCCAGGTTTCATCGGCATGCTCAATATCTCCCGCACCATGAGTATGCCACTCTCTTTCAACACCTCGTCCGTGATCCGTAGTAATAATGAGAGTGGTTTTATCTCTATAGAATTCATCCTTCTGTACGAATTCCCACACTTCCTTAATAAAAGAATCCGCTTCCTGGATCAAATTCAGATACGTATCGTATTCAAATTGATGCGCCCAGTGATCAGTTTTATTGATGGACATATAAACCACTCGCGGATGATCATTTTTCAGGGCACGCATGGTTTTATTAAAAACGGTCTGGTCTTTATGGCCTGCGCTTAACACGAAATCATTCGTATCAGCATGAAATACATCCGCCATCGTACTTGCTGCTGCAGTTATTACAATATTTTCACCCTGTAAGTTCTCTTGCTGATTTAAAAATTCCAATACCGTGGGATGGTAATTCAATGCGGGTCTGTTGTCAGTTATGCGTGGATCGGCGTATCCATTCCATATTTCACAATACCCCGGAAAAGATTTTAAAGAGGAATTCGTGACGTTTACTTTATTGCCATAGTCCCTGTTTCCGTATAGTTGGCCCTGGAACACCAACTCGTTCCACAGGTAGGGCATTAACTTCTTTCGTCTTTCCTCCTCCGTATCCGCCCAATATTTACCTTTCACCTCTTCGTAATCGCCGGCAATGTAACCTATATGCTTTGGAAAGAAATACGAGTCAGCCCCCGTAAATACTTCCTGCCAGCGAACCCCATCCAGGGTGATCACTATCAGATTTTCTGTTTTTCTTTCAATGGGCTCCTCGTCATCAGCAGGCGGATCCTCATCAATATCTGACGTATCAGAGTCTACCGCTTGATCACAAGCCGAAATAATCAGAACGGTACATACTACTAACAGAAATGGTAATTTTATCCATTTCAATAGGTTATTTTTATACATTTCAAGCATCTGTTTTTGGATCTAGAACCAATACCTGAAACTGGTCGGGTTCAACACATATCTCCATAAAAACCATTTTCTATTTCTTTCAACGGATACGTCATTACCACGCGGGAAAGTCCGACGAACAGCCGGGAATTAAATTTCCAGGGTCAACCAATTTTTACAATTTATCTTCCGGCTTATTTGTTAATAGGGGATCGTATTATTATAACGTCTGGGTTGCGTTTCTGGTGTGCGGTCAATCATGCGCGTTTTATCCTGGTCGGGTTGCCGGACCAGATCGAAAGCGTCGTATAACTGATCAGTAACCGTATAAGAACGGAAGTTCAACGTATCACGACTTACGTGAATAACCTGGTATAACTGCGTATTTTCGGCGGAGCGCTGCATATCGGCACCGAAATTATTCCAGAACCCATCTTTGAGACGGTACATTTTCGCACCGCTTACTGAATTCACATAAACCGTTCCGGATTCGGGATCAACGGTGTTTACTCCATTCGGGGTATTGACACTTTGGCCGCGTGCATAGGTATGGTCATGTCCCTGCAACACTAAATCAACGTGATACTTTTCATATAGCGGCTGCCACTGACTACGAATTTCAGGATTATTCCTGCCCTTCCCCGACGAATAGATCGGATGGTGGTGGGTGACCACGACCCATCGCTTCTCGGTTTTTGCCAACACTTTTTCGAGCCACTCAGTTTGTTTTTCAATTTGCTCGTTAGAGTTCAAAGCGATGAGGCGGACTCCCTGGTAATCGATATAATATGCGGTTTCCTCAAGTCCCTCGGGACCATTTTCCGGAAAGGTAAATTGGGGTTTCCAATAGATCGAAAGTACCGGCTCGGGATCATCAACACGGTAGTCCAGGTATTCGTGATTGCCGGGAACCGCGATAGCGGGAATCGAGCCATGGATCCATCCACCGGCGCGATTCCATTGCCCCCATTCTCCAACGTGATTTTTGTGATCAATCAGATCCCCCGCATGTATAATAAACCTGGAATCGGGCGCCTTGGAATAAGCGGCTCTTATGGCACGCGACCAGTGCGAAAATACCCCATTCTGGGCATCTCCTACGTACAGGAAAGAGAAGGCATCGTCCTGCTCCTTAGCCGTTCGCATATGAAACCACTCGCTCCAGTGTCCCCCGCCCCCGACTTTATACGCATACAGCGAGTCGGATTCCAGTCCGGAAAATGTTACCGAGTGGTAATGGGAGGTAGCCTGCGAAACATCTTTACCTGGATCCTTTACCGGTGATATCGTTGAAAACAGCGTATCGGCATATCGGTGGAATTTCGGGGCGGGCGATGCCGGAGCGACCAAGGCCTTTCCCCGGCCAATGGTCGAATCGGTACGCCAGGTCACGCTGAAAGACGAAGCTGGACTTTGCTTCCAGGATACTATAATGCGATCGGGATAGGCCGTTGGAGACAAGCCGGGTTCCGCATGGGAGTGAGGATGAGTGTGCGACGAAGAATGATCGGGCTGGCATCCGGTCATCGAGATGCCAAATCCCAAACAAATAAGAACTACACCAATATAAGATTGAATCGAATATACGGTCATTGATATGAGATAACGAAAGGGCGTTGATCAGACCCTTGGATTATGATTTTCAGTTCTATGGCATTAAACCAATGGGTCTAATGCATTTTTTCTTTTTTCCTTACAGAAATTGTTAAACTACAGCAAATCGATGGGAGTCCGGATCTTACCAACCTGGATTTTGCTGTAATGACTCGTTAATAAAAACTTCCGATTGCGGTATGGGATACAGGTACATACGATCTCCCCAAACCCGCTCTTCCACTAATTTTCGCTCATAGTCAAAGCTGCCGTCTTCGTTTCGGGTAATCTCCATACCATAAATATCCGTTGTTTGAGGCCCTATCTTCCAGCGTCTCAAATCCCAGAAGCGATGGTCTTCAAACGCCAGCTCCACTCTTCGCTCGTTTCGCAGTTTCTCGCGGAATGCTTCCTTGGTCATACCACTTGGGAAATCTGGCATATCCACCCGGCGGCGGACTCTATTCACAGCCTCCCGGGCCGTCATACCCATTTCGGCAGGATTCTCCGGTCCATAAGCTTCATTCATCGCTTCAGCATAGTTAAGCAATACTTCAGCATACCTGAATAGCACCCATGTGTGGATTGCTTCAGTGGTGTTATTGGGTTCCAGATCTACCCGTTCAACAACATACTTTTTCAGATAGTAGCCGGTTTTGGTGGCCCTCTCCTGCGGCGGACCGTCACGTCCCCCGTTCCAGACCTCCACCCGGCGAAGCTTCCATCGGGATTGGTTATAAATTATGGTTTCATCCAACCGGGGATCCCGTCCATCATAAGGATTAGACGGATCGTAACCCGACTCGCTCTCGTTTATCCCCAAACCGGTCGACTGCATTTCATAGGCGTCAACCAGGTTCTGTGTGGGGGACGTACCCGGCTCAGATCCCTCAAAACCGAGAGGAAAATTAGAACGCTCAAAGTCATTTGTGGCGGGAAGACGTCGTTCAAATATTAACTCATTGCTGAGCCTGTTATTAACGGTACTACCGTAACTGTTATCCAATGCGTAGTAACTTGAATCAATGATCGCTTTGGAAGCTTTGGCGGCACGCTCCCACTTTGCAACGTCTCCCTCCGAATTATGTAAGGGACTGGCGGCATAGAGCAATACCCGGGCTTTGAGAGCCATCGCTGCTCCGCGGGTAACTCTGCCCGACTCACGGCCCGGCACTCTGGTGTAACTGGGCGGCAAATGAGGAATAACAGCATCGCACTCATCAACGATAAATTCCACGATCTCATCAAAGCTGGATGGCTGAATGGAATTGACTTCGTCTAAATCGAGCACGCTTGTGACCAACGGAACATCTCCATATCGTTTTATCAGTTCGAAATGAAAGAAGGCCCGCAGAAATCGCACCTGGTACGGGAACAACTCAAACTGCCTCATCATCTGTTCATAATCGGTATTGTAGCGGTAGTCGTCAAACGTCCGTCCCTCCGCCTCTTCCAGAAACCGGTTAGCTGCCCGTATTCCCGAGTACATGTCAGACCATTGTGCATCAATGGGTTGATTGGCGCTCCAACTTCCGTCATTGAACTTCTGAACGTCGGAGAGATCCCTGACTTCTTCCGCATCATCAGAAGCTGAAGCCCGCATGGCGCCGTCTATTTCGTTAAGCCCGTCCGGCAACTCGGCATAAATATTATTCACAAACTGTTTGGTACGTTGAAAGTTGGAAAAAATATCTTCCTTCGTGTGAACCGTAGTCTCGTCGAGGCTAAGGAAGTCGCAACTCCCCAGGGCGCAAAGCAAAACAGTCAGCAGAAAAAGTCGAATATATCTCATGTTCTTCTTATCCATATATTTTTCATCATTAGAAAGAGACCTCAATTCCCATGTTGTACGAGCGAACTATGGGATATCCAGCTGCCAGATGTTCGGGATCCAATGTCTCTATATTATCAATGGAAAATAGGTTTATTCCCTGGGCAAAAATCCGGATTTCATCCATATTCCATCCCCTGGTTACTGAACCGGGCAGCGAGTAGGAAACTTCCAGGGTCCGCAACTTCAGATAGGACCGATCAACCAGCCAAACGCTATTGGGCCTGAAATTATTGGCGATATTCTCATTGGTAAGCCGTGGCAGTGTGGCGTTACCTGCCGTCTCGGGGGTCCAGCGGTTATCATGGTAATACGTGGATACCGTGTTATCATTCCGCAATGGCCAGTAAACACTTTGGGTATTCAGATAGGCCGTATAATTTTCCGTTCCCTGGAACAGGGCCGACAGGTCAAATCCTCTATAGTTTAATCCAATGTTAAACGAATAGTATATTTCCGGGTACCCGCTGGAATGGCCCAACGCCACCTCGTCAAACTCATTAACAATGCCATCCCCATTCTGGTCTTTATATTTGATATCTCCCGGCCGCACATCGGAAAAGACCTGGGTCGGACTGCTGTCTATTTCGTCCTGGTCTTCAAAGAATCCAACGGCAACCAATCCAAACGACTGGCCGACCGGCTGACCGGTACGTCGCAGGTATTCATGAGGACGAAATTGCTCATTCATCTCCACAATTTTATTTCGCGCAAAAGAGAACTGTCCTCCAATCCGATACGTAACGTCCCCAAAGTTGTCAACCCAATTGGTTGCCACCTCCACCCCTTTGTTCTCAACAATGCCATCCGTCTCCAGGGGGGGCGGTACACCAATCACATCCGACACATTGCCGTCTGTTTCCGTTAAAATATTCGTCCTTCGCTCATAGAACAGGTCGGCTGTCAAATCCAGTTTACCGAAAAATCTACTCTCTATGCCAAGATTGGTTACGTATGATTTTTCAACCGTAAAGTTGGAAGTAGGCAGTCGCCCTTCGCTAAAACCTCCTTGATGGGAGTTACTACTCACCAGCCAGTAACCTCCTCCCGGATCGTAACTCTGAACAAACGGATTATTTGCGGGAATTAAATCATTTCCAATCATCCCCCAGGAGGCGCGGAGCTTCAAGTGATCCAGAAATTCAGCGTTTTGGAGGAAAGCTTCTTCCGTAAGAATCCAGGCCGCTGAAACGGCGGGGAAGAAGGTATAGCGATTTCCTTCCGGCAAAATATTGTTCCCGCTATAGGAGGCAGTCACATCAAATAAGTACTTACCCCCCAAGTTCACATGTACATTTCCCGTAAAATTCCGTCTTCGAAACGTATTATTTTGCCCGTTGAAAATCCGTTCGGATTGATGCACCACCAGTCCGGTTTTGATGATATTGTTACCGCTCGCGGTGCGATAGTCAACCTTTCCAATAAAATCCGAGAAGATGCGCATACTGCCGAAACTGTCAACAAAATCGAGATCCGTATCCTGTCCGAATTTAGTTCGGGTGGTATCTACAATATCTCCATCCTCCCAAACGGGCGACAAAGCTTCGTAACTGTAGGATTTATCATATCGCTCATTAAAGGAGCCGAAATTGAAATAGCTGGCTCCTGCTTCGGCACTTAATCCCTCAACCCAATCACCTAGATCTTTCTGGAGTTTCCCGGTCAGGGAATATTGTCTCGAGTTCGGCTGGCCATACCCTTTGTCATTCAATATGGCTACCGGATTATTGTCATACCGCTGGGTACCCCCCCAATTGCCATCCGGCGTTCTGACCGGAAAAGCTCCTGAGGGAATGGAATAAAGAGCGTCAAAAATATCGCCGGGCCCCCTGCCTCGGTTCGGGAGATTGCGTTCCACGATATTCCCGGTAGCATCAAGCTTCAACACCAGGTCATCCCGGAGATTAATATCGAGATTGCTTCGAAAATTGAATCGACTGTATTTGAGCTGTGTACTAAAATCCTGATTCCCGCCGAGAGGATCGAACAATCCCTCGTCATTAATCACATTCATGGTGGCATAATATCGAGCTGTTGTTCCACCGCCGCGGAAATTCACATTAAAATTGGAACGAACCCCATTGTTTCGCAATACTTCGTCAAACCAATCCACATTGGGATACAGGTGAGGATAGGCACCTTCATCATAGGCAGCAATCTCCTCGGGCCGGTATCGCGGGCTCTGACCGTCATTGGCCAAAGCCTCGTTAATAGCCCGGGCATAGGTCGGGGCATTTACCAATGAGGGAAGGCGGGTTGCCCGGGTAATTCCCGCACTCATGGAGGCATTCACCTGGAGTCCATCCACATTTCCGCGCTTGGTAGTTATCAGCAGCACCCCGTTGGCTCCGCGGTGACCATACCTGGCCAATGCAGCCGCATCTTTCAACAGCGAAATACTTTCAATCTCTTCAACTGAAATTCCGCCCAAATTCGATGAGGAGAGCAGCGGTCGCTCAAAACCGTCGACCAAAACCAGTGGACTGCTATTGTTAAATGTACCCACTCCACGAATATACATATCCACACTAGTGGGCGGGGTCCCGCCATTTTGCAACACCGTCAATCCCGGAATGAGCCCATAGAGCGCATCTTCCGAGTTCAATACCATTTTATTTGGCAGGGCAGTTTCATCGATCATGCCCACGGCGCTCGTTAATTTCTCCCGGCCCCGGCTGTCGCCATAACCAACAGGGACCATTCCCTTACTGCCCAACGTAATATCCAGCGTATCCTGTGGGATAGTCACCGTCGTACGGGCTCCCCCTTCTCCAGTCACCCTCAAATTCTGTCCCTTCTCTGCACTTATTGTAAAATATCCGTCGGCATCCGTACGGGCCTGTATATTTGGATTTTCTGCCAATGTAATCGTAGCTCCGGCCACGGGACGAGCGGAGCGGTCGGTAACAGAACCTGTGACTTTATCCTGTTGGGCCGAGGCGTCAAAAGCCGGCAACAAAAACCAAATAAAAGCCACGTATATTAAATGTTTGCTGTATTGCTTCATGATCAGGTGATTTTGAATAATTTTTTAATCAACGGAATCAAAATTACCAGCCCGGATTTTGTACCAATCCATAATTTTTGAGGATCTCATCCCTGGGAAACGCACTGAGGTACCATTTTGGCGACCATTCGTTTTGCCATACAAGTCGGGGAAGTTCATTTTGCTCATAGTCAAACGAACCGTCTTCATTTTGAGTGATATCCATACCGTAGACCGGTTTCGTCATATCCTCCTGGCGTTTCCATCTGACCAGGTCGAACCATCGAACCTTTTCATATCCAAATTCCAGGGCCCGTTCGCGAAGCACAGCCTCTCGAAACTCTTGCTGGGAAAGACCGGTCGGTAAATTGTCCAGACCTACCCGGTTGCGAACTCTGTTTACATACTCGTATGCCTGTGAGGTGGGACCTCCATTAATTTCGTTTAATGCTTCGGCATAGGAAAGATATATTTCCGGTAAACGCAGATAGGGGAAATGATATATCGTTCCGAAAGCACTCTCCCCATCCAGAACAAATTTGCGCATTCGATATCCGCTGGCAGTGGATACGTGGTCTACGGTAGGTCGTTCACGGCCTCCGATCCAGAGCTCGGCAGTACGGCCTTGGTACTCATCGCCGTTAACCAATACTGTTTCATACAGACGCGGATCACGGTTTTCATAGGGATTTTCAGGATCATATCCGGAATTGGAATCATCAATCGGAGTCCCATCGGCCATCGGGAACATTTGAACATAATTGTGCGTAGTTGCACCACCTCCCTGATCCAATATATGTCTATAATAATGACCGATTGCGGGTCCGCTCGGAGACCGATATTCCACTCTGGTTGATATCAGGATTTCCGGGCTGCCGCGCCTGTAATAGGCATCCTGGAAATCCTCGCGGGGATTGCCTGTATCCCTCAAATAGTAAGCTCCCGTCGATTCGGCCTTGTCGATCATCGTTTTGCATGCGTCCGCCGCCTGTTGCCACAACTGCGAATCCACTCCTCCATACCAGACCAGTTCCTGGCTTGCCGCCTGTCCCTGCATATAGGGCTGTGAATTGTTAAACAGCGGACTGGCGCCAAAAAGCAACAGCCGACATTTGAGTCCCATGGCGCTGGCCTGGCTAAATCGCCCGGATTCGGCTGCTGCATTGTCCAAAACAAACGGCAGTTCCTGAATCGCCTGGTCGATGACTTCCACAATATTATCCAAAGTAGCTCTGGCCGTCTGTCGAGGCAGGTAAAAATCGTCATTGGGTCCGTAGGAGCGATCTACCCACGGCAGTCCGCCAAAATGCCGAAACATGTCCGTATAGTGCAGGGCTATAATCATACGGGCTTCGCCTTTTCGCTGGGCTTTTTCCTCGTCACTCATGTCAGGCACCTCGTCGACATTCTCAAGAAAAATATGAGCCTGGCGGATACCTGCCCAGGCCCCCGAATTGTTATAGTTGTATTTAGTGTCGTTATTGGAGTAGGGAATACCTGATGGGTTATAATACTCCAGCGTTCCACCCCCTGTCCCAAATGTCCGATTCATATCGGTTATGGATGCCAGCAAATCATTGCCCAACTCACTTTTATCGTATGGGCCATCCACCGCCCCCGGCCCGTAGGGAAGGGAACGATAGGCATGGGTCAAAAAACGATTGGCATAATCGGCCCTCGAAAAAATTGAATCCTGATTCACGTCCGTTATACTCGGAGGATCTTCCAGAAATTTATTTCCCACCTGTATCGGGTCGGTACATGCCTGTATAACCAGAAACAGTGCAAATCCAATGATGATAATGGCAGTATTTGTAAATTTATTTTCCATTCGTTGCATGTAAATCTCTGATTACAATTTTACTACAGAACTACAAGTCCAATTCTATTCCGAAATTATATACCTTCATCACCGGATAATCTGCCTCCACCCGATGTCCCCCCTGTTCCGGATCAATAGAATACGTATCCATCATATGGGAGAAGGTGAGCGGGTTATAGGCATTCGCGTAGATACGCAGTTTTTGCATTCCAAGGGCTTCGACAATCCGGCTGCCGAACGAATAGCCCAGCTCAACACTTTTGAGGCGAATATAGGATGCGTCAATCAACCAGAAGTCAGAAGGATGATCTACTCTCTGCTGCGCCTCGGCAATGGATAATCGGGGAAAAAGTATTTCGTCCGGATCCTTGTCGGGCTGCCACCGGCCTTCCCACTGCCACTCGCGCATGGATCGTGCGCCATCATGTCCAAAAGGAACACGGTTGGGGGCCTGGTCCAGCATTTCGGATACGTTGGTTGCGGCGGCCCAGACCATGGATAAATCTACATTCTTGTAGTTGAAATTCAGGGTGGATCCAAAACTGTATTCCGGGATATCCTGCGGATGCCCAATAGGCCGGACGTCGTCCTCATTCACCACCCCGTCTCCATTAAGGTCTTTGTATTTAAGATAGCCGGGTTTTACATCCCAGTTTGGCTCAGGTACCCCGTCCCCTATATTCTCGATATCCTCCTCGGTATAAAAGCCATCGAATACCCAGCCGAATTCCTGGCCAACCGGCTCTCCTATACGACTCTGATAGGGCTCGTTGGGAATAGGTTCATCAATATGAACAATTTCATTGAGGGAATGGGTGACGTTACCACTTATCGAAAAGAAGAATTCACCCAGTTGCTGCCGCCATTCAATCTCTGCTTCATACCCCCAGCTTTTCACCTCCCCGATATTCCCGGGGGGCAAATTGGATGCCGCCACATAAGAGGGAATAGTGTTCCGGGTCGTAAGTATACCATCCCGAAACTCGTAATAATAGTCGAACTCCATATCTAACCGGTCATTAAACAAACGCATTTCGACGCCGTAATTCTGCTTGAAAGACGTTTCCCACGTTATTCCGGGATTACCGATTTGACCTTCCCTGGCTCCGACCTGGTTCTGCGGCACCTCATGACCAAAATTATATCCGGGGGTGGAGGCGATATATTCACTGGGCAGATATAAGAACCTCCCGATTCCCGTATCATTGCCAACCATACCATAAGAAGCCCGTAACTTCAGGTAAGACAAATAAGGAACTTCCGGGATATAGGGTTCATTTGTAATGATCCATCCACCGGAAATCGCAGGGAAAAACCCAAACCGATTGCCCTCGGCAAAATTCTCCGATCCATTGTACCCCATGCTCAACTCCAGTAGATACCGGTCGTCATAATTGTAATTAACCCGGCTGACGGTATTAACCAGGCCCCTCGGAATGCCCGGAAATTGACTCGGATAATAGCGTTTTCGCTGGCCAAACAGCAGCAATCCCTCCACGCCGTGGGGACCAAAGTCCCGATCATACTGCAGACGGGCTTCCAAATACCAGTCGCGGTCCTTACCAAAACTTTCGTCATACCCCAGCAGTTCCTCCTCGCCGATTCTCCTGAAGACCACGGTGGAATCTCCCGTCGCCGTCGGGTCTACGTCCGTTCGATAATAGGGCTCAAAGTTAGGCAGACTCGCGTCACGCGTTTTAGTCCTCGTGAAATAGGCATTATAGGAACCTTTGAGCTGTACCTCCAACCCTTTGGTTATTACCCCAAGATCTTGCGTACCGGTAAGATTCAGATTGATTGAACTGCGATTATTCTCATTAAAACCGCTTCCATAAAAGTCCATATTATACCTTTTGGGACCGGAAATATACCGGTCGCTGCTGGATATCACCCTGCCATCGATAATGCCCGCTCCGGCGAAAGGCGGTGTCAAATATTGATTTCGCCATTGAAACCGATTGGCGTGTACCCAGGATTCTATCCGACCCGCCGCCTTCAATCCAATTCTCGTCGAAGGGGTAAGGTCCATATTCAGGTTCGAGCGGATATTATATCGTTCATAACTCGGGTTGAAATCATAATCGGAATCAAACGTCCGCATAAGCCCTTCCTGGTTCTGAAAACCTCCCGCCACATAAAATCTCACGTCTTCGGTTCCCCCGGAAACACTGACATTCGTTCGATTCTGCAAGATAGCCGACCTAGTCAGATAATCCACCCAGTCAACATCAGGATAGATAAGCGGATCGGAACCGGTGCGAAACGCTTCCATAGCTTCCTCCTTAAAGCGTACCCGGTCGGGGGATAATCCGTCATTTATTTGAGCCTCGTTAAATGCCCGGGCATACGTATAACTATCCGCAAACTCCTGTTTGTGGACGGGGGACTGAAGCCCGGCGGACGTATTCACTGATATATTCAGCGGTCCCGAACGTCCCTGCTTGGTTTCCACGACAATCACACCATTGGCTCCCTCCACTCCATAGACTGCAGTTGCCGACGCATCCTTCAGTACACTCACGCTTTCAACATTGTTGGGATCCAACCGGGTAATCGTGCGGGCATCCCGCACCACTACTCCATCCAGTACAAAGAGCGGCTGCGATCTTTCCTCCGACAGGGAACTGACTCCCCTCAAAAAGATCTGCGGATCATCCCTGCCAGGCTCTCCGATGGACTGAATAATTTGCAATCCCCGGGTCTGCCCCGTCAAAGAATTGCCAATACTGGCGGCCGGTACCCTGGCGATTTTTTCACCTTGCACCGAATTAATCGAGCCCGTCACGGAACTACGTTTCTGCTCGCCAAATCCCACCACCACGACTTCGTCGCCGGTCATAATTTCCGGCACCAGTTGAACCTTAAACTCCTGGTTTCCATTCATCGGTAATTCTTTTTTCTTATAACCGATATAAGATAACACCAGGGTATCCTGCAGCGAGGTTACCGTTAACTCAAAATCACCATTAAGATCGGTTGACGTACCTATAGTTGTACCTTTAATGACCACATTCACTCCCGGCAAAGGCTGGCCGGTAGTAGCATCCGATATCGTCCCCTGAACCACTTCCTGTAATTGCTGCTTCTTTCTGACGTATTCCGTTCCCAATCCTTTAAAAAGAACCAAATTCCTGTTTCGGGATATTGCAAATCGAAGATTCGTCCCCTCCAGTATTTCAAACAACGCTTCTTCTAATGCAACTTGGTCGAGAGCAAGACTTTTTCTTATGTCGAGCGGAATGTTTTGACGAATGTAAGATAAACTCAAACCGGCCTGGTCGGCTAACTCTTCGAGGATTGCCAATAACGATGCGTTATCGGCGTCAATTGATACTACTTGATTCATAGCCGATTGATCCGCATTCTTCTCTGAATTCTGGTACATATTTACATGTACCAGTTCATCAGCGTTCTGTTTTTCGTTCTGAGCCCATACAGGTTGGACACACATAGCCATCAGGAGAATGGCACCAATAATATGTATTAAACCATCATATCTGCAAAACATTTGAGCACCGTTCATAAATGTTTCGGTTTCAAAATTCTATTGATCCCTGTTCGGATGGTTCATCATTCCTGCGCGTCAATGGAAGATTATATGCTGATCATCTCTTTTATATTCCACTCCGAGACTTAAAGCAACCACATTCAACACCTCAATAAGCGGCTCATCCTCGAATACGGCCGTCAGGTTGTTGTCGTACAATGTTGAATCAGCGATTTCCACCTGGATGCCATACCACCGCTCCAATCGCCGCTCAACATCACGCAAAGGAGTATTCTGAAAGACCAGCTTGCCTTTACGCCAGCCTAAATATTCCGTCAGCTTCTCTACTTTTTTCACCCGGAGCCTATCATCCGTCCCCCGATGGGGGAGTATAGCCAGGTCATTTGCATGAAGCACCACCTGCTGTTTATTTCCGTGATCGTGGTACCCTACAATTACTTCGCCCTCTTCAACCACTGCCAGCGACTGTTCTACATTGTCGTAAGCTCGAACGCCGAATTTTGTTCCCGTCACTTTGACAAATGTATGCTCGGAATTGACAATAAAGGGCTTCTCGTCATTCGACTGCACATCAAAGTAGGCCTCACCTTCCAGATACACTTCTCGTGACTCGTCAGGAAAATCCGGGGGAACCGTAAGTTGGCTTTCCGAGTTCAATATAATCTGTGAACCGTCCGCCAAATTCAGTCTCATTTGTTGCGTACGCTCGGTTTTAAACTGCCGCTCAGCCTGCTCGGTAATCGGTAAAACCTGATGATAAAACAACACGGCAAACAGAACCGCGGCCGCTGCTGCCCCTGCATACAACATACTCCGCAGAGGGCCTCGTTTACCGCTTCGACCATATTTACTGTAATGAAAGCTCGCCGGTTCCGGTTCGGTGATCTCCCTTGTCTGCTCCAGGCTAGTTGAGAGCCGGTCCTCTTTAAACTTCTCCCACGCTTCCCAGGCGTCCACGTCGACGGCATTTCTTGGTGTAACGTCCCAAATGGACTGAAGTTGATTCAAGAACTCCCTGTTTGTCGGGTCGGCTTCGAGCCAAGCTTCAATTCGTTGTTTTTCTCCCTCATCGCATTCCCCTGCCAGGTATTTATGCAATAAATTCCAGTTCATATAATGTTTCATGTAATCTTAAATGAGCTCTTTTCCGTAAAGTAGTTAGTATGAATGTTATGTTTACGCTAAACCCGTGGATGAACAAACTCTTACTTGTACCTTTTCCCTAAGAGCCACTCCTGGACTCAACGCCTAGCAGTTATGTCGAACTTTCTCTCACTACGTTTCTGAAAGCCCAACAGATCGGTAGAATTCGAAGAAAAAGCCGAAAAGCCGGTATAAAATACAGCTTTTCGACTCTTTCTTGGTCGGGAGCCAATTCTCCCTGTTCTCTTCTGAACCTGGATTTATTTAAGTAGCATCATGGTTTTAGTAGCCTCAAACGAACCGGCTCTCAATCGATACAAATATACGCCACTCGGTAATCCTTCCGCATTAAAAGTGGCCGAATAATTTCCAGCATTCTTTTGACCATCTATCAAGGTCTCAACTTTTTGGCCCAGTACATTGTAAACTGCCAGGCTTACATGACTGCTTTTTGTCAATGAGTAGGAGATGGTGGTGGAAGGGTTGAAAGGATTCGGGTAATTTTGATCCAATGCAAATTTGACAGGCTTCTCTGGATCATCCCCGATACTTGTGGGGTCAGATTGATCTATAACGAGGTTGAATGCACCTTTTGTGGCAATCCGGGCCGTATTATCAGTGGCAAATGATCTTTGTTCCGGTGTCTCGACTTGATCGACCTGGTCACCTTGATCTCCCAGTCCAAGTTGACCTACATTATTATGTCCTGTTAACCAAACTGTGCCGTCACTTTTGGTGAAAATAGTATGTCTTTGTCCCGTCGAAGCACTTACGACATTTTCACCGTTTATAACCTGTACCGGCGAAAAGGCTTTTTCCACGCCACCGTCACCCAATTGTCCCCAGGTATTGCGTCCAAAGGCAAATAAGTTGCCATTGGTATCAATATAAACACACTGATTTGCACCGCAATCCACGGAAGCCACATTATCAGTCACGAATACGGGAGAATGGATCTGTGTAGTTTCTTCATCACCTATGCCCAACTGACCGTGTTGATTCCGTCCCATGGCCCAAAGCTCATTATTCTTTATAAATAATGCATTTGCAAAACCGGAGGTAATCTCGCTTACGCCGGTTTCAATCAAGGTCGGTTCTGTTATAGAGGAAACTTCTTCGGGATCGTGGGCCAGTTGTCCGTGGCTATTCCGTCCTGCCACGTAGAGATCACCCTCGGCCGTGAGAAATAGAGTATGGAAATCGCCGGCGATTTCCACCACATTGTCTATATTAACCTGTACAGGATCATATTGAGCTTCGCCTCCCGTATCGGTACCAAGCTGACCCCAGCCATTATGTCCCACACCATACGTATTGCCGTCGGCCGTGATATAGAAGGTGGAGTGTCGCCAGCCTTTTGCATAAACTACATTTTCGGCAATTTCCACGGGAGTGCGCTGGACTTCAATTCCTTCATCAAGTCCCAGGTTACCATTTCTATTGTCGCCAAAACCCCACAAGGTGCTGTCGCTTGTAATATAAAGCCCGTGTGTTAGTCCCCCCGCCACAAAAACGGCATCAGAGGCAATTTGTGTAGGCGAGTGTATCACTTCGGTCTCATTGCCAACCCCTGCTTGTCCAACATTGTTATATCCCCAAGACCAAACTTCCCCGGGAGTATCAAGTAAGGGCTCCCTTTCAACATTTTGACTTACGGCAACCTGAGATAAAAATAGCAGCGATATTACAGATATCGTAGTAATCAGTATCTTGTTCTTCATAATTGATTCAGGTTTAATTAAAGTTGATTTCCCTGCCCATTACGTCTCGTTTATATGCTGACATTAACATATGAAACGGAGATTATCGCGATATGTAGTAATTATTATGGAAATGTTAATTCTATTTCACTTATATATGCTTACTTAAATGGCAGCCTTTACTAATAGTTAGACCAAACTTCCGGGTACCCTGTAATTTTTATTTATTTTTCCTCAAAATGGGCACCAGCGACCGACCATCGCGTTCTCCCAATGTCACACCAATCAATTCAGCAGCAGTTGGGGCAATATCTTCCACTCCGATTTCATCTAATACCCTGTCCGATTCAATGCCCGCCCCCCAGACTACGAATCCGGTATAGTTATTAGGCGCCTCCGACGAGGGCATGGCTGCATGATTTCCAACCTGTTCTCTCTCATTTCTTTGATACTGCACAGGCCCTTCCCAGGCTCCATCAAATTTATACCCTTGCATCGCATTAAGCGCTAATGTGACGCGGGGATCGGATCCCAGTTCATCCAGACGTTCACGGGAAAACAGGGTAAACTTCGAACGCAGGCTGTCAGGCAAATTATCCAACCAATCAACGATTTTTTTCGTCTGCCCTTCGTCAGCGCCATGAAGAAAGGCAGCGCCTCCGTGGACCTCAAAGTATACTTCATCTTCGGCTCCCAGGCCGGATTTTTCAAGCCATATATTAGGTCGCAGCACAGTATGGATACTATCCATTCCATGATCGCCCGTGACCATAAAAACCGTTTGGTCCTTGATGCCCGCGCGTTCAACCGCCGCTTCAATTTCAGACAGGGCCAGATCCGTTGAAGCGACAATACCGCTCACTGCAGCATGCTCTCGCCCATACCGATGCTGTGTGGCATCCGTTTCGTTAAATCGCAGTGCCAAAAATTTGGGTTGGTATTGTTCAATAAACGCTATTCCCATACTTGCCAACCGGGCATCCCGAACCGTTCCGGTGATATATCTTTCATATTTCCCGGAATGCCCCTTTTCTTTACTATATCCAGCCGACCGTTCCAGCCCCTTGCCCTGACGCAGGTTGCTCATGTCGGAAAAATCAGTGGCGTCAACTCCCAAAACAATATGATCCGTCGGGGCGTGATTTGATCCGACCCATCCCACGGCCGCTGTTTTACCTCCTTCAGAGCTGACTGCATGGAAAATGGAGGAGCCCTCGTCCAACCGGTAGGATGCACTGTTGTTGTATACCCCATGCTTAGCCGGCAACCAACCGGTAATCAAGGTGGTATGTCCCGGTCGAGTCTGCGCCGGAAAAACAGGCCGGACTCGCCGTGCATACGCCCCTTCCCGAGCTTTTTGCTGAAGGAATGGCATCGGCCATTTCGTATTCTGGTACCACTGTGGATTCAAACCATCGATAGAGATAAGTACCAGGTACCTGGCGGATGGCTGATCGCTACCCTGCCCTATCCCGGTCATCCCCGTAGCTAATAGCCCAACCAAAAATGTAATCGCCAGTAGTCTGCCGGACTTTTCGAATCGTTGCGAGAGTCCCGACAGCTGTCGTGAAATGGACAATCTAATATTCAAAACGGCTGAAATGAGCTTGTTTAACATTGCCAACCAGGCTCCTAAATACTAAACCTTTTCCATACGGCCATTCATCCGGTTAATATGTCACTTTTAATTATAGTTAGATAGAAAGGCGGTTTACCCCGTAATTTTTTTGCTGCCCCTCTTTTGCAGTCCTTTCCCTAAATTACCGCCGTTCAGGCAGAAATATATTTATCCAACCGGTTCCGAAGCAGCTTAAGCGCTCGACTCATTTGAGATTCCACGGTTTTTGGAGAGATTTCCATCACCTGGGCGATCTCTTTGTAGGTAAGACCTTCTTTGCGATGGAGGACATACACCTGCTGGGCCCGCTCCGGCAACTCTTCAATAGCTTCCTGTACAGCATTGACAAAATCCTCATCGGCGGACTTTTCCTGAAATTCCGGCTGTCTCTCTGGTTCTTTTCGACTCATCAGTTCGTCCCGATAACGGTTTTTAACTTCCTTGTGTTTTAAAATGTCCAATGATTGGTATTTAACCGACTGGAATAGATATGTTTTTATGTTTTGGGAAGGATCCAATTGATCTTTTCTCTCCCAACAATCTACAAATACTTCCTGTACCACCCCTTCGGCCCTATGAGGGCACCGTACATAACTGAAGGCAAAATTAACGAGGGAAGAATAATAGGTCATAAAAAGCCGTTCGAAGGCCCGTTCATCTCCATCGCGTATACGCCTGATCCAACTTTTCTCTTTGGCTCCCACACCGACTCCACCTTTAACCTATTTCATCTACGGTTTTTGTAACATGAACTGTGTTATTAATATCTGAAAATTTAATACCTGTTCAAAACGCAGTAACTCCTCCAAATAAAATAAGGAACGGGGATATGAAATCCGTCTTTCAGAACATTTGGGAACCCGTACACATACATAACTGTTATCCTGATACAACTGATGTGCATCGAATATATTTACTTGGTATCGATATTAGGAACACCCTTGACCACATTGATAGTTAAATTGCTTTATAATCT
Organism: uncultured Balneolaceae bacterium; assembly: GCA_964421495.1. Classification (GTDB taxonomy): domain Bacteria; phylum Bacteroidota; class Rhodothermia; order Balneolales; family Balneolaceae; genus CAJXOW01. The sequence goes on along the minus strand of CAYQXO010000023.1, from coordinate 5,797 downwards.
TTCCTTACCCCAAAATATAAAAAGCAATTTCTATCAAAATTAATACAGAACGCCTGTCCGGGTGGTTTGAAAAGCTCTGACTACATCAATCAATCGCCATATAAGGGCGATGCCGATAATATTTGGGCTTCGAATCCAGCCGAACATGCAGCCAGGCCACCCCGCCGCCGGCGGTATTGAGCCAGAGTGGCTGTTCCGACAAGTGCTCTTCCGTCACCCGACCCACCGTTTTCCAGAGGTCGTGTTGTTGCTGCATAGGAGCGGATTGAGTAAACACCCCAATATGAGAATAATTCACCTCGGGTTGAGACGGTGCGGGAGCGATCAGCCGGGCATCCTTGCCGAGGTTATCAAATACGGCAATGCTAGTATCTGCATCGTTGCTGAAATACTGACTGAAAGGTCCCGGGTCCGGCGACAGGTCGATTCCGGGACTATTATGGACTACAAATTCAAACGGCTGATCACGGTTTTTTAAAGTTACCGGCGGAGTTTCCCATTGATATGCGTGAAAAGGAACGTCTGATAGCAGATTAATAAAGAAGGATCGAAACGACTTATCCTGGTGCAGAAGCCTTAAAAAGGATTCATAGTGTAAATTCTCGTTATTTCGGACAATCAAATACTTGCAGGCCTGTCCCTCATTGAATGGAATCTGTTTCTTTTGATACATAAGCAATTTTTTAATTATCACCCGATAGAATGAAGCCTATCTGCCACTGATTTCAAACAGTTCGCACCGGCATCCAAAATTAACAGTCGCATCAAAGCAAAAGCTCCCGTGCTTTTACGTAACGGCGACAAACACTTATCCATTTTATCAGAACTTATTGGAAACCATGACAAACAACTTTTTTCATGGTATGAAATCTCATATCTTCATGTTTCAAACCTCAAATTCAATATCACAATAAGCTATACATCATATTTCTTTAAATGGGAGATTCATTTGAAGATAAATCACCCGGAAAACAGTATGTAATTCCGCCGGATAAAGAGGGTCTGGGCACATTCGGAGGCGTCTTCACTCCCTCCATGCTTACCATCCTGGGCGTTATTATGTACCTTCGCTTCGGGTGGGTGGTCGGTAATGTCGGGTTGATCGGCACCCTTCTGATCGTAACCATTTCAACAGGTATAACTTTTTTAACCGCCCTTTCCATAGCTGCCATAGCCACCGATCAGCGCGTTCGTATCGGTGGTGCCTATTATATGATCAGTCGTTCGCTGGGCATTGAATCGGGTGGGGCCATCGGAATCCCCCTTTATATAGCACTCGCACTCTCGGTCGCCCTTTATACGACCGGTTTCGCGGAAAGCGTAGTCGGGGTTTTCCCTTCGCTGGATATCAAAGTAGTGGGAATTATCACCACTATTGGAATCGCGGCGTTGGCTCTTATTTCTGCCAAAGTCGCCATTCGCGCCCAGTATTTCATTATGTTTGGAATTGCCCTCTCCCTGTTGTCGCTCGTCTTCGGGGCACCCATTGAACAATCCAACATCGAGATGTGGGGAGCTCCCGAGCAAAAGTCGGTAAGTTTCTGGAAAGCATTTGCGGTTTTCTTCCCCGCGGTTACCGGTATCATGGCCGGGGTAAATATGTCGGGCGATCTTAAAAATCCCTCTAAATCCATACCTGCTGGTACTTTTGCAGCGATCGGGGTGGGTTATCTTGTTTATATGGCCTTACCGATATTGCTCGCCAACCGGGCAGATGCCATAACTCTGATTGAAGATCCCCTCATTATGCGCAGGATTGCCTACTGGGGAGATGCCATTCTCATTGGAGTATGGGGTGCTACTTTATCGAGCGCCGTCGGAAGCATTCTGGGAGCTCCCCGGGTATTGCAGGCCCTTGCGCGTGACGGTATTTTCCCCCGATGGCTCAAGATACTGGGACGGGGTAAAGGCAAAGATGATACACCGCGCATTGGAACCGTACTAACGTTGGTTGTTGCTTTAACGGCGGTATGGCTCGGTAACTTGAATATCATTGCTCCTATACTCACGATGTTCTTTCTTACCACCTATGGAGTCTTGAATATTGCGGCCGGAACAGAACAATTGCTCAAAAGTCCCTCTTTCCGCCCCGCCTTTAACGTACACTGGACTTTTTCACTACTGGGTGCGGTAGGTTGCGTATCCGTTATGTTCCTGATTAACGCCGTCGCAACCGGCATCGCTTTTATATTCGTAATACTTATTTTTGTTTGGCTGCAGCGACAGGAAATGCAGGCGGCCTGGGGAGACGTACGCAATGGCATTTGGATGGCCCTCACCCGCGCCGGGTTAATGCGCATCGGAGTAGAACAGGAATCGAAAACCTGGCGTCCCCATCCACTGGTGCTGTCCGGTGCACCCACCAAACGCTGGCACCTCATAGAATTGGCCTCCTCTCTTACCCATAACCGGGGAATTATGACCGTTGCCACCGTACTAACGAGTGAGAATATAAACGCGCAGCGAAGAAAGAATATGGAAAACAACATCCGTGACTTTATGAATAAGCACGGCGTTGATTCCCTTGTCAGGGTATCGACGGCACCGGATGCCTTTAAGGGAGGGAAACGGTTAGTTGAATCTTACGGATTGGGAGCGCTGGTTCCCAATACGATCATACTTGGAGATAGCGAAAGCGAGGTATATCGTGAGAAGTATTGCGATATGATCGCTGACTTTCACCGCCATCAGCGGAATGTAGTAATAGTTCATCAAAATGAAAGCATGGGATATGGCCGGCGAAAGCGAATAGATATATGGTGGAGTGGATTAAAGGGGAATGGGGGACTTATGATCATCCTCGCCTATCTTTTACAAAGCAGCAGAGAGTGGTATGATGCCAAAGTGAACCTTAAAATAGTTGTTGAAAACAAAAAAGCCGAGCAAGAAGTACGAGTAAATTTCACCCGGCTTGTGGACAAATTGCGAATGGGAGCAAATCTTAAGGTCATTATCTCAAACGGTCGATCTTTTAATAAAATATTACATAAATCCTCTCTGCATGCCGATCTTATTTTCATGGGAATGGCCGAACCGGATGAAAATTTCTATACCTACTATGAGCAGTTGCAGCAACGGCTAAAAAACCTCCCCACTACTATTATGGTACTGGCCGCCGAAGATATTTCATTCGGAGAGGTATTATTGCAACAGGATGCTTTCCAAGAAACCTAGGAGTCTGTCGGATTTTCGGATCTCCACGAAAAAAGATCGATTTGAGACCATTTTTAACCGATTTTGACTATAAGCCAGGTTGACTATAAGAAAAAATCAGCCAAAAAATATTCCAAAAGCTGTCGGATTTTTCTACAGTAGATTTTTGAGAGCCCGACAAACTTCCCAAACTTAGGTAGGCAAATCCTTTTAAGCTTAATTTAAGCCGAATATTGTTATCCTTGCAATATACAAAGGCAGAAAACTTATATTTCAACTATCGGAGACATATCGTTTTGCTCCTATACTATATAATATTGCAAGACATCAAGGAAAATCCCGGCAACCTATGAATCACGGCCACTTACATGAGGAAAACCACTCCTATCACGCTGATCAACAGGACAGCCATCAAAAAGACCATGCCCAGGAACATATGAATCAAAACCACAAACACAACGGCGATCACTCTCCCAACCATCACCCCAACGAAGATCACCACCAACAGCATGGGCACTCCGGTGGACATGCCAACCACCATGCCCACATGGCCCGGGATTTCCTGAAGCGATTCTGGATTTCCATTGCGCTTACCGTTCCCATTCTGGCGCTTTCCCATATGATCCAGGGATTTCTGGGACTGGGCGATACCCTGCATTTTGCCGGCGACACCTATATTTCGTTTATCCTTTCTACGATCGTTTTCTTCTATGGCGGATGGCCCTTCCTGAAGGGACTCTACGACGAGCTAAAAGACCGCCAGCCGGGCATGATGACACTGATTGGAATAGCCATAACGGTTGCCTACAGTTACAGCACGCTGGTGGTCTTCGCCGTAGAGGGACAAGTCTTTTTCTGGGAACTCGCCACCCTGGTGGATATCATGCTGATCGGCCACTATATCGAGATGAAGTCGGTCATGAGCGCCTCGCGGGCCCTGGAGGAGTTGGCCAGGTTGATGCCCTCGGAAGCGCACGTGGTGCGGGAGGACGGATCGACCGACGATGTTCCCCTTGAAGAACTCCAAAAAGGCATGAACGTGTTGGTCAAACCGGGAGAAAAGATACCGGCGGACGGCGTGGTCCTCGAGGGCAAAAGTGCGGTGAATGAATCGCTGATGACCGGGGAATCCAAACCGGTATCCAAAAAACAGGACGACGAGGTTATCGGCGGCTCGATGAACGGGGAAGGCTCCCTGACGATTGAAGTCAACCGCACCGGCGAGGATTCCTTCCTCTCCCAGGTTATCGATCTGGTACGGCAGGCCCAGGCAAGCAAGTCGCGCACCCAGGACCTGGCCAACCGGGCGGCATTCTGGCTGACCCTTATTGCACTGGGTGCCGGGGCGGTTACCTTTTTCGGGTGGACATTCTTCACCACGCAGGATTTCGTGTTCGCCCTTGAGCGTACCGTCACCGTCATGGTCATTACCTGTCCCCACGCCCTGGGCTTGGCCGTACCCCTGGTTGTCGCCGTATCCACCAGCATGGCCGCCCAAAACGGCTTTCTTATCCGCAACCGCACCGCCTTCGAAGAGGCCCGCAATCTCGGCGCCGTCATCTTTGACAAAACCGGTACCCTCACGCACGGTGAATTCGGCGTGACCAACGTATTGACTTTTAACGGTTATGAGGATAAAGAGGAACTGTTGAAGCTGGCCGGATCGGTGGAACAAAACTCCGAGCATCCCATTGCCCGGGGCATCGTAAAAGCCACCGACAACCTCTGGAAAGTGGAGGATTTCAACTCCATAACCGGAAAAGGCATCGAAGGTCGGGTGGACGGCCGACAGGTCAAAGTGGTAAGTCCCGGCTACCTGCGGGAACAGAATATCGATCTGCCGACCGAGCAATTTGAGGAGCTCTCCGAACAGGGAAAAACTGTCGTGTTTGTACTGATTGACGATCAGCTGAAAGGGGCCGTTGCGTTGGGAGACAAGATCAGGGAAGATTCCAAAACGGCCATCGGAAGCCTTCACGAGATGGGCATCCAGTGCATTATGCTGACCGGCGACAACAAAAAAACGGCAGCCTATGTCGCCGATCAACTCGGACTGGATGATTTCTTCGCCGAAGTCCTGCCCGAAGAAAAAGCGGCCAAAGTCAAAGAGGTACAGGGCCGTGGACTGAAAGTGGCCATGACGGGCGACGGCGTCAATGACGCTCCCGCACTCGCCCAGGCCGATGTAGGTATAGCCATCGGCGCGGGTTCGGATGTAGCCGTGGAAACCGGCGATATTATACTGACGCAAAGCAATCCCAAGGATGTAGCTTCGCTGATCGGACTGGCAAAGGCTACGTATCGTAAAATGGTGCAGAATCTGTGGTGGGCCACCGGTTACAACGCTTTCGCCATTCCCCTGGCTGCGGGAGTCTTGTTTTCCTACGGCATCATTCTGAGTCCCGCCGTAGGAGCGGTCCTGATGTCGCTCAGCACCGTCATCGTAGCCATCAACGCCCGCTTCCTTAAAATCGAACGCTAAGAGCCGGATAACTTTAAGGTTCCTTTAAGCATATCCACCTTATATTACCATAGAATCAACTAAGAATTAATTCCAAAAACCAAAGGTGACTCCCATGAAATCACTACTTCTAAGCCTGTCGCTCATTTTGCTTTTTGCCGGTACGACCATCGGCCAGCAAAA
>CAYQXO010000022.1:24881-27184 GCA_964421495.1 uncultured Balneolaceae bacterium | reverse complement strand
CCCAAACGAAAAACGCCAAAGGGGGAGGAGCTGCGCCGCCGGACGGCTTTGTAGCATTTGAATTATGCAGCGAGAAGCAAAATGCATATTTACACGCTATTTAATAGAGCATAAGTCCCGATCCAGTTAAAGCGGCAAACGGCTGGATATTTCTAGCTACAAAGCCGTCCGGCGGCGCAGCTCCTCCCCCCTTTGGCAATATAGATAAAAAAGTGATTATGCAACGAATTTGGGTTTTGAAGACCTTCGTGAACAGGAACTTGTTTTTAAGTTGATTCGTGAGTCATTTAACATTATCTTTCGAGTCTTTGTAAAATAGGCTACAGGAAGCTGAAGCGATAATATTATGTTTGATGATCTGTCCGAAAAACTGGAAAAGGCGGTGCAAACCGTCAAGGGAAAGTCCAAAATCAGCGAGATAAATATCGCTGAAACCGTGCGCGAAATACGTCGTGCATTGCTGGATGCCGACGTCAATTATGAAGTGGCCAAAGAGTTTACCTCGCAGGTTAAGAAGAAAGCGGAGGGGGAAGGCGTATTGACGTCTGTAAACCCGGGACAGCAGTTTACCAAGCTTGTGCATGACGAGCTGGTGGAGATTCTGGGCGGCGAGCGTTCGGATATTAAAGTGGCTGATGTGCCGCCTACCGTGATCCTTATTGCGGGATTGCAGGGATCCGGAAAAACGACTTTTTCGGCCAAGCTGGCCCGACACCTGAAGAAGAATAATAATCGAAATCCAATGTTGGCCGCGGCGGATGTGTACCGACCGGCAGCTATCGACCAGTTGAAGACACTGGCGGAGCAGATTGACGTTCCGGTGTATTCGATTGACCAGAAAGATCCCGTTCGAGTGGCCAGGGAAACGGTATCCATGGCCAAGAGCCTCGCCCTTGATACCGTGATTATCGATACGGCGGGACGTATGCATATTGACGAGGAGATGATGAATGAAGTCGCCGATATCAAAGAGGCGGTGGATCCTCACGAAACGCTTTTTGTCGTGGACTCCATGACGGGTCAGGATGCAGTGACGACAGCCAAAGAGTTTAACGAACGTATCGATTATAACGGAGTGGTGCTGACGAAGCTGGACGGCGATACCCGCGGTGGAGCGGCCCTTTCGATCAAGAAAGTGGTGAATAAGCCTATTAAATTTGTCAGTACCGGCGAGAAACTTGAAAATCTGGCGCCGTTTTATCCCGACCGCATGGCGCAGCGTATTCTGGGCATGGGTGATGTGGTTTCGCTGGTGGAGAAGGCCCAGGAGGAATATGACGAGCAAAAGGCCCAGGAGCTGCAGAAGAAAATAAAGAAAGACAAATTTGACCTGGAGGATTTTCGGGAACAGCTTCAGAAGATCCAGAAGATGGGCGATATAAATGAACTGGTAGGCATGATTCCCGGTGCCGGCAAGGCGATGCAGGATCAGGAAATTGATGAGGATGCTTTTAAGCCCATTGAAGCCATTATCAATTCCATGACGCCCGAAGAGCGCCGGGATCCCTCGATTTTGAATGGGAGCCGGCGCAAGCGCATTGCCAATGGAGCGGGCGTTGATGTTCGCGACGTAAACGATCTTATTAAGCAGTTTGAGCAGATGAAGAAGATGATGAAGAGTATGTCCAAGATGGGCAAGATGAGTCAGGCAATGCAGGGACTCAAGAACTTGCCGTTTGGACGTAAGTAGTTTTATGATGATGTGCTAGAGAAAGTATCATGCTAAAACGGATCGACGAGAGTTACGAATCGATACCGGTACTATTAAATGTAAACAGGAAAAAAGACAGGAGAAGTAACATTGGTTGTACTGCGCTTAAAACGTAGAGGTAGAAGAAAGAAACCGATTTATCACGTAGTGGCTGCCCCGAAGCACAAAGCCCGGGATGGACGCATTATAGAAGATCTCGGTCGCTTTAACAATATCGTGAATCCGCCGGATGTACGACTCGAGGAAGAGCGGGTTATTCACTGGCTTCAGCAAGGAGCACAACCCAGCGATACGGTTCGTTCGATCTTGAAGGACTATGGCATCTATTACAGGATGCACCTGGAACGACAGGGTCGCGACGAAGAGGAGATCGAGCAGGCCATGGCCGAATGGCGCGAGGAAAGAGCCGAAAAGCGCCGGAAGGAAGCCGAGGCGAGTTCGCGCCAGGAAAAGCAGAAGGCGATGCTCGAGGCCGAGGAGAAAGAATATCAGAAAAAGCTGGAGGAAAAAGCGGCCAAGGCCGAAGCCGAGCGACAGCGTGAGCAGCAACAGAAGGAGGCGGAAGAAGAAGCGGCCGAAGAGGCTGAAGAAT
>CAYQXO010000022.1:22353-24871 GCA_964421495.1 uncultured Balneolaceae bacterium | reverse complement strand
AGCAGGCAGAAGCCGAGCGGCAGCGTGAACAACAGGAAGCTGAAGAAAAAGCGGCAGCTGAAGAAGCTGAGGAAGCCACGGAAGCTGAAGAGACGGCGGAAGAGGCGGAAGATAAGCAGGAAGCTGAACCTGCCGAAGAAACCGAACAAAAGGAAGCTGCAGACGAATCGGAGGATGCCTCGGACGATGAAGAGCAGGAGCAGGCAGAGGCTGAAGCGGAGGACGACGAGCAGGAGAAAGCGTCTGCTGAAGCCGACGCCGAGGAGTCTGAGGAGTCTGATGCGGACGAAGCTGATGCCGAAGACGAGGAAGAGGAAGAGCAGCAGGCAAAGTCCGGTGAAGAGACGTCGGAAGAAGAAGAGGCGGATGCCGCGGAAGCCGAAGAGGAAGATCAGTCGGATACCGAGTCTGAAGAGGATGATGAAGCTGACGACGAGGAAGAGGACAAGGATAAATCCTCCTGATCGGTACCCGGCGTAGATTGAAATTACGAAGGCACTATCATGCCGGCCGATAAAACTTCGCAATATCAGCAAATTGGCCATTTCGCCCGTTCTCACGGAGTGCATGGTGAATTACTGCTGATTTCGGACTACGCAGTCGACTCGCTGCTGGAACAGCATCCGCTGTTGCGTTATCGTGATGACCGGGGCGACCTGGTGCCGGCGCGACTCGAAGATGTCCGCAAGTCGGAGGGCGAAAATAAAAATGCGTTCTTTGTAAAACTTTTTTATATCGAGGATCGACATGAGGCCGAGCAGTTGAAAGGCAAGAAGGTGTTCGTCGACCGCGATGCACTGGACGGGATGGGATCGGCACGTGCATCGGTACCGTATTATAAATTTCGCGTATTGAATGAAGATCGGCAGCCGGTCGGCATAGTGGTAAACGGATTTGACACGGCGGCGCAGCAGATTATTGAAATTGAAACCGATGAGGATAAACAGTTTATGGTCCCGCTCGTGGATGAATTTGTCGTGGAAGTGGACGAGGATCAGCAGCGTTTAATCTGTCGTAATCTCGAGATGTTAATGGACTTGTGACCGGATGGCTCAACCTCGTATTGATATCATATCGGCTGTACCCCGGATACTGGAGAGTCCGCTGAACCATAGTATCGTCGGTCGGGCGCGGGAAAATGATGTGGTGACTATAAAGCTCCATGATCTGCGCGACTACAGCCGCGACAAGCACAACAAGGTGGATGACTATCCCTACGGCGGAGGAGGCGGAATGGTACTTACGCCCCAGCCGATTTTCGACTGTATAGAATCGCTGTTGGATCAGCGAGACTATGACGAAGTGATCTTTACGGCGGCCGACGGTGAACGATTTGAGCAGAATACGGCTACGCAGCTTTCACTTCAGCAAAATATTATTATTTTGTGTGGGCACTATAAAGGCGTGGATCAGCGGGTTCGCGATCAGTTGATAACCCGTGAGATCAGCCTTGGAGATTATGTACTCTCCGGCGGTGAATTGGCGGCGGCCGTGATCGTTGATGCGGTGGTTCGCTTGCTGCCGGGTGCATTGGGCGATGCCCAGAGTGCCTTGAGCGATTCGTATCAAAACGATTTATTGGAAGGGCCGATGTATACGCGCCCCGATAATTTTCGGGGACACGGCGTTCCCGAAGTATTGAAGTCGGGAGATCACCGGCGGATTGAAGAGTGGCGCCATGAAAAGTCCCTGGAGCGGACCAAAAAGCGGCGCCCGGAAATGTATCGAGAATATATAGACAAACAGTAAACGGAAGAAGTTAAAGCGACGTATAAGACTATGGATAAGCTAAAATTAGTGGAACAAACCCAGGTGCGCGATGATCTGCCGGAATTTAAGGCCGGTGATACGGTAAATGTTCATTATCGCGTACGCGAAGGCGATAAAGAACGGATTCAGAAGTTTGAAGGAGTGGTCATTTCCCAACGCGGAGAAGGACCCAATAAAACCATTACCGTCCGCAAGATTTCAAGCGGCAATATCGGAGTGGAACGAATTTTCCCCTTGAACTCTCCCTATATTGCTACGATTGAAGTACTTCAACGCGGTAGTGTTCGTCGTTCCAAGCTGTATTATCTGCGTCAATTGCAAGGCAAGGCTGCCCGTATTCGGGAGAAACGAGAAGCTCCCTCCCAGTCTGAGAAGTAACGTATTCCGGTTTGTTTTCCGGAGGATTTCCAGTCTGTTGCCAAAGCCGCGCGTGGATGTCTTCAGACCGATTTACCGTTACGCGGATACACTATGTGTTCCCGACGTCGGCCCAGACCTGCCTGAAATGGATATGTTCTCGTAACGACCCGGAATCTCTGCCAGGCCCCTCGAAACCGGTCAATTAGTTAATCGACAAACGTAATGTCTATGTCGTCAGCGTCCTGTTGCTGGTCAGTTTTCTTAGCCACTTGCTGGGCTACGCGGTTGGAAAGCTCTATAAAGGACTGGGCTGTTTCTGAGTGTACGTCCTGAAGTACGATAGGGGTGCCCTCGTCGCTGGTTTCCCGGATAGATTGTTCGATCGGTA
>CAYQXO010000022.1:0-22343 GCA_964421495.1 uncultured Balneolaceae bacterium | reverse complement strand
GAATGGAACCCCCATCTTTTCGGCCTGTTTGCGTGCCCCGTGCTTGCCAAATATATAATATTTCTTGTCGGGAAGCTCGGGAGGCGTGAAATACGCCATATTTTCCACGATTCCGAGCACCGGGACATCCACTTTACGAAACATCGCCACTCCCTTGCGGGCATCGTCCAGGGCTACATTCTGCGGGGTGGATACGATGACGGCACCGGTAAGGGGAACATTTTGCACGATGGTAAGCTGTATGTCGCCGGTGCCGGGAGGGAGATCCAGGACCATATAATCCAGATTACCCCACTCGGCATCCTGCATAAACTGTTTTACGGCGCTGGTTACCATGGGACCTCGCCAGACGGTGGCTTGATCCGTCTTTACCAATAATCCCATCGATAAAAGACGAACGCCGTATTTTTCGATAGGTATTAATTTCTTTTCCGTCGTTATATTGGGACGCTCGTGGACGCCAAACATGGTCGGTACGCTGGGTCCGTATATGTCGGTATCCAAAAGTCCGACGGCAGCCCCGCTGCGGGCCAGGCCTGCTGCCAGGTTGACGGCAATCGTGGATTTGCCGACCCCGCCTTTTCCGGAAGCGACGGCAATGATATTCTTCACGCCGGGCAGAAGTTTTTCCTGGGTGTGCTGCCGGGGCGGATGTTGTTGCTTCTGTTTTCCGGAATCGCCGCCGGACCCGTTTTTCGGATCTTCATCTACAATGTCATCAATAACCTCGTCGAGGTTTTCGCCCTTTTTGTCTGCCATAGAATCGTGAATAGGTTAAAGCTTTATGCGTACTACAAGATACCTAAAAACGGGGAATGTCAATTTATTATTTTAGGGATGTTGGATAAAACCGGGACGAGGGGCCGCTCCGTAAACGCAAATATTTACGGAATCCCGTTTATAAGATCCCCGAATACCAAGATGCTGGAATAAAGGGGAAAAGATAAATTGCGGCAAAACCTTGAAGCAAAAGAGCACCCGTCCCGGTTTAAGGAGTCACTATTAACAAACCCTCCATGACTTTAAATGCATGGATTGAAGGGTATGGATTGTAAAAAGAAATCCTTAAATTTGAAATTCTGTGGGTGGTACTGTAATCGGTCGATATTCAGGGGTGCTTGAAAAATGATACCTGAATCGATTGTGAATTGAAACTGAAATTCAGAGCTCGAAATAATTATAAGATTGTTTTATGCCTAAACGGACACCATTCTTTGAAAATCATGAACAAGCGGGTGCAAAACTGATCGATTTCAACGGTTTTGAAATGCCCGTCCAATACGACAGCATTAAAAAAGAACATAACGCGGTTCGCAATGATGTGGGCTTGTTTGACGTCTCTCATATGGGCGAGTTTTTCGTCAAAGGTCCCGAGGCCAAAGAGTTGATCCAGTATGTTTCCGCGAACGACATCAGCAAAATAAATCCGGGCCGCGCCCAGTACACCGTCATGTGTTATGAAGACGGGGGCATCGTGGATGATCTCCTGATCTATCAACTGGAGGAAAACCATTTCATGATGGTGGTCAATGCCGCGAATCGTGAAAAAGATTATGAATGGGTGACCGGGCATAACGAGTTCGATGCGACGGTTCAAAATCGCTCGGATGATTACTGTTTGCTGGCTATCCAGGGTCCCGATGCAAAGGATACCCTCCAAAAGTTGACCGAACAGGATCTGGATGATATCGGTTTCTATCGATTTGTTTTTGGCGATCTGGTGGGATTTGACGACGTTATAATATCGGAAACCGGGTATACCGGGGAAAACGGATTTGAAGTCTATTTCGATAAAAACGCGGTGCCCCCCGGCAAAGTATGGGATGCCATCATGGAGGCCGGCCAGCAATACGATATTGAGCCTGCCGGTTTGGGGGCGCGAGACACCCTTCGACTTGAAATGGGACTGGCACTGTATGGAAATGACATCTCAAAAGATACCAACCCCCTGGAAGCACGTCTTGGCTGGCTTACCAAACTGGACAAAGATGAGTTTATCGGCCGCGAAGCACTTGTAGAGATTAAGGAAAAGGGAATACATCGCAAGCTGATGGGCCTCGACACCAATAGTCGACGGATCGTTCCCCGAAAAGGCTATGCGATATGCGACGAGAATGGAGATCAAATTGGCGAAGTGACCAGCGGATCGCTTTCGATAACGTTGAATAAAGGCATTGCCATGGGATATATTCCCGTGGAATATGCCGAAGAGGGTACCCGGGTTTATTTGAGCGTGCGTAATCGTCTTGAGGGAGTGGAGATCGTTAAGCCACCCTTCTTGGAAAAATGACACCTATCGAACAGGAGATTATATAATGGAAGGACTGGACGTATTTACATCAGCGCAGTCATTTAAGGAGGAGGATGTCCGTGATAAGACGGCCGTGATCATCGATGTCCTTCGTGCTACGACAACGATCACCACAGCTCTGCATAACGGGGCTGCGGGACTTATACCCGTGGCTGATATGGACGAGGTAAACAAAATCGCCCAGAACCTGGATTCGAGTCAATATTTGCTGTGTGGCGAAAAAAACGGCGTCAAGATAGAAGGATATCACCTGGGGAATTCCCCCCTGGAGTATACGCCGGATGCTATCGAGGGCAAGACCCTCATTTTTAAAACAAGCAATGGCACCCAGGCCATAGCACGAGCTGGTAAAGCGAAAGAGATCCTTATTGGCTCGTTTTTGAATATAAATGCCGTGGTGGAGGCCCTGCGGGAAAAGGAGCGAGATATTGTATTGATCTGCGCGGGTTGGAGAGGGCGTTTGGCCATAGAGGATATGTTATGTGCGGGTCAGATTGTACACCGGTTATACGATGGACAACTGCCGGAAAGGACCCTGGATGGAGCGAAGGTGGCTTTTAGCCTCTATGAGAAATATGCCGATCGGATCGAAAGCGTTATCAGTGCCTCCAATCACGCTGTTCGACTGCAGGAAAAAGTGAACGGCGATGATGTTTCGTACAGTTGCCAGCTGAATAGCATCAATATTTTGCCGGTGCTGAACGACCGAATCATAAATGTTACCCATGGCGAACAAGAAAACTAAAAAAGAGTCGACTGCTTTCAAGGTTTCCCGGGTGCGTAAACTTGAGATTGCCGGCATCCTGATCATGGCCATAGCCGTATTACTGGCCATGAGCATTGTAACCTATCAAAAGGGGGATTACGCCTTGATCCAGTCATTGTCAATGGATCAGCTTTTTTCGATTGACCGGGGGCCCGCCCTCCGGGTTCAAAATGCCCTGGGCGTTGTCGGAGCCTACCTGTCTCACTTTTTTGTATATACGCTGTTCGGTTATGTAAGCATGCTTATTCCCGCCATTATTTTTATATATGGTTGGCACCTCTTTCGGAGGAAAACCGTACGGGGACTGTCGGGGTTGGCAATCTATGTCCTGTGGAGTACGATCCTGGTATCGACGATTCTCGGTTGGCTGTATAACCAGTTTCAGTTTCTTGCGGTCGAGTGGAATGGGGCCGCGGGTGTAGCACTGGCGCGGATATTACAAAATATAATGGGAGTGGGATCCATCATTTTACTTGGCGTGTTTTTGATCGTTACTGTAATTATGTTGATGGACCGGGATCTGCAGTGGTCGATTGACGGACTGAAATTGCGTCTGGCCCAGATGGGGGATACAGTGGTGAAGCTGTTTCGAGAATGGGGAAAAGAGAAACAGTCGTCATCCGACGAATCCAAAGAAGAATCATCCCAGACGATAAAAGAGCCGAAGGTCTCTGCCCAGGGGGAGGAACCTTCCGGCGATGGCGCTCCCTCGCAGCAACGTTCTGCAGAACAGCGGAAGTACAGGGAGCGAGTAGGCGGGGAGCGGCAGGAAACCGGTCGTACCTCCGACGACTCGGCTGACCAGACCGGGCAATCGAGTAGGTCCGATACCCAAAAGACGGAGGAGACCGCAAATTCAGACTCCGACCCCATTCCGAAAACCGGGGAGAAGAAATCGTTCCGCAAGGAAGAGGAAGACGTGGATATGTCGGTCTATGTCGGAGAGGGCGAAGAGGAAGCGGACAAGAAGGAATTGGAGAAACAAAACCGGGATAAATCGAAAAAAACGCCCTCCATCAAGTATCGGTTTCCAAAAGTGGATCTGCTGGATGATGGACCGAATGTGGACAACGAGGTGGACCTGGAGGAGATTAAGCGGAACAAGAGCATTATCCTGGACAAGCTGGAACGGCATAATATTGAAATCGAGTCTATCAACGCGATTGTAGGTCCAACCGTAACCCTTTATGAATTGCAGCCGTCGCCGGATGTAAAGATCAGCAAGATTGAGAGCTATGCCAATGATTTAAAAATGGCAACGGCCGCTCACGGATTACGCATTATAGCTCCGATTCCGGGACGCTCGGCCGTGGGTATCGAAATACCGAACAGCCAGCGGGAGACTGTTTATGCCAAGTCCGTAATCAATACAAAGAAATTTGTCAATACGGATTTTATGCTTCCCGTTGCCCTGGGGAAGACGATTCAGAACGAAGTATTTATGATTGACCTGACCAAACTTCCGCACCTGTTGATCGCAGGAGCTACGGGGTCCGGTAAAACGGTGGGAATCAATAACATTCTGACGTGCTTGCTCTATAAATGTCACCCGGACAACCTGAAATTCGTGTTAATCGATCCCAAAAAGATTGAATTATCTCTCTATCGGAATATCCAGGAGCACTTCCTGGCCACGCTGCCGGATGCCGACGAACCGATCATTACGGATACCTCCAAAGCACTGGAAACACTCCATAGCCTGACGATGGAGATGGATGAACGGTATGAGCTGCTGAAGAAGGCCATGGTGCGTGATATAAAGGCGTATAACGAGCGGTATGACAACGGCGATCTCGACGATGATGAGGATCATCGCCGTCTTCCTTATATCGTGGTGGTTATCGATGAACTGGCGGACCTCATGATGACGGCAGGCAAACAAATCGAGGAACCTATTACCCGCCTTGCTCAACTTGCCCGGGCCGTGGGTATTCACCTCGTCGTGGCGACCCAGCGTCCGTCGGTGAACGTGATTACCGGAACCATCAAGGCGAATTTTCCCGCCCGCATCGCCTACCAGGTTGCATCACGTGTGGACTCGCGCACGATTCTGGATACGAAAGGAGCGGATCAACTGGTGGGGAACGGAGATATGTTATATACTAACGGGGGCGGGATGACCCGATTGCAAAATGCTTTTGTATCCACCGAAGAGGTGGAGCGGGTGACCGAGTTTATCGGCAATCAACAGGGCTACGGCCATCCCTATGAACTGCCGGTCGAAGAGGAGGAGGAAACCGACGGAATACCGGATCCCCTGGATGACAAGGACGAACTTTTCGAGGATGCGGCCAAACTGGTGGTTATGCATCAGCAGGGCTCGGTATCCCTGCTCCAGCGAAAACTGAAACTGGGATACAATCGGGCGGGCAGAATTATTGACCAGTTGTATGCGGCCGGAGTGGTCGGTCCTTACCAGGGGAGCACGGCCCGAGAGGTGTTGTGTGAAGACCAGGACGAACTCAAGGAAAAATTAGCGGAGTTGGATGATTAAATTGATTCGAGGTATTTTTCTGGTTACCGTGATGTTACTGTGGAGCGGATGGGGCGGTAACGTCCCTTTGCAGGCACAGGATACGGAGAAACCCCTGGACCGACTTAGAGAGCGATTTCAAGAGGGACAAATTTTTTATGCCAGCTTTGAGCATATTTATCACGACGAATATACCGGAGACACCGAGAAAAGCGAGGGAGAAGTCTGGGTGGGCAATAGCGAATATAAAGTGAAGGCTGACTTTCAACGTGTTTTGGTATTTGAGGGTGTGTCCCGGGTGTATGATACCAATCGCAATCGGGTGGTTGTCAGTGAGTACGACCCGCAGGAGGACGATTTTGCTCCATCCAAGTTTTTAACGGGAGCCGATACGCTCTATACGGTGGTCCGCCAGAAAACTGAATCTGATACGGTGCGGATAACAATGCACTCCGAAGATCCGTTTACCGTATTCAAAGAGATTGAGATACGCCTGGATACTTCGTTGCAACCGTTGAGTATTAATGCGGTGGACCAGGCCGATAACCGGGTGGTCACCCATTTTCGGTCGGGATATTTTATGGACGACGGGAAGGAGGTGTTTGAGTTGAACTATCCAGAGGATGCTGAAATTATTGATCTTCGGAAATAGCTTTTCATGAAAACTTTACGCAGCTGGGTTAAATTAAGTATCAGCGTTCTGCTGGGCGTTTTCTTCTTGTGGCTGGCGTTTCGAAATGTACAAATCGAGGAGTTGCTGCACTACCTGGATGATATTCGGTACGGGTGGATCTTTCCATTTACGCTGGCCATACTGGTTGGTCATTATTTTCGAGCCGAACGATGGCGTCTGTTGATCCGGGAGCGTGAGCAGGATCCGCATCGCCTTACCCTCTTTTCGGGAGTCATGATGGGATTTCTGCTGAATTTTGTATTTCCAAGGCTGGGAGAGGTGACGCGCCCGGTGTACGTGGCAAAAAGGGAAAAACTTTCTTCGTCGAATCTTTTCGGCACGGTTGTCCTGGAACGCGTAATCGATATGATTACGCTGATATTGCTGCTGGTATTTGTATTTATCTATATCATTGCGGATGTGGAGGTGCTCCAGAATATTTTCGGAGAGGCCACGATTTCGTTTTTCCGCGACTTTTTCGAACCGACCCAGTTGCTTTATCTGGGGTCGTTTCTGGTTTTCATGATAGCCGTTTTGTATGGACTGTATCGCGGATTAATGGCTCTGAGTCGAAAGTATGAGCCGATCGCACGGTTGAACAGGAAAGTACGACGGATAGTGCGCACCTTTGTAGATGGACTGGTGGCTATACGCGAGGTGGAAAGGTGGGGCAGCTTCCTGGGATTTACGGTAATTATATGGTTTTGCTATGTACTTATGACGTATATTCCCTTTTGGATGTTTAATATGCAGGAGCAGTTTCAACTGGGACTTCCCGAAGCGCTGACCGTGATGACTATTTCGGCAATCGGGATCGTGATTCCCACACCGGGCGGTATAGGTACATACCATTATTTTGTCAAACAATCCCTGTGGATACTTTTTGCAGTACCGGCTGTGACGGGGTTGGCCTTTGCAACTGTGACCCATGCCGTTCAAATGCTGGTGATTATCGTGTGTACGCCGCTGATTATTATCATAGAACGACTGGTGGTAAGCCGGACCTCTACGGGTAGCTTTTCTTTGCGAGATATTAAAACCACGGAGAAATGAGGTATTATGATTAAATTTTTTTAATTTTTGTGATTCAGAATCTAATTAACTATGCGTAATACGATTTTTAACATAAAACGAAACAGGCCGCTCGCCCTGGCGATTACGATAATCCTGTGCGGGAGCTATATGGTTTCTCCTGTCCGTGCCCAGCAGGGGGCGGAGGGCGAGCGTTCACTGCTTCCCGAGATCGATCCGCAGGATATTGAAATACGAAGCGAGTTTCGCGCCAATTTCAGGGGACTGGACCGCCAGCCGATTCTCGGTTTTAACCCGGAACCCCGGGTTTATCAAATAGATGCCGACCGTCCCCCCTATATCGAAAGCGAGGAAGAGCGCATGGCCGACCTGCCCGTTATTCAATTGCGTCGTCCCACTCCACCACAGATGAATTTCTTTTCCTATCCGGCGAAGGGACATTTTTATTCCGAAACGGGCTTTGGAAGCTATATTTCTCCCGAAGCTCGCTGGTTTGCCGGTTCGGACCTTAATGAGCGAAGTTCGGCCACGGCCGATCTTGATTACCATTCGTCCATGGGACACCTGCCGGGGGATTACGGGGCTTTCAGAGATTTTAACCTCGGCCTGGGTTATGAGCTGGATATGAAGGATGCCGGACGGTTGAAGTTGAATATGAGAGGAGAAAGCAATTTTAATAATATGTTTTTGCCCCGTCCCGGCTGGTCGGGCGATACCCGCAATGAATTTGCCGGCGGGCATATAAAAGCTCAATACGGAAATTGGAAAAATGATTACCGCGGATGGAGTTTGTCGGCCGCCTACGATTTGTTTGAGGCTCGTTCCCATATAGGTCCGGTTTCAGGACGGAACCGGGAGCACGTAGGGCAATCTCAATTCAGGTATCAATGGACCGGGAATCGGGTTCACGAAATCTACCGGGTCGATGTTCGGGGACAGTTGGGTCAATTCAATGCCCGGCAGCCGACCCCGGAGAACTGGTATAAGGCCGGGGCGGAGGTTACCTATCAGCGCCTGTTAAATCATACTACCTTTTTGTCGGGCACGATTGGGGTACAGGGCGCCGGCGAACCGAATGGTGATCGGCTGTATCCGTCTTTAAACGTCAGGGCTAAACACTGGTTCGGTGACAATCTCTCCCTGGACGGGCGCCTGGGGGCCCGGATGACCAGCCAAACTTTCAAGTCCCGCTATGACGAAAATCCCTTTCTGGTGGCTATCCGGCCGAATTTTGCCCATACGTACAAGATGGGAGGAAGCCTGCAGGCCGAATATCGCGTCTTTAAACAAACTTTTGTGGAGTTGAAGGGTTCTTATCATCATCTGAAAGATCATGCGTTTTACGCGAATCGCAGCAGGGTTTCCACAAATCTCAGGGGCTATAGTAACGTCAATGCGCTGTCGTCCTATTATCAGACTTTTTATGAAGATGCCCGTGTGGGGACGGCACGATTTACCGTAACCCATGACCTGCTGCCGGAAACGATCTGGATGGAAGTGGGTGGGTTCATAAGTAGGCACGAGCTGATCGACGGTTCTTCGCCCCCCATTCCCTTCAAGGCGAATTATGGCCTGCAATCAAGGCTGTTCGTAAAACCGATTTCTTTCTTCAGAATCGAGTTGTGGGGAGAATACCTGGGACCCCGTCGTAATTCGGATGACACGGGCGACCTTCCGGCCTATTTTCTGGCGGGCAGTAAGTTTGAGTATCAAATTAGTGAACGGCTGGGAGCTTTTATAAAGGGGAAAAACATCCTGGATGAGCAATACCAGGTGTGGGAGGGGTACGAAGCACGTCCCCTGCAATTGTATGGAGGAATTATTTTTAGTTTTTAGATTAACAGGGAGTTTATCTCTGTCGGAAGATGACGTGGGACTGGGAAGTATGCTAAATGCAATGGAGTACTAATTAATCGCCTGTAATATTATGCGGCAAGAAATTGAAAAGGCTTTTAAATCGGTGATTCGCGATCAGTTAATACAGAAGAATAAGGTCTATATCGAGGGATTGGGAGAATTCCGCCCCGAACATTTATCCCAGCGAAAGTGGGAGTACAAAGATGGAAAAGTGGTATTGCTTCCGCCGCAAGATTATCTTGAATTCATAGACGATAGCCAGCGAAATAACAGCGAGTAGTTATGATGATTGACAAAGAAAAATTAGTTGAGCAAATAGCGGATCAAACGGATATTGACCCGGAAAAGGTCAGGGAGGAACTCGAGCAGCTGATCCAGGAAATTCGCCAGCAGACGGCAAAAGGCGATCAATTTGAGCTGGAAGGGTTCGGCACGTTTTATCAGGAGGAGGATACGCTGCAATTTGATCCTGCGGAGTCGCTGGAAACGGAGTTGAATTATAAGTATTCCGGCATGGAGCCGGTCGAATTGGCCGAATCCAACAAGGAGCTGCCGGAAGATGATTCCGGCGAGTCAACCGAGTCGGAAGCCGGGCAAGGGGAAGAACAGTATGAGGAAGAGGTTTGGGAGGAGCCAACGGAAGAGGCCGGTGATGCAGGGGAGGAAGAAACGTTGGAAGAGGACGAACCTCTGCAGGAGGAGCAGTCCGCGGAGGAATCGGCGGATGAAGAGATGAATATATCGCGGGAGGCATTCAGGGAAGATACCGGACAGAATGAGGATTCGTTTGATTTTGAAAAAATCTTCGGTTTATCGGATGAAGAAACGCCGGAAGAGGAAGATGAGGAAGATGAGTGGGAAGAGGCGGAGGAGGTGCAGGAAGGTCAGGATGGGGAGGACTCCGGGCCGGACCGGTTGGATGAGACGGCCGGGGAGCCGGTTGATCAGCATGAGGAGGAAGAGGTAGAGTCTGACGAGGGGGAAGAGGACGACGCCGATGCTGACAAAGATGAGTCGGAACCCGGGGAAGAAGATGAAATAACCCCGGAGGATTCCGAACCCGATAAAGAAACGGAATCGGAAGAGGATGAAATGAAGGAGGAAGTCTTTGATCTGGAAGAATTATCGGAGGACGTCGATCAGGATGCCGGAGATACGGCAGCGGAAACGGAACCGGAGTCAGCATTTCAGTCGGAAGAAACTGAAGAAACTGAAGAAGACGTACAGGAGGAGCAGGGGGCAAGTTCGGAGACAGACCCTGGAGAAGAGTTTCCCGAAAAAGAGCCGGAAAAAACCGAGTTGGAATCCGACGCGGAAGAGGACTCCGGTGTTGCTATGCCGGAATTGGACGAACAGGACCTGGAAGAGGTGGATGAAGAGGAAGAAACGGAAAAACCCCCCGGGAAAAAGAAGTCCGGGAGAAAGCGCCGTTCCCTGGGCATTGGAGCTTTCATGCGGCGTATAAATGAGAAATTTCCGATTATTCCCCTGTTTCTCATTTCTGTTGCGATCGTCCTTTTTGGGTTTGGCTTTTATATAACCATGAATCCGGACTTGCGTGGAAAGGTCACGGAAATGTTTAACGCTGAAGAAGAGCAAGCTGAAGTAGCTCAGACGCAATCTGGAGGCACGGATGCCGGGGACGCTACGATGGATATGGGCGGAGCGTCAGGGTCAGGAGAGGCTGCCGATCAGCAGGAAGGGGAGAATGACGCAAACCAACAGGAAGAGGGCGGCGAAGTAACCCCGGAGAAACAGACTGGTACTCCCTCTGAAACAGAAACTCCCGAAAAATATGGACTGCATGGCAGCTGGAACAGTGGGGGAAAAAGTTATACGCTCATAATTTACTCTTTTACCAATCGTTCCAAAGCTGCGGATATAGCAAAAAAGTTGGAACAGAAAGATTATCGTACCACGATTCATAGTGCCATAGTGGATGGAAATCGGTATTATAGAGTTGCAGTGGGCCAGTTTGAGTCGATTGACGCCGCACAAGCGGCCTCTGCGAAACTGGATGAACCCTATAGTAAAGACTATTTCATCCGTTATATATCAAATTCATAAACATTTACTCTTAATTAATGAAGTTTCATGATGCTCAATAACTTAGCGCTATTATTACAAGTGCAGCCCGATACGGCTGATACCCTGTCTGCAATGGATTTTCAGCAGGAGCAGATGTCCTTTTTCGAGATATTATCCCAGGGCGGTATTCTCATGATACCGCTCTTTTTGTTATCCTTGTTGGCCATTTACGTAATTATAGAGCGGTGGATGTTTTTGAAAAACTCCCGGATGAACCAGGATGTTTTTCTGCGGGAAATCGAGTCCATGCTGAAAGATGGAGACCGGGAACGGGCGTTGCGGTATTGTGACAAGTACGAGAAACCGTTGCCGCGTATCTTGAAAAGTGGAATTCGTCGACTGGGCAGGCCGATTCGCGATATTGAAGATGCGATTCATAATGCCGGCAAGAAAGAGATTTTTCACCTCGAAAAACGAATGAACTGGCTCGCCACGATTGCCGGTGTGGGTCCGCTGGTTGGATTTACGGGTACGGTAACCGGAATGATTGAGGCTTTTATGGATATACAGGCCCTGCGTGGGAATGTAAACCCGAGTGTGCTGGCCGGTGGTATCTGGGAGGCGCTGATAACCACGGCAACCGGCTTGATTGTAGGTATACTGGCTTATGGTGCCTATAATTATCTGTCGGGCAAGATCAACCGCATGATTCACGAGCTTGAAAATGCGTCGGCCGATTTTATTGATTTGCTGCAGGCTCCCTCAACTAAAAAACAGCAGGGCAACTCATGAGCTTGGATTTTCGGAGAGACGAGAAAAACTTAAAACCGTTATCACTGTTTTCACAATCATCCCTGACGGATATTGTGTTGCTGCTGTTGATCTTCTTTCTGTTGACCTCCTCCTTTGTTACCAATTTCGGGATCAAGGTGAACATACCGAAGGCAGAGACTGGAGCCCAGACGGACCAACAATTTATATCGGTAACCGTAAGCAATGACGGAAAATTTTATGTGGCCGGCGAGTTGGTAAATAAAGGGGAGTTGGCGCAAGCAATACGAGAAGAATACAATAGGAAACCGAATGGAACTTTGCTGCTTCGAGCCGACAAAGATGCAGTCGTGGATAACGCAGTTCAAGTCATGAATATCGGAAAAGCGTTGGATATGAATATCATCATGGCTACGGAGCAAAGTTCGCGTTGATGAATGACCGAATATGATGTCCAGAGAAGACCAAATAGGTGCTACCGTCTCCGTATCACTGCATTTGCTTTTGTTGGCTTTTGCCTTGTGGTATACGGTGGATATTTCGCAGCAGTCGAGGGCTTCCTATATCGAAGTGACATTGGGTGAGTTCCGGTCGGGAATGCCGGCCGAGTTTGCGGAGGAGCAAAATGAAGAGGTGGCGGAACAGCCGGATCCTTCCGAAGTGGAACCCGAAGAGCCGAACCCGGAAGAGCCCGAGGAGGTGCAAGAGCAACAGGAGCAAACGGAGGAAGAAACCAAGCCTGCCGATGTACCCGATCAGGAAGAGCCGGTTGACGAGGAGCCGGTCAAGACGCCTGAAACGGATAAGGTGGAACCGGAGAATGAGCCCAACCAGGAACAGGAAGAAAAAAAGTCGGTGCCCCCCAAAACGGAAGAGGGACCGGAAAAGAAGGAAGGGGCTGAGACCAGTGGATCCGAGCAGGGAAATACGGGAGAGGAAAATGCAGATCAGGGCACTGGCAGTGAAAAGGACAAGTCAGCTCCCTATGAATTAAGTTGGGAAGGCGATATCGAACGAACACCGGTGGTGCGACCTTTACCCGACAATACCACCAACCGCGAGGCGGTGATTATCGTGCGTTTTGAAGTAAAGCCCAACGGACGGGTGGGACGCATACGGCCCCGGCGTAAAATGAATCCGGATCTGGAAAGGGAAGTTATGCAGACCCTTCGGAGTTGGAGATTCTCCGATCTGCCCGGCGGAGTTCCCCAAAATTCTCAATGGGGAGTTATTACGTTCCGGTTTGTGCTCGATTAACAGGCGACAGGACCCCATTTAAAACCACAGGCGAGGTCCCGACAGCTGTCGGGACAGGGAAATTCAGCCGGTCATTGCTTGGATACGGCACGGGTCTAGGGTGCTGGTCTGAGAAGAAGATACTTTTTTGGCCATTAAGCTGAACATCCCAAGTGCTTCAGAGACCTCCCCGTGTTTTTAAATGGGATCCTGTCGTTTACGAGCATATGGAATCGTAGCGCAGGGGAGCAGGTTTGAAGCCGTTTAGACCCATTTTGAGACAGATTCCGATCGCTGTTTATGGGAAATCCTATCTCGTAATCAGCCATCACCGTTGAGCCCGTGGATGTTCAAAAGTCCGGCGGTATTTCCCGAGAAGTTCTTAACGGGTTGTACTGTCTGCCTCTCCGCCGTTTTCGGTTACCGGTTCGATATCCCAGATTTCATTGGCATATTCCATGATGGTGCGGTCGGTCGAAAAATGACCCATGCGCGCCACGTTCAGGAGAGCTTTCGTATTCCAGGCCGTGGTGTCGCGGTACAATTCCTCCACTTCCTTTTGTTTGTTGATATACGGTTCGTAATCCGCCAGAACCATGAAGTAATCGCCCTTGTGAAGCAGGTTGTCGATAACAGGCTGGAACAGGTCGGGATCCTCGGGACTGAAAAACCCGTCTCGAATCTGGTCGATGGCCTGTTTTAGCTCGTCGTTGTTTTCGTAATAATCCCATGGGTTATACCCTTCCCGCCGCATTTTTTCCACCTCGTCGACGGTATGGCCGAAGATGAAAATATTCTCCTCGCCAACCTCCTCTTTGATTTCTATATTGGCCCCGTCCAGGGTCCCGATGGTCATGGCACCGTTCAGGGCGAATTTCATATTGCCGGTTCCGGAAGCCTCCTTGCCGGCCGTTGATATCTGCTCGGAGAGATTGGCTGCCGGTATTAATCGCTCGGCAAGCGTAACGCTGTAGTTGGGTAAAAAGAGTACTTTCAGCTGGTCTCCTACATCGGGATCATTGTTGATGATCCGGGCCACATTGTTGATCAGTTTGATATGCAGCTTGGCCATTGTGTAGCCGGGTGCGGCCTTCCCGGAAAACAGGATCGTCCTCGGGTGAACATCGTTTCCTTTCGGATCCCGCTTTATACGGTTGTAAAGCGTAATGGCATGGAGGGCGGCCATCAATTGCCGTTTATATTCGTGAATCCGC
Source organism: uncultured Balneolaceae bacterium (assembly GCA_964421495.1). Classification (GTDB taxonomy): domain Bacteria; phylum Bacteroidota; class Rhodothermia; order Balneolales; family Balneolaceae; genus CAJXOW01. The sequence continues at coordinate 7,982 of CAYQXO010000022.1, read as the reverse complement.
TTGATCATGATATCAAATATGGAGTCGGTGTTTACGGCAATTTTATTTTCCTCCCAGATATAGTCCGCCAGCCTGCGTTTGTTTTCCTTCTTTACCTCGATAAGTTTCTTTTGAAATTCCGGGTCTTCTACATAGGGTTCTATGTTGTTGATCTTTTTCAGATCCGTGATCCAGTCTTCGCTGCCGAGTTTGGAGGTGATGAGGTTGAACAGACCGGGGTTACACTGGCGAATCCAGCGGCGGGGAGTGACGCCGTTGGTTTTGTTGGTAAATCGCTCGGGGTACATTTCATGGAAATCCTTGAACAGGTTTTTCTTGAGCAGTTCGGAATGGAGTTTGGCCACACCGTTGATCTTCTTCGTGCCTACGATGCCCAGTGCTCCCATGTGTACGTCCGGATCTTCGCCGCCGCGAATGATGGACATGCGTTCGATCCGGTCTCTGTTATCGCCCAGCTTGACTTCCACCTTGTCCAGGAATCGCTGATTGATTTCATATATGATTTCCATATGCCGGGGCAGCAGCTTGCGCATCAGGGAAACGGGCCATTTTTCCAGGGCTTCCGGCATAAGCGTGTGATTGGTATAAGCCAGTGAATTCACGGTAATATCCCAGCTTGTTTCCCAGTCGAGGCCTATCCGGTCGAGTAAAAAGCGCATCAGGTCGGGAATGGCCAGGTTGGGATGGGTGTCGTTGCATTGAATGGCCACTTTCTCCGGAAACTTGCGCCAGTCGTTATGGGATTTCTGAAAACGCCGGATAATATCCTGCAGACTGGCCGAGACCAGCATGTATTCCTGTTTTAAGCGCAATTCCTGTCCCACGAATACTTTGTCATTGGGATACAGCACCCGGGTGATGTTTTCTTTGAGCATATTGTCCCGTACCGCGTCAATATACTCGCCCTGGTTAAAACTTTTCAGGTCTATATCGTGGGTGGAGGTGGCTTTCCAGAGCCGCAGGTTATTGGCGATGCCGTTTTTGTAGCCGGGGACGGGAATATCATAGGCCAGGGCCAGAACGGGTTCGGTATCTACCCATTTATAGCGGGTGTTGCCCTCCCCGTCTTTATACGATTCGGATCGCCCGTAAAAGGGAATGGTGTACTTTATTTTGGGTCGAACCAGGTCCCATGGATTGCCGTACTGAAGCCAGAGATCCGGATATTCCACCTGGTAACCGTTTTCGATCCGTTGATAGAAAATCCCGTAATCATATCGTAGTCCGTAGCCGTATCCCGGTAGTCCCAGGGTGGCCATGGAATCGAGAAAACAGGCGGCGAGTCGTCCCAACCCCCCGTTTCCAAGTCCGGCGTCCCATTCCGCTTCGCGAATCTTGTCATAATCAAGCCCGAGCTCATCAAGTGCTTCTGCGGCAACCTCCTGCAGTCCGAGATTGATCAGGGTATTGTCCAACAAGCGACCAATCAGGTATTCCATCGAGAGATAATAGGCCCTTTTGACGCCTTTTTTATAGTAAGTTCGCTGCGTGGTCAGCCACCGGTGGTGGAGGCGGTCCATAATGGAGAAAACCACACTTTGGTAATTATCCCAATCGGTCGTGGAATATTCGTCTTTGGCCAGTGTGTAATAAAGATGCTGTTTGATGTCTTCCTTGAAAGAGGCGACATCCATTCCGGTGCGTGGGTTGGTCGATTGTTCAGACATAGGGCTGTAACCAGGAAATATATTTTGAGGAGTTACTTAGATTATAAGTTTTCGAATATTGTTGATAACCACAGAAAAATCAATCCAATATACGGATAATTAATGTGCGCGTTGAAGACTCGCCGCCGTTTTTCAACGTGCTTAAAGAGCTTTTCGATCAAGCTTTCCGGTAGATGCCGAAGTCCGGATCAAAGTCGGGTGGCGTTATGTTGGTTTGATAATCCAGTTCGACGAATTGATGATAGGCATCGGTGGCGACAAAATTTTGTTCGAATAAGCCATATACGCTGGAGCCACTGCCTGACATGGCGGCATAGGTGGCTCCGAGCTCGTAAAGTTGATCCTTGATGTTGCCGATTAACTGATGCTGTTGTATGACGGGGGGTTCGAGTTCATTGTCCAGCATGTATTGCCATTCCTCCCGGGGAATCTCCTGCAGAATTTTTTCTACGGTGAAATCGTGCTCGGGGTTTGGTTGACAACGTTGGTAGGCCTCGGCTGTGGAACTTTCGAAACCGGGATAGACGGTGACAATCCATAGCGAGGGTTGAATGTCGTGGGGGGTTATATCCTGTCCGATACCCCGTCCGATTCCCGGCTTGCCCTTTAAGAACAGGGGAATATCCGCTCCCAGGTCGCGACTGATGTCCACCAGGTCCTGCTCATTCAACCCCAGCTCGTCTATTTTGTTGAGCATCCGCAGTATCATGGCAGCATCACTGCTTCCCCCTCCCAGGCCGGCTCCGAGGGGTATTCGCTTATCCACCTCAATCTTGTAGGTGCCTGATAAACCTATGTAGGTTTCCAGTGCCCGAATGGCCCGGGCGATGAGGTTGTTGCCGTCGAGAGACACTTCCTCCTCCGAGATCGAAAGACGCATAGGGGTGGCGGCTTGCACCGTAAAACGGTCACTCCAGTCGATAAAGGCAAATCCGGTTTCTATCTCGTGGTAACCGGTGGGAAGTCGCCCCAGCACGTGAAGTCCGAGATTGATTTTTGCGTAAGCTTCGCCTATCCATTTTTCCTGATCCATGTAGGTAATATAGTGGTGTGAATTAATTCGGTGAAAAAGCGATTAGGGAGAAAGTTTATGAATTCCCGTTCTCCTGTGCGGCCGTATCCGTGTTTACAAACTTGTCTTTGATATCCATCATGTATTCATAAGCCGCGTCATGTTCATTGGGAATCTCTCCGTTTAAAATGGCTTCCCTGATCTCATCCTTTATTTCTCCCACGACCGGACCCGGTTTCAAGTCGAGGGCCTCCATGATCTCGTTTCCGTCGATTGGATTCTTCCAGCGCCGCATTCGGTCCTTTTTCTCAACCTCTTGAATTTTCTTTTCCACGATATCGAAATTCTTCATGTATTGCTTGACCTTCCGGTCATTTTTGCTGGTAATGTCGGCCCTGCAGAGTTTCATCAGGTCGTCGATATCGTCGCCGGCTTCATAAATCAGGCGGCGAATGGCGCTGTCGGTTACCTCTTCCGAGACGAGGGCAATCGGTCGTAAGTGGAGACGTACGAGTTTTCGTACGTATCGCATACGCTCGTCCAGGGGCAGTCCTAGGCGACGAAAAATGGGCTCTACCCAATTAGCGCCCAGGGCGTCGTGGCCGTGAAACGTCCACCCGGTGCCCTCGACAAACTTTTGAGTGGCGGGTTTGGCTATATCGTGCATAATGGCGGCCCATCGGAGCCACAGGTCGTCGCTTTTGCGGGCAACATTGTCCAGTACTTTCAGCGTGTGCCAGAAGTTGTCCTTGTGGCTGATGCCGTTGACCTCCTGAACACCCTGGAGATGGTGCATTTCCGGGAAGAACTCTTTGAGTAGTCCGGACTTGAAAAGGAGCTCGAATCCGTAGGAGGGCACGGGACTTAGAATGATTTTGTTGAGTTCCGTGATAATGCGTTCCCTGGATACGATATTGATGCGGTCTGCCATCTCGGTGATGGCGTCAAAGGTTTGCTCCTCGATTCTGAAATTTAACTCGGCGGCAAACCGGATGGCTCTCATCATGCGCAGCGGATCATCATCGAAGGTCTGATAAGGGTCCACCGGGGTGCGCAAAAGCCGTTTTTGCAGATCGTCCCATCCGTCAAACGGATCGACCAACGCGCCGAAATTTTCCTTGTTCAAAGACCAGGATAGAACGTTGATGGTCAGATCCCGCCGCCGCTGGTCGTCTTCCAGGGTTCCGTCTTCCACAACAGGTTTTCGGGAGTTGCGTTGGTAGCTTTCTTTGCGAGCGCCGACAAATTCCAGTTCCATGTTCCGGTATTTAACCTGCGCCGTGCCGAACTGTTTGAAGATGGACACCTGGTCGGTCTGCAGGCGCCCGGCCACTTCCCGGGCAAGTTTAATGCCCGAACCGACCGTTACAAAGTCTATGTCGAGATCGTCGTTTTCGAGCCGGTCAAGGTAATAATCCCGTACATATCCGCCGACGACGTACGTCGCCTGGTTTAGCTTTTCAGCCGCCTCGGATACCGTTTGGAATACTTTTTTATGTTGCGGATCTATATGTTCCACGACGTTCACTCGTTTATGATCGTTCTATTTCCTTTCAATAAAATCCATTATCTTATGTGTCCGGCCGTGTTATGGAAAACGTGCGGAGGTGATGTTGGCATACAGAAAAATATGATAGATCGAAATTGGATAGACCCATTAATTAAATAGCATCAAATATAGGCAAATCCGCTCTGTTGACAATATATTTTTCTTGTACTTCGTGCAACTCTACGATGTGGGTTTAAGAGTTATTGTACGAGAAAGAAATATATTGAATTTCAATATGTCTTTGAAAAATCGAATACAAGGATTTAGAGATCGGCTGCTATGGTCCCCCGGATTAAAAACAAAACAAGGTTTGCCCTGCTGTTGAGCCTGGCAACGTCGGCGCTGATTTTAATGGTCAAGCTGACGGCATATGTAGTGACATTCTCCAATACGGCCTTGTCGGATGCCGCCGAATCCGTCGTACATCTACTGGCCGTTTCTTTTGTGTATTATGGACTGATCCTCAGCAGTAAGCCGGCGGATGAAAATCACCACTATGGGCATGAGCGTATCGAGTATATATCGGTGGGCGTCGAGGGGACGGTCATCGTGGTGGCGGGAATGACGATTATTTATCAGGCTATAAAGCACTATTTGTTCGGCATCGAGATTTCGAATCTGTTTACCGGTATCTACTTGATGGGGGGAGCGGCGATCGTGAATTTTGTACTCGGCACCTACCTGGTCCGGATTGGCCGGCAAGAGGAGAATATGATTGTTAAAAGCAACGGTAAACATACGTTGACTGACGTGTGGACCAGCGTGGGAGTGGTGGCCACCCTGTTGATTATTAACTATACCGGCTGGCTCATTCTGGATTCGATCGTCAGCCTGATGCTTGCCGGCTATATCATGTATGAAGGATTCAAGTTGCTGAGGTACTCGATCGGGGGATTGATGGATGAGCGGGATCTGAGCAAGGACCATAAAATACGGGACGTGCTTAATAAAGATCTCCCGGGAAGTATGAAGGATTATCACAATTTACGGCATCGAACGACCGGCCATACCACCTGGGTGGAGCTGCATGCCACCTTTAATACCGACGTTAGTCTGCAAAAAGCCCATGAAGATGCGACCTTGCTGGAACGCCATATCATGGATGCGGTCGACGGCGACGCCGTGGTAACGATACACCTGGAACCGGAAGGTGCCCATAAAAAGGCACACGAAATCCTTCAGGGGGCAAATACGCGCCTTCCGCCCGAGCAGTACTTGTAGATGTCCAGGCCCGCCCGGGGCGAGCGGCCTTTCCTTCGATTGAAAATTTTTTCTCGCGGTTTTGCTTTCTCTTCTTTAGCTGACCTGTAAATTCATGCGTTCCGGCCATTACCGGGCCCTGTTCGAAAAATTTTTAGTTCTCCGGAAAGGCCGCTCGCCCCGGGCGGGCCTGGACCGCTTGTAGCAGGGGATTTTGAAGAGTGTCCTTTCCTCTACTTTATGATCGTATGATCCCCCAGGTGAACCGGTTGATGGAGTTGGTTGGCCTCCACGTGATTTCCGATGGTGGAGTCCTGCAGATTACTGTTGGCAATGGTGCTGGATTGAAGAATAATACTATTGCTGACGACACAATTCTTCAGGTGACTTCCATCGTCTATCGTGACATTGGGTCCGACGACGCAGTTGGTTAACTGCACCTCCTCTCCTATGTATACCGGCGGGATGATTTTGGTGTTTTCATGGGATCGTTCGTCGTAGGCATGGTTTTCTTTTTCCAGGATCGTTGTCGAGGTATCCAGCCAGGCAGGCAAGGTGCCGCAGTCTAGCCATTCGTCTACGGTAGCCGACTTAAAAACTTTATCATCCTGGAGCATCCGGTCCAGGGCGTCTGTGAGTTGATATTCATTGTCCTTGCCGCGAATATCATTTTCCAGCAGATATTCGATTTGCTGTTTGAGTTCCTCCGCCTGGCGGAAATAATAGACGCCGATAATAGCGTAGTCCGAAATGGGTTCGTCCGGTTTTTCAACGAATTGCGTGATCCGTTCGCCTTCGTGCACGGCAACCCCGAATCGACTGGGATTATCGACTTGCTTAAGCCAGATAACGCTGTCGGCGCCTTCCACCGTTACGGTCTTGTCCGTGTCGAATATGGTGTCCGCAAATACGATGATACATTCCCCTTCCAGGTCTTCTTCAGCGCAATAAATGGCATGCGCCGTGCCCAGCGCTTTATCCTGCGTGCGAAAAGTGGCCCGGGCATCGTGACGTTTACTTAAATCGGTAAGTTCCTCCCTGATTTCTCCGCCGAAATCACCGAGAATAAATACAATCTCATCAATCTCGCGGTCCAGGGTTCTGGAGAAAGTGTTGATAATTCGTTCCACGATCATGGTCCCCGCAACGGGTAGTAGCGGTTTCGGGGTCGTGTGAGTGTGGGGGCGCAAGCGTGTGCCCCGACCGGCCATTGGAATAATAAGTTTCATAATTGTTTCAATTTTGATGAATATTTAATAGTGTTTACAGTCAATTCGTACTCGTATCACTTCAAGAGCTTTTTAAAAAATCGGCGGCGGGTGCTCAGAAGCACTTACATTATGCAGCTAAAAGCAATGGGTTGAAAAACCTGATAATATAGTGCATAAGATGTCACCGGAATAGAGCAGGAAGCCGCTGGATATTTTTGTCCCGACCGCTGTCGGGACGCCGCCGGTTTTTTAAAGAACTCTTGAAAATTTACATAAATGCTCATTGATTCATGTAAATATGATAACAATAATTTGTTTCGCAAATGAAATCCGCTTTCAGTTTTTGCATGCGGGTTACTTAAAATAACCGAGGAGCTGTGGTGTCCTGGTATTACGTTTTAATAGATTTGCTTACCTATGTCTTTATGGCGGTGATGGCCCGGCATATCTGGCTTCGATCGCGATTCTTCCTCCATATGTTCCAATTGTCGAGCTACCAGTTTGGAGACTATACGCGGTGGCTGAAAAACAACTGGCAAGAAAGGGTCATCACCACCGAACATGTTCTTTTCCTGGTCATCCTTTTTTCTCTTATAGCTTTTCTGTCTGATAATCTGACAAGCAGCACCTCTGCCCTGATCGTGGGCATTTACGGAATTTTTTGGTTCGGTCCCGCACAATTTTACGAGAAGGAGGGCGAGAAAAAACCATTGGTTGTCACCGCTCGGATGATGCGACTTATCATATCGTTTGGGATCATAACCCTCTTTATTCCCCTCTTGGGGACCCAGGTGGCTTTTGAGCGTACGCTCTTGAATGCAGATGTGTTGTTGCTGGGTTTCAGTTGGTTGGTCGGAGATATGCTTATTCCCTTTTTCATCTATCTGGGGGCCGGCATCACGTATCCTGTTGAGAAGGGAGTTCACTACTATTATAAGCGAAAAGCGCGCAAAAAACTGGAAAGTCGACCGGATCTGACCGTCATTGCCATCACGGGCAGCTACGGCAAAACCAGTACGAAGTTTATGGTGCGGGATCTCTTGAAGGAGCGGCACAGCGTATGTGCCACCCCTTCCAGCTATAATACACCGATGGGAATTTGCAAGGTGATTAACGACCGGCTGACCCGACAACACCAGGTGCTGGTGCTGGAAATGGGGGCTCGCTTTCCCGGTAATATCAGGGAGCTGTGCCGACTGGCTCCCCCGGATATTGCCGTGGTGACCAACGTGGGTATTGCCCACCTGGAGACGTTTGGAAGCGTGGAGGAAATTGCCAGGACCAAAAGCGAACTCGTAGAGGAGATGAAAACGAACGGGATGGCCGTTTTAAATGCCGACGAC
>CAYQXO010000021.1:0-27652 GCA_964421495.1 uncultured Balneolaceae bacterium | reverse complement strand
CAGCCCTGGTCGCGCTCCGATTTTGTAGGCTGGAGTGCCGACGGACCGATCGCCCAGCTTATCGAGCATTATATCGGAATCAAGCCCGATGTTCCAAACAACAAAATCCGGTGGGATCTGTTAACGATCGAAGAAGTTGGCCTGGAAAATTTGAAGCTGGGCGATGCCACGCTGAGCCTGAAAGCTTCCGAGCGAGAGGCCCCGGACGATCCCGTCGAATTAACGCTGCAAACGGATCAGCCCTATACACTGGAGCTGCACACCGAATACAATACCTACTTGAAACGCATCACCCCCGGTACACACAACGTAACTTTTCAAAACCCATCCAATTCGTAAATCCCATGAGTAACCAAAATAATGCAGATTCAAAAAAACGAACCTGGAACCGCAGGAAATTTATCAAATCCATCCCCCTTGCCCTGGGCGCGCCCTACGTTCTTCTAAATCGTTCCGAGGCAGCGGGTTCCAGGCAAGCGGGACTTCCCCATGAAGCCAGCCTGGAAGAATTAATGGATGCTATACCCGAGCCTGTTATCCCGATGCGACCCGACCTCGTGGAGATGTATCATAAATGCTGGGAAATCGGATTCAACAACTCCGAACACGGCACCGACGACAACAATTTTGTGGACTGGTATGTGGATGAAGCCTTTGATCCCCGGATCTTTCAATGGGATGTATCTTTTTCCATGGCCTGGGCCAAGTACGCGCAGGGAGGCATGCCCAATATCGTAAGCCAGGATAATTTCTATCGCCAGCAAACGGAAGAAGGAGCCATCGGCGGGGTTATACGTAAGAACGGGGAATTTAACAAACCGCCGGACGCTCCCTCTTTCACTCATAACAATCTGTTCTCCTGGGCCGAGTGGGAATATTACCTGGTGACCGGCGACCAATCACGCTTTGAACGGGTTATGCCCATCTTGGACTACGACGCCGAATGGGGATTCAGGAACCGGCGTCACGACAACGGACACTTCTGGTGGTCCGGTTTCGGCAGCGGCATGGACAACTCGCCCCGTTCCAAGCCTACCAAACCGTATCCTCCCTACGGATGGGTCGACTATAACGGAAATGAAGCTCTTGCGGCCTGGTATCTGACCAAAATGGCAGAAGAGATCGGTATGGACGACATTGCGCGGAAGTATCGGGAATTTCATGCCGAAATGAAGCAGTTGATCAATGAAGACATGTGGAGTGAAGAGGACCGGTTTTACTGGGATATCGATAAAGACGGATCCTTTATGAAAGTCAAAACGATCGCCTCATTCTGGCCCATGTGGGGACGCGTAACGGAAGAACGACATGTAGATGGTTTGGTTGATCACTTAAACGACAGCAGATCCTTTAACCGGCCGCACCGCGTGCCGACCACCGCCGCGGATGAAAACACCTACGTACCGACCGGCGGTTACTGGAGAGGCAGCATATGGGCCCCGACCAATCACATGGTCACCAAAGGACTACAGGTTAACGGCCGCCATGAAGTTGCCCGAGACATCGTCCAGAATCATCTAAACAATATGGCGGCCGTATTCCAGGGCACCGAAACGGTATGGGAAAATTACGCGCCCGAATTTACCAAACCCGGCTCCCCGGCCAAAGCCGATTTTGTCGGATGGAGTGCCGACGGACCGATCGCCCAGCTGATCGAAAACTACATCGGTATCAACCTGGATGTTCCCGGCAATAAAATCCGATGGAACCTGCTCACTACCGAGAAGGTCGGTCTGAAGAACATCGCATTCGGCGATTCCACCGTCAAGCTGGTGGCCCAATCCCGCGAAAAACTGGATGAAAATATCGTGCTGGATGTGGATACGCAGCATTCGTTTGAACTCGAGTTGTTTGACGGGCAATCTACTTACCGGCGTACCGTTAAACCCGAAGACGAACAGATTAAAATCAAACCGGAGCGGTAATCCTCGAATCTGTCACCTATGAAACACTCCAATCGTTGTTGCACGGCGAGTCGCGGCAGTAAAGGGGAAACCACGGAACCCGACCAGATACAACCCGGAAAACCGTCCCCTTCCGAAAAAGAAATGGTGGAACTGCCCGGAGGATCCTTCCTGATGGGAACGGATTCCGACGAAGGATTTCCCGAAGACGGCGAAGGTCCCGTGCGCGAGGTAACCGTGGATTCATTCCGAATCGACAAAACGACGGTAACCAACAGCGAGTTTTCCGAATTCATTCAAGCCACCGGGTATAAAACCGAAGCCGAACGCTTCGGCTGGTCGTTTGTTTTCCATCTGTTTCTTCCCCCGAAACTGAAGAAAAAGGATCTGGAATCCCCTCCCCAGACGCCCTGGTGGAAAGCCGTTGAAGGGGCGTACTGGCGACGGCCCGAAGGACCCGACAGCTCTATCGCCAATCGTATGGATCACCCGGTCGTCCATGTCTCCTGGAATGACGCGAGGGCCTATTGCAAGTGGGCCGGCAAGCGCCTGCCCACCGAAGCGGAGTGGGAATATGCGGCCCGGGGCGGATTGAAACAGAATACCTTTCCCTGGGGCAATGAGCTGAGGCCCAACGGAGCGCATCACTGTAATATCTGGCAAGGCGATTTCCCCGATACGAACACCGAGGAGGACGGTTACGCCGGTACGGCTCCCGTCCACCGTTTTCCCGCCAACGGATACGGGCTTTACCAGGTTGCCGGCAACGTGTGGGAATGGTGCCGCGACTGGTTCAGTGCAACCTATCCCATGTTAAAAATATCCGACAACCCGGGAGGTCCCGACGACGGCAGTGCCAAAACAATACGGGGCGGCTCTTACCTTTGTCATCACTCTTACTGCAATCGATACCGGGTCGCCGCCCGCACGGCCAACACGCCGGACAGTTCAACCGGGAATATGGGCTTTCGCTGCGTGCAGGATACGAAATAGCCGGTAGGTCCGTATTGCCCGAGCTTTGGGACCCCGGCGGCGGGCACTCATCAGCCAAAAATATCCAGCCGTCTCCAGTTCTACTACGATGGTGCTTAATGCACTACAGGATTATGCTTTTCACTACCTTGCTTTTAGCTGCATAATTTAAGTGCTTTTGAGTACCCGCCGCCGGGGTCCCAAAGCTCGGGCAATACCTCGAAATTGAATTAAAAAAGCCGTCGACCAGAACTTCCCGATCGACGGCTTTTTATAAGTACCTTTATCCGCTAGCCTAAAATGACACCTATAACCTACAAAAAGTTTGAGTTCTGTTACCCTTTAATCGTCTCTCTGTCGCATATCTTCATATTCGCGTAACGTTCGATTCCCTTCTTCAAATGCAAACGCGTTTATTAATCGTTCGGTAATCTTGCTTTTTGCTGCATCCGTAGTGGGATCGAGCAAGTTGCCTGAAGAACCCTTGAACAGGGATTCCGTTTTAATCAGGAAATCAAGATCCAACTCCGCCGTGTGTTCCGTCATTTCCAACGACGGTCTTATAATCGTGGTTCCGCTCGTATCAATTCCGGATCTATAGGTGAACGAACTATTGTTATACGTTCCCTCAATGAGTAGGGAAGTCTCACTGCCGAGATCCGAATCGCTGACATCTCCCCTGGGTGGATGGATATCAAAATAGGCTATTTGGTGGAGAGTCGGATCCAGTGTACCGAGATGAACTTTCGTACCTGCATTTCCGGGCGCAAACGATACCACGCGGGGAAATTTGTCCTCAAAGGAAACCGTATCCGTGTGAACTATAACGGTATCCTCCCGAAATTCAACATCCTGTGTAATAAATCCAATATCGCCCAACGACATTTTTACCCGGCTGATCTCAATCGTATTGCTGCCGTCACTGCTTTCGAGAACCGGTTCCGTAGTATTTACGTGTAGATTCAGTTGGTGCTTCTCCTCCCCACCCGAATCAAATACATCGCAAGAGGTTATCATTAAAACACTAATAACGGCCACAATGCTAACAAGCGTATTTAATCGATACGTCATATTTATGATCTTTTTCTGATACCTTATTTGTTTTAATTTTTCCTTTTCCAAATCCGTATAATCAACAAATGACCAGCTTGGCAGTCTAATTCAAACGGGTCTTACAAAACATAAAAGTTTTGTTATAAAATTCCACCTTTTTCTCAATAAATTCATAATATCAAATAGAGTACACATATTCATCCCAAAATCAAAAAATCTTAGAGCTCTTTGAAAAACCGGCGGCGGGTATTCATCAGCCAAAAATATCCAGCCGTTACCAGTTCTACTCCGACCGTACCTTGTGCACTATATGATCAGGTTTTTCAAGCCATTGCTTTTGGCTGCATAATTTAAGTGCTTCTGAACACCCGCCGCCGGTTTTTCAAAGAGTTCTCTTATATGGTAAATGCAATAATTTTACTCAATGTCGAACAAAAACACATTAACGACGTGGCAGAGGCCATGACCAACTTCGAAGAAGTCTCCGAAGTTTATTCCGTCGGCGGACGGGTGGATCTGGTCGCCATAGCCCGGGTCGATCACAACGACAAACTGGCGGATCTTGTTACCCGGAAGATCGTCAAGTTGGACGGTATATTGAATACGGAGACCATGATAGCTTTCCGCACTTACTCCCAGCACGACCTTGAACGAATGTTCTCTATAGGATTGGAATAGGCACGCTAGCCCGGATACGATGCAACCCATATATATACTTGGCGCAGGACGAATCGGACATTTCATGGCCACCGAGCTGGGAGAAAAATATCCCGTCCGCGTCGTGGATAAAGACCGGCAGGCCCTGAAGGCCTTTCCGCACCCCACCTACGAACTGGACGTGACAGATTTTAAAGGGGTGCAATCGTATCTTCGTTCAGCCGGACTTGTAATCTCCGCCGTCCCCGGCGCCATCGGGTACGAGGTTTTAAAAAACGTTATCCGGCTGGGCAAGCCGATCATCGATATCTCTTTCTTTCCCCAGGATCCCTTTCAGCTCAACGAACTGGCCCGCAAAAACAATACGACAGCCATCATTGACAGCGGGATTGCCCCCGGATTCAGCAATCTGGCAGCCGGCTATTATAATCAACGGTTGTCGCTCACGTCCTTTGCCTGCCTGGTGGGAGGGTTGCCCGTAAAACGAACGCTGCCCTGGCAATACAAAGCTCCCTTTTCGCCCGTGGACGTCTTGGAAGAATATACCCGTCCCGTGCGGATAAAAGAAGGGGGATCGATTGTTGAGAAAAAGCCCCTTTCCGATTATCAACATATCGAAACGGACAAGCTGGGAACACTGGAGGCCTTCAACACCGACGGACTCCGCACCCTGCTCCATACCCTTGACATTCCCAACATGAAAGAAAAAACGCTTCGATACCCCGGTCACCGGGAAAAACTCAAATTATTGGAGGACACGGGATTTTTCGACCGTCAGCCTTTGCAATTCGGGGAGGCGGAGATTGCTCCGCGGCAGGTTACCTCGCACCTGCTTGGCAACGCCTGGGAACTCGACGAGGATGAAGAAGATTGTACGTACATGCGCATAAACCTCAAAGGGGAAGAGATATCCCGGAGGCTCGTGTTGTACGATCGCTACGACCGGGAAAAAGGGCATACGTCAATGGCCCGGTGCACCGGCTATACCTGCCTGGGCATAGCACAATTATACCTTGACAACAAAATCAGCAAACAAGGCATTATCGCACCTGAAATGTTGGGAGAAACGGAAGAATATTATGATTATATAGTTCATTACCTGAAAAATCGCGGCATTCAAATCTCCGATCAGCAGATCGAGGCATAGCACCCATGGAAGAGTCCGGACCAGAAGCCAAAAAAGAGATACATACCTTTGCTGCCGCTTCCTTTCTAAACGATCTGGGGTCAGACATGATATATCCGGTCTGGCCCATGTTTGTAACGACCATGCTGGGGGGCAGTATGACAGCCCTTGGATTCCTGGATGGAATAGGGGTGGCCATCGTTTCCTTTTCGCAGGCTTTGTCGGGGTATCTCTCCGATCGCTATAATCGGCGAAAAATTTTCATCTGGACCGGCTATTTATGCGGGGCTTTCTCGCGCATCGGCTATGCATTTGCCGGTTTCTGGACCCACCTCATTCCTTTTCGTATCCTGGACCGTTTCGGCAAGATCCGCAGCGCACCGCGCGATGCCCAGGTCTCCGACTTGTCCGATTACGCCAGTCGCGGATCTCATTTTGGTCTGTTGAGGGCCATGGACCACGGGGGAGCGGTTGTAGGCGTCATTTTGTGTATCCTCCTGTTCGAGAAAATCGGATATCGAAATCTCTTCCTGCTGGCCGCCATTCCGTCCGTAATCGGTTCCATGGGCATTGTCGTTTTTATCCGGGAGCGCGGCGGATCCGTATCCCAAAAACTACCGGATATCTTCCGGCACCAACTGAGCAGGGAATATAAACTATTTCTGGCATTAAGTGCCGTCTTCGCCCTGAGCACGTTCTCTTATTCCTTTTTACTCATTTATGCCAAACAATTCGGATTCACCTTTACCTTTATCCCGGTCCTATACCTGGTTTTCACGGTCGTCGCCTCTATCTCCTCCATCCCGTTCGGCAGGCTTATCAACAGGATCGGACGAAAACCGACCTTTTTCATTTCCCAGGCCAGTTGGTTTGCGGTATGCCTGATCCTGCTTTTATCCTCCAACGTTTATGCGGTGTGGGCCTGTTTTATTTTCTATGGACTGCATCTGGGCGCACTGGAGCCCGTCCAGAAAACGCTGGCGGCCGAGTTATCCCCCTCCGATCAAACAGCCAGCGGAATTGGTCTCTACCAAATGACGCTGGGAATATGCGCCCTGCCCGCCTCTTTGGTCGCCGGATATTTGTGGGAATCCATGAATCTATTCATTCCCCTCTGGGTCTCTCTAATACTCACTCTGGTCTCGATGATTCTTTTATATTTCCTTAATATACGTTAAACAGCTTTTGACATACTATGCAACTATCACACATTAAAACGCCCACATTACTGCTGGACGAAGAGCAATGCCGGACCAACATTCGTCAAATGGCGGAGAAGGCGAGCAAACACCGGATTACATTAAATCCGCACTTCAAAACGCATCAATCCCGCCGCATCGGCGAGTGGTTCCGGGAGGAGGGCATCGAACAAATTACCGTTTCCTCGGTACGCATGGCCCGATATTTCCAGCAGGCGGGCTGGCAGGATATCACCCTTGCCTTTCCCGTAAACCTGCGTCAGCTCGATCCGATAAACGTCCTGGCCGGGAAAATCACTCTAAGCCTGTTTGTCAACGGCACCGGCTCCGCTCACTTCCTGGAACAGAAACTGGATTATGAAGTCAACGTATTCACGGAAATCGACACGGGCTATCAGAGAACCGGGATTCCCCACGATCACAAGGAAGAAATAGAACAGCTTATCGACCTGTTTCGGCACAGTAAAAAGTTGAATTTCAAGGGATTTTATACCCATGCCGGCCACAGCTACGAAGCCACGAAAGCCGGGCAAATTGCAGAAATACACAGCATCACGCTACACCGGCTCAATCAACTGCGCAAACAACTGGGAATCAAACACGCCGATATTCAGCTTTCCATCGGCGACACGCCCGCCTGCAGCACCGTTAAAAATTTTGCAGGGATCGAGAGCATACACCCCGGGAATTTTGTTTTTTACGATTTAAATCAACACCGCATAAGTTCGTGTACGACCGACCAAATAGCCGTCGCCCTGGCCTGTCCCGTCGTCTCGCGCCGGCCCGATCGACAAGAGCTGATACTACACGGGGGAGCGATTCATCTTTCGAGGCAGTTTGAGCAGTTCAACGATAACACCCCCTACTACGGATTGCCGGTCAGCCTGGACGAATCGGGGTGGGGCGACCCGTGGCCGGAAAGTTATCTGCGATCCGTTTCGCAGGAACACGGAATTCTGAAATGCAACGCCGAAAAGTTTGAACAATACGAGGTTGGCGACCTGGTCGGAATTTTGCCCATCCATTCATGCCTTACCTGCAATTTGATGGGAGAATATCTGACGCTTGAGGGAACGCCGGCGGATCACATGGAAAAAGCGGCCTTTGAATAGGAGGTGTCGCTTGAAAACCGATGCGAACTTAGGTTCTAAACCCGGAGATATCCCGACAGCTGTCGGGACAGGGAAATTCGGCTGATCGTTGCTTAACTAAGAATACAACCAAAATACCGGCACGTAGTAAAAATAAATTATTTGCCTTAAAGCCGAACAACCCAAGTGCTTCAGAGCCATCTCCGGGTTTAGAACCTAAGTTCGCACCGGTTCCCGACAACATTTGCTATTCTACTGCCACGTAAGACTATCCGCCGTAATCACCGCCGTAAGCGCCTCTCCGTCGGTAGAGGCCAGTGGATTCTCGTCATCGTAATTGTCATTCGTAGTCGGATAGGCCTCGAGGGTAAATTGGCTTTCGGATCTGGAACTTATCACATAGGTGCCGTTTTCATTATACGTCTTTAACGCATCATTACTCATACCTGATTTTGGAAAAGAGGTTTGGCGAAAGGTCATTTCCTTAAAACTGCTGCCTCCCCCATCCAGTGCACCGGGTTTGCGATAAAATCCTCGCGCCGATGACGCTATACTTTGCACATCCTGGCGCACCTGTGTTTCATTTGAATTTTCCAACTGGCTGCTGGTTACCTGCATTGCAACCACCGTTGCTATGCCAATTGTTATAGCCACCAGAATAACCAATAATAGTTGTTGCTGTCCCATTGCAGTAACTTGATGCTCCTGTTAAAAATATCAGGCACGTTGCCCAATATTGCTCTCTCTGCCCGACGTACTGTTCTTTTAAATCAAGTAAAGTATTTACGTGTTATTGATCTCCTCTTTTTGCAGGGATCCACTCGTTTACAATGGACGGATGATCTTCCATCCATATTTTTGTAAGCAACGTAAGATCGGCATCCTGCTTGTTTTCTTCTATATATAACATCAAATCGTACAGTTCCCGCTCTGACAAATGCATATTTTGCAGAAACGCGGCCAGGGTGGGTTTTTTCTCACGGATATTCTTCATTCCCATGATATGGATTTTATCCTCGCTCCACAATTGCTTATCGGGATCCTGTTTCAGGAATTTCAGATCCCATTTTCCAAACATCCAGTGCGGTTTCCAGCCGGTAACCACCACCCATTCACGATTCATAATTGCTCTTTTCAGGACAGCCGTCATGGCCGGTCCGCTGGAACTCTGAAGTTGATAATCCAGATCGTAACGATTCAGTAATTCCCGGGTTGTCCTCATTATACCGGCTCCCTGTTCAATCCCCGTAATGGTGCCGTTAAGACGCTTACGTACGGACAATTCGCGCAACTGCCGTATGGAGTCAACGGGCATATAGGAAGGTACCACCAATCCGGTTTTCGTGGAATCAAAAACCGGTCCGAGGTCCGCAAGTTGACCTCCGTATTTCTCCATGTAAGACTTGTGGAGCATCGGTTGCCACGATTCCATAAAGGCGTCGGCGTCGTTTTCGGCAATAGATTTATAAGCCGCGTCCAATTCAGCAGAAATCAGGGTAACGTCATATCCCATTTTTTCCTCCAGGATATTGGCAGCCAGGTGAGTATAGGCAATCCCCTCATCCCACTGGATATAAACAAGCGTAGCCTCTTCAGGTTCGTCCTGCCTTGATTCATCGTCCCCACAACCAATGATAACTCCCAGGGAAAAAAAGGTTAGTAAAAACCATATCTTAACCAATTTCATGGGACGACCAATTTTCAAATGAATCTAAGTCGAATTGCAAAACCGCATACTCCTTCCTTTTTACTTTTCTGCAGATTCAACGGGTTTTTTGTAAATCCAGGCATCTTTATTGACATCGTTTCGAACTTCGTCCAATAAGACTTCCGCCTTTTTGGGCGTTCCCGCGGTAAACAGGGATACCATGAAAAGATCGGATTCCGCTTTTCGGATAATTTCAGCTTTATAGCCTTCCTGTTTCAACCGCTTGCGGTGTTGTTCCGCCTTGTCTCTCTCCTTATAGGACCCTCCAATAATGTGATAATCGAGTTCCGTATCCTCGAGTATCGTTTTACGGAGCGGTTTCTTTTCACCTATGTTGGTGTCATTGGGCCGCGGCAATGTTTGGTAATATTCCCGTTCCTGCTGCAGTTGGTCCGACCTATTTGCCGTCCCCTCCTGTGCTATGCGCTCCGGCAGACTAGGTTCTATGGAGGCTTCTATAAGTATGACCAGTTCTCTCACCCGTTGATTGGTCGAGTTATAACCGAACAGATATCGAAGTCCCAGAAACCAGGGCGGCAAATCCTTGAGTATGGGAACTCCCTGTCGCGTGGTTGATTTTTCCGTCCTGTACAATCCGGCAATCACCGTCGATTCGCCGTCCAGCAAGGTTATATTGGTATTGGCAATTTGTTTGTTAATAATGGCACTCTCGCCCGTTGGATTCGCCGAAGAGCGTTCCGCCTCGATGGTCATATAGATATAGGTTGAATCGCCTTTCTCGAGGATATAAGGCGTTACGGTAAGGATCGTACCGACGCTGAAGAACTGTTCCGTGACATTGCCGGAAAAGGTTTTCTGCTTAACCGAGAAATCCTGTCCCACTTGTATTCTACCTTCATTGCCTTCCAGGACTTTAACGGTCGGATGAGCCAGTATCTGTCCGAGGTTATCCTGTTCAAATGTATTAAAGAGCGCCTGTACGCTAACCCCTGCGCCGACTTCTCCGAAATTGATCAGACTGCTGAACAAATTCTGGGACACGCTCTGAGCCCCGCGCGCATCCACTCTGACAAATTCCCCGCCCGGGTCTGACACGGGAAACTCCGGTCCTTCTCCCTGCTGGCCTCCCGCTTCAGGAGCAGGTGCATTACTTGTCAACGTCGACCAGTCCACCCCAACCTGTTTCAACGCCTGCTTGTCCCCTTCAAAAAAGGTGGCTTCAATACGAACCTCCCTCGTATGCAATCCCGGCATTTCCTCTTGTTGTCCACCGCCGGCCTGGGCTCTCCCCCGTTGGGGTGCCGCCGGGCCTTCTTCCTCTTCCACCTGTTGCGGGACGATCTCAATCGACTCCTCCGTATATCTCGCCTGCAACCCCTTGGCATCCAGGATGTAATTCATGGCCTTCTTCCAATGCATCGGGGGCAATTGCACGTTAATGGCCCCTTCCGTATTGGTCTTGTCAATGATAAACCGTTTTTCATACTGCTGGGCAAAACCGTTCAATATTTGAACGGCCTGTTGAAAAGGCAGACTACGTTCCAGGCTTACAATCTTATTGGGATCCTGTTCAGCCGCCGGCAGGTTTTCTGTACCCTCCTGGGCCCATGACCCCGTAGTGAGGCCTAGTATTGCTATGTTAACCAGTACAAATACAATGAGTGTTCGTTGGACCATAATACCGTAGTTATATTTCATTCGGTAGCCTCCAATGTAATTTCCTCGACAATACCACCTTTATTCAACCTAAAAGTGGCACCACGCTGCTTAAAATTAATATCCGTCAGACGTCCCATGAATACCCGGTCACCGACCTGCAGACGCTTTAGGTTTCCATTTTGATCCAGTAAAAATACAGAATTCGGCGTAATCCCCGCAATTCTACTGTTTTCCACATTAGGCAAGCCCTGTTCATTACTGGGAATATCACGTATAAGGGGAAAGAAAGGATTATGATTTATTTCATAATCCTGTCGATTCAAGGTATATGTTTGATTTTTCATCATGGTATCGCTGCTTACGAAACTCTCCAGCACAAAACTGAATTGCACATCCTCTTCCTCCGGCGTTTCGCCATTGGGAGAGATATTCAAGCTCCGCACCTTGTGCAAAGGGCGATTCTTTTCAATGTTCATAACCAAGTTATTGAAATTGTCGTAATTTCCATATCCCTGGATAGCCGTGCGAATAACATTGTATCGTTCATTTTCAACGGTATCGCGAAACGTATAGTTAAGACTCACATCGGCAACGCCCCGGTTCATTGCATCAAGATAGTCGTATACCCGATTGGGAGAGGTATAATCATTCAAGACTTTGGATAAATTATCCAGGATCCGGTTTGCTTCCCGATAGCGTTTCTGCAGCGGCTCAAACCGGGCGGCTTTTTGATTCTTTTGTTGCAACGTTTGGCGTTTTTCTTCCAGTGAACTATTCAGTTCATCGATCTTATTCTCCTGCCAGAAGTATATATAAGACCAGCCGCCACCTGAAATAAGCAGCAAGACCACCAGAAGTATTATGGTATTTCGAAGTCCGTATGACATACTGATTTTTTCTATTAACGACTGCTTATGAGCTCATTAATTCGTTGATTTTGTGAGGGTGCAAAGTGCGCCTTGTCTTCGACGATTTCCTGCACGGTGATCGAAAATCGATATAAATCCTTTTCACGAACGGTGGTTAAGTTAGCCTGATCGAGGGTCGCCCTGTGAAACACATCGATAAAATTCGTGATCCGGTTTCTATAGAGACTGATGCCCTCAATCCGCAATCCCTCTCCCACCGAATTCAGCGAAGTAATCCACAGGCTATTCACCCGCTGCGCCCGCTGATTAATCATTTGAAGGGTTGTCGACCACTTCTCCGTCCCCCCCATCAACTCGTCGACCAACGTCAAATTTTCCTGAAGCTTGCTAAAATCCGCGCTGAGTTGATCTACCGCTTCAACGGTCTGCTGTACGTCGTTTATCTTCTGTTCGGTGGAGGTTATGTCGGACTGGAGTTCATTAATGCGATCCACATTGGTCTGGTAGAAATAGTTCAAAATAATGGGGGACAACCCTATTAGCAGCAGGAGCAGAATGCCGTGCCACTGGAGCTTGAATACTTTCTGTCGCTCCGCCACATAATTCGGCAGGAAAGTCAGGGTGGGGAAATTATCCTTATCCAGTCCGGATACGCTCCACGCCATTGCAATAGCCGTTGTAAAACCATTGACAACGGGTAATTCAAAGGAGCCGGGATCAAATCGTTCCGGTTCCATTTGCAGATCACTGACTTCCAGGTCCGGGAAATTGTCATTAAAAAACTCAACTGCCTCATCGCCCAGGGTATTATTAGCCAGTAAAATACGATCCAGGCTCGGAACTTCTCCCGTATCAAGCTGGTATAACAATTTACTGAATATGGTATTGAGAAGGCTGTTGGACGCCGTGCCCTCATTGATCATGGGAGAAACCTGCCATACCTGCTCTCCCTTCATAAATATGATCCGGCACTGGGTCTGTTCGAATTGAACGACAGCCGTTATCTCCGTTTCCTCCAATTCGTAGTTGGTTCGCACCAACCCCACCAACGCCGTCTCGTCCGGAACGACATCGTGAATAAACACCTTGCCGTCATAAAATTCATTTGCCTCATCCACGATGGTAAGCAGGGGACTGTATTGCTCAACCGAGGCCAGAATGAGAGCGCCGTCATCCCGTATTTCGTATGCATAAAACTCATCCGATTTGGGCGCTCCATAAATAGATTCAAGCTTGTTCTCTATAATATTTTGAAGATCCTTCTTCTTTACCTCCTCATAATCCGTATCCCTGAGCAACTGGATAATAGTTTGTCCGGCCGGAATATTTATCCCGAGGTCCACCCTGCTGCTATCCAACTCATGAAAAAGGCTTCCAAACTGCACTGCATTTCCGCCTTCCCCTTCTTCTTCGGATTCGACGGAGAGATCCATCAGGTCCTCGTCATCGGATTCGGCCATCAGGTCTTCCTCGATGTCGTCTCCCCCCGTATCTTCCTCTTCCCCTTCTTCCAGGCCGAAGATCGAATCGTCCTCCTCTTGTCCTTCCCCTTCCTCAAAACCTGCATCTCCGGTTGATTCGCTCTTTATTTTGTCAGCGAGGGAAAAACGGTCCAGACTGATCAGCCGCAGTACATCCCCGTCCACTTGTACGTGGGCATACTTGATATAATCTTCTTCCAGCGTTATTCCTATAAATTCATTATTGCCGAACATACGATTGGTTGGAGTTAGAGATCGGTTTTATTCAGGAGTTGCTTGATACGCTTCTTATTGTTGGCGTTATTTATCGCTTCTTCCTTCGATATTTTACCGGCCTGGTGCAATTCGTGCAGACTTTGCTCCATCGTCATCATACCATGTTTGCTGCCCTCCATCAACATCTGATAGATCTCGCCCACGTTGTCATTACGAATGGCCGCCTGTACGGGAGGAGTATTCAACATAATTTCCTTGGCCAGTTCCCGTCCGCCCGTCAAGCTGGGAATCAGTTTTTGACTCATCACGCAGGTCAACACGTCCGCCATGCGCGTTCGAACGCGATTCTGCTCGTCGGCGGGGACCTCGCCGATAATACGATCAATACTTTCCATTGCCGAGGAAGTGTGAAGCGTACCGAAGGTTTTGTGTCCGGAGTCGGTAATCTCGAGGGCCGTCATAATGGTCTCCGGATCGCGCAGCTCCCCGATCATGATGATATCCGGGTCCTGCCGCAGGGCCTGCACCGCGCCCTCCTTAAAAGACTTAACGTCCCTGCCCACCTCACGATGCCGGACGATCGAGCGTTTGGGTTCGTGAATCAGCTCGACCGGAGATGCGATGATCACGATATGAGCGTCCACCGTGCGGTTATTCGCATCGATAATGGTATCGAGCGTGGAGGATTTACCCGACCCGGTAATCCCCGTTATCAGCGTCAGGCCGTATTTGTAATACGAGAGACTCAGCGCCTTGGCAATTTCGGTGTGGAGGCCGAGTCCCTTGAACGGACGTATTTCATTCTCGATTTTCCGCATATTCAGGGCCACGTGCTCCATATCAAAATACATATCCGCCCGGAAACGCTGGGAAACGCCTTCTCCCAACTCCATACTATAGGAAAAATCGACATTTCGATCCTCGAGCAGATGGTCGCGCTGACTCGGCATTAATATGTTGTGAAGCAGAAAATCCGTTTCTTCCAGCTCAAACATTTTCTCCTCGGTAGCCGGCGATTTATCTCCATGGACCCGATACCAAATCCGCCCGGCACACCCGGGTCCGCCAAGATCAATATCCGAGGCGTCATTCTCATTCATCTGCATCAGGAACTGCTCAAAATACTCCCGCAGCTCGAGGCGGAAATCATCCGGCTGCGATTCCATAATCTCTCCTATCTTTTCATGGCGTTCAATGCCGGTCAACGTGTCCGGCACCTGTTCCAACAACGGCTTCAGCCGTTCAAACACATCCGATTTTTGAGCTGTATCAACCATGAAGCTAACTGTTATTTATCTTTCGTAAATAAAATATTACCGAGTTCGTAAAATAACCATTTTAATATTGTATAAGACGCTGCATTATAATTGCATTTCGGGATCTAATCAATATTAATCGTAAATACTTGATTTTGTATATTTGATGTCCAGATTATTTCTTAAACCCGATTGCGTATTTATCAGTGACTGACTGCTGTAATGGATATCGATATTACCACTTAATGAAACGTTGGTACTGCATCCGCTCTGCGTCGTGCCGCAACTGGAATCCGGCAGGGTCATAACCGATCCGTGGACGGTCGTATTACCGCGGGCATCCAACTCCATATCCTGTCCGTTGGATACGATAATACCCTTGTAATTAAAATCGCCTTTGACCGTGAGGGTTGCACTATTCTTGACGACCAACATACCGTATCCTTCATTATCACCACTCATCTCCAAGTCGCCGTTTACTACCGTAATTTCCGGATTATTGTCATCGCCCCACTGCACGTTATCGATTTTCTGTTGTTCGTCCTCATCCCCCACAACATTATTCGAATTTTGATCCCATCGATTCACTTGAAGCTGCAAATGACTGGGATCCATCTAGGGTTTCACCTCCATACTCGGGCTGCCTCCGGCGCCTTTGATATTGTCTCGCTGTCCCGTCTGCAATCCATTTTCAAATCCCTTGTGAGAGTTACTGTCTTCCGTGGCAACTCCGGGCACCGGGGGAGCATTTCCCGGCGAACCGTCGGGGTTCCGGTCATTGCCGTTTACTTGAAAAGAGTTTCCGTTAGCATTGAAATTCACATCATTGTTCCCATAAAACGCCATGGCCGCACGGGGAGTGGGCAAATTGGTGTTCAGCATGGACGTGACAGATTTTTGCACCTGGCCCGCTATCCCCTGCGAGTTGACTTTAAGCTGATTGTATCGAATAGGGGAGTTCAGTGGATTTTGCAATTGTATTACCGTACGCATTTCCCCTATTTGATGTTGCTGGCGAGCCTGAACATTGTTATAGTCCCATCCATTATTACTTAAATTATGGACTGCCAGATCGATTCCTGAATATGCCGCATTACGGGCCTGGATTTCCTGCATTTTATCAACATTTTGCGTAGCAATCTCTTTTTGTCGCTCCTGCATATTTATAATCATTAAACTATACAGTGCAACCAACAACGTAACCGTTATAAGCAGTCCCCGTCCCATTTTTCCGTATTGAGAGTCAGATTAGTTTGACGTGTATATTAGCCCTGTGCCTGCATGGGTGAGAGCAATTACCCCTTATTGTTGAAGATTCCAGGGGGCAAAGCGTTTTTCCCATGACGTAGTAATGTATTCGCCGTCAACCTGCGAAGGGCTTTGAACCTCGATAAACACCTCGATATACCTTACATCCGGTGGATTGGTAGTCGGTTGATTATCTTTGTCATAATAATTCAAGTCAAAATCGGTTACCCCGCGCGTGATATCCGTCTGTTGTCCATTTTTAACGCGTACCAGCAGCCGGTCATCCGGATTGTTGGTGGCAGAAACCCCGTTGGTCGTAAACTCCCACGTAACCTGATCCACCGTACCGTCATCCTCCATATCTCCGTTGAACGTAAATTTCGTGGAATCGGCGTACACCACTTTGGGATCCGGCGCATTATACCCCACTTTTCGAAAGTCATACTCCACAAAATCGGCCACGGCGTTGACATTCATCTTGGTAATCTGATTCATGGTGGTATGATCAGACTCCTGCGACATCCGGATATTCAGTGTCAGGATACCCAGAAGCAGCATTCCCCCGATCACGGTACTGGTAACCAGTCCTAAGTTCATGAGATATCCTTTCCTAAATTTTCATTCAACAGCCGCTTTTTAAGCTGAAGGAGCTGCATATTCATGTTACTGATCTTCTTCTGCTGAATCTCTATAATATTTCGCGTAAAGATGTTAAACAGCTTCTCCGGCTTGCGCCTGAAAAAATTGAGTACCTCGTGTCGATCAAATTTCAGCAGCAGGGAATCCTCCTCCGCCACCACATTGGCAATTCGGTTATTTTTGCTGAACAAAAAGGTCTCGCCGAGAAAACTCCCTTCCTTGAGGGTGGCCAGCTGAATATTATCCTTCCAGATGCACACGCGTCCCTCTGCAATCAGATAAGCGGAATTGACAAACTCATCATCGCTGATAATCACATCGTCCTGGACATAGCGCTGTTCCTCTCCCAGATTCAAATAGGCCAGGAGATCCTCATTATGGAAATTTTTCAACAGTTGCGGCGGCTGCTGAAGATATTTCCGGATATAATCGGGTAACGCTTCCCTGTTTGAATTGCCGTCGTTATTCATAGGAACCACTCCGTTTCAACACCTGCTGTGATGGTGATTGATTAAGTTTATTTAGGTCTAAAAAGCACTTTTTACCATATGCAAGCGGACCGTGCTATCCATATACCGGTTGTCCACTTCCACCGTCATGTATTTATGTTCCGTAACATAATCCACACACTGATCCAGGTCCGCTTGCTCCACGTAACATACCTCAACACCCAGGTTATAATCCACTCCGTTTATATTACGAGTTTCATAATATCCATGATAATCGTCAAAATCATTATACGGCGGATCGGAAACGTTTTGACGATTTTCCGATCCTTCCGGACCCAGTTTGTTATGGGCCGTATAGGTTTCGTCATTTTCATCAAAGCGTTGCACACGCGCTTCGTTGATGATACTCTGACCGGCCGCCATGGCCACCTGTTCATATTCGTTCTGTACCAGGGCCAGATCGTTCAATACCATAAACCGGTTCATATTCATCAGAATGAGAGAAAAAATGACCATCGCTCCCATCACCTGTATAAACTCCGACATTCCCGTCATATAGCAGTACCTTTAGTTTATCATTGCTTCAATGTAAGTAATTTTACGTGAAATCATAAGCTGCTCCCCTTTCAGAGCATTTCTCATTCCTCGTCTTCCAGCGTTACGGCCGCAATCTCCTCGAGGGTGGTTATCCCGCTCTTAATACGCTCCCGGCCGGATCCCCTGAGGCTCAGCATTCCATTTTTCATGGCCATACGCTTGATGGCCTCCTCATCGATATCGTCGCCCGACTGCAAAATAGCATCACTGATATCCTGTGTAAAGTAGAGAGCTTCCATAATGGCCGATCGTCCCTTGTAGCCTGTATCGTTGCATTTCTCGCATCCCACGGCTTCGTAGAATGTAGTATTCTCGATTTCCTCGTCGGAAAAACCCAGCGAGCGTGCAAATTCGGGGTTCAGATCTTCCATTTCCCGTTTACAGTTTTTACACAACGTTCGAATAAGGCGCTGGGCCATCACCAGGTTTACCGCATTGGCAATCAGAAAAGGTTCGACGCCCATTTTATACAGTCGTGAAACCGCACTCGGGGCATCGTTGGTGTGCAGGGTTGAAAACGTCAGGTGACCGGTGTTCGCCAGTTTAATGGCAATCTGCGCCGTTTCGAGATCCCGTATCTCACCGACCAGGACGATATCCGGGTCGTGCCGCAGGATACCCCGTATCGACTCTTCAAAACTCATGCTGGGACCGATTTTCAGCTGGCGGGCATCATCGATCATATACTCAACCGGGTCCTCCACCGTCAACACGTTGAGTTCCGGCTCATTCACATAGTAGAGGGCTGCCACCAGCGTGGTCGACTTACCGCTACCCGTGGGACCCGTTATAATCACAATGCCGGAAGGCTTGCTAATCGCTTTCACAAAGTCATCATAGGCATTTTTCTGCAGACCGAGCTTGTTCAGGTCCTTGATTACCTTGCGGTCGTCCAGGATACGAATCACGATCGATTCAAACTTGCGGTCGAATTGTTGCCCCACAATCGGCATAATCGAAACCCGGTAGCGAATGTGATGATTATCCACCACGCGCTGAATAAATCCGTCCTGTGATTTGTCCCGCTCAAAGCGATCTACATTCCGGGTTTTATCCTTGACGACGGCCGACAGGGCTTCCGGTTTCACATTCTCCTGTTGATGCCACAGATGAAGCTTGCCGTCCGTCCTGAAACGGATATCGGTCGCCACTTTGCCGCTGGGCACCATATGAATATCGCTTACGCCTCTTCGGACGCCCTCCACGAGCATCCCCTCCACCAGAGAGTTGAGCATGCTCTGGTTAATCTCGGCGTCGATCTCCTCCTCATCCACTTGCTCATCCGTATCGTCGGGAATCTCGGCCTCCTCATACTCCATCTCGTCGAGCAGGTCGAGAAACTCATTGCGTTCCTCGTACACTTTGGAGAGCAGATCGTCGATCAATTCCAGGCGGCAGTAGACAAACCCGACTTTCTTGAAGTTCAGTCGCGAGACGAGGTCATTCAACGAGGGATCCGCCGGATCCGCCGTCGCAATGGTCAGGGAGTCCCGGCTTTTTTCGAAGGGAATCGCTTTGCGGTGAACCAGCTCGTCCACCACTTCCTCGGGCAGTTCATCCACATATTGATTGACTTCGTCAATCTTCCCCTGGTCAATCTCCTCCTGGTCTTCATACACCTCGCTGAAGGCATAGATATTGGCGATGGACTTCATCACCGCATGGCGGTCCAGTCCCAGATCCTGGTAGAGAATCTGTCCCAGCCGCCGATCCGAGGAAGGCGGCTCCTTGTCCAGAATTTCCATAGCCTCGTCAAGCTGCTCCTCCGTGATGATCCCCTTATTCAGGAGAATCACACCGATATGTTTGCGCGTGTCGATTTTGGCCATAGAAACTTATCGCTGGAAAATTAGAATGTAAGCTGAATAAATAAGTTTAATTGCGATGAAACGTGATCAACCCATATTGCCCTGCTGCGGCTTAATAATGGCCGCCTCGGAGGATACGATCGTAATAGCGACCAGGGCCACCATAATCACGATATTGACAAACAGGCTTATCATATCCGAGACCGTATCCATCTTCGCCGACGTCAGGGTTTCGTAATAATTGGCAAGCTGCAGGCTGTTTCCCTTTAAGGCCCCCGACTGAGCACCCAGCCGGAAACGACTGATCGCCGTCTGCGTGAATACGTCCGTAGCCTCGAGGGATTCCACCAGTCCCGCGCCATCCTCGACCATTCCCTTGAGGGCCACCTCCTTAATTCGTTTTTCCATATACTTATTCCTGCAGGCCTCGGCGGCGGTCCGTATCACCTCGATATTCTGGCCCGATCCGCTGTACAAGGTATAAAACACACGCGAGAAAATCTCGATACTGGTTTTATGCATAATATCCCCGATAACCGGGACTTTGATCAAATTCCTGTCCACCCACAGTCGACCGTAATCCGTACTTGCAAAATAGGCAAATCCGCCTATGGGAGCTACGAACGAAAATATTATCAACAGCCAGTTAGCCTGCAACCAGTGACTGATATCCAGCGTCACGGCCGTCATCGGGGCCTGCTCCTCCAGGTTGATTCCCATCTCGACAAACATCTCGGCCGTCGCCGGGAAAATATATCCCACGTAAAACAGTACCACTCCAATCGTGGCCACGAGCGTAATAGCCGGCATCAGGAGCGCTTTTCGGAGGTTCTTCTTAAACTGCTCGTCCCGCTCCATAAATTTCGCCGTACTCTCGAACACCTGGGCCATATTACCGCTGGTGGACGCCACGCTCAGCATATACGCGGCAAACTCGCCGAAAACATCGTCATGCTTGCCGTACACTTCGCTACCCTCCTTACCATCCTTGAGATCTTTCTGGATCTCCTTGATGGTTTCCTTCATCTTCTTGTTGGTCGTGTCGGCATACAGCAAATTCAAAATCTCGTCGAAACTAAGCTGCTGCTTGAGCAGATCGGCCGACAGGCGGATGAAATTGACCACCTCCTTGCTGGGCACGCCCCCCGAAAGGTCAAACCACTTCTTGTTCACCCGGACGACCTCGTATCCCAGATTGCGAAGGGCTTTCTCCAGCTCCTCCTTGCTATAAGCCTCCTGTTCACCCGTAACGGCCTTCTTCCCGTTCTTCTTTATCTTGTACTGAAACGTCTCCTTTTTATCTATCGAGTCGATCGTCAGGTTTTTAGCCTTGGCGACCTTGTCCACTTTCTTTTTGGCCTTCTTTTTGTTATCGGCCTCAAACTCGCTTTTAATCTTCTTTCCCTGCGGCGACCGACCGGTGAATCTAAATTCGGGCATAGAGCATTGATCCTTTATTCAAAACCAAATTTTCCCTGGTTCCAGAAACGGGGATACACAATGTGCGTATCAACATGTTGCCTATACTTTTCCGTACGATTCTGTACATCTTTAATTTGCGGGTACAACAAATATCCATAGGATATCATAATAAATAGTAAGAAAACTTTAGCAAAAATCATATATCGCGGCTTTATCCGAACGTCAAAACTTTTATCTGATGTTATTTTATCTTTTCGATATTGGCCAATCATCCATCCTATAATAAGTGCTCCCCACAACTGGCTCAGCGGCGAATTCATGATTCCGCTTACAAATGCGTGCAGCAAGGCGGCCGTCACCGCGGCTGTAAGTCCCAAACGCAACGACATCGCGGGGGTTGTATATTTCGAAATGCGCTTCCGGATCGTAGTAATCCACCGGGTATAACCGCTGATCCCGATCCAGGCCAAAAAGCCAAACCCGGCGATTCCCCACTCTGCCAACATCTGCAGATACATATTATGGGGCGCCGCTACGCTGGTTTTATAACCGACATGGGCGTAGTGCATGGGTCCGATACCCAGCAGCCAATGTTCCTTGAACAGTCGGAAGGCGTTGGACCAATAATCCCATCGATTACTCGGATTGGAGCGTACGATGCTTTTCATTCCCTCGGCCTCGGCCGGAATCCATTTATACAGGACCAGGTACAACAGGGCGCCCAATATGAGCGTCAGTCCAAAGCGGCGAAGATAGCGATGCGCATGTTTTCCAAAGAACAACCAGATCAAGCCGGCACTTAAAAGCAAGCCAATTGCGGTACCGCGCGCAGCCGAGGCGAAGACCAGCATCCACCAGAACGCCAGCACCCCATTTGCCACCTGTTTCGCGGCCCACCACTTGCGCGGCAACATACCCGCTCCCGCCACCATCAGGGGCAGGGTCCACGTCTGGACGTGGTTAAAAAAGCGTATATTCTCAAAACCGATATTATTGCCCCCCGCTACCGTTTCTCCGTCAAACTGCAGGACAAATCGGCTGCGATGCGGCCAGAGCGGATGGTTATCGGCGGTAAAGTGCAAACCGTACTCCACCAATACCTGGAAAACATATATCGAGGCAAATCCGAACAGCGTGACCATAACTGCCCTTGCAAAGAAACGCGGATGTCCGTCGTAAAGAGCAGCCAACGAGAGTATCAATACCGTCAAGCCCGCAAGATGCAGCACCTCTATAAAGGCGTGGGCCCGGCTGACGGACAACCAGGCCGAGATCCCTCCCATCAAAAAGAATCCGCCCACTGCCATCCACGCACGACCCGGCAGCCGGCTGATGAAAAGCCGTAGATTCTCCTTCTGTTGAAACCAGATAATGCACACCGCCAGGGTCAAGGCCAGCACAAGAATGACAAACAGCCGTTTCTCGTCATATCCATTCAAGGGGGAAACGCTAAAACAGGGCAAAATGAGCAACCCTGCCAACGGTACTATTACGTACTTTCCGTTATCCCTGAACAGTTTTCTAAAAGACCAGTCTATATTCAATTGCTATAAAATTCGAGGCAAATCCAGTATAGAGAAAAAAAGGGCTCCATTATTGGAGCCCTTTTAACCGATAAGGTTTAGTAGTGCTTAGTTAGTCCAGCTTAGATCATCCGCACTTATTGTAGCTGTAAGTTCATCATTGTCAGCACATGAAGTTACTGGTAGATCTCCTGCATCATCTGCATAGCAACTTGACGGATAAGCAGTAACTGTAAAATCATTACTCCCTTGTCCACTTATTACATAAGTTCCATTTTGGTTCCATGCAGTTAACGCATCACCACTAACACCTTCTGATGCAAAGGAAACATCATCAAACGTTATATCGGTGAAATCTTGTCCACCTCCACCTAAACCTCCAGGCTTCATATAGTAACCCTGCGCAGATGAAGCAATTGTTGCAACATCCTGCCGCACCGCATCGACATTCGCAGAATCGGCGGCTGAACTGAAGGTGTTGATGGCAACTACCGTGGCGATACCCACGATAATCGTAACCAGTATGACGAGTAAAAGTTGTTGTTGACCCATAGTAGTAGTCTCCCGTGTTTATTTATTTATGTATTGTTGGTAGTTAAATATACGCACAGTGATTCGTTTAAACGCTAGTAATAAATACAACTTGTCTTATCAATTGCTAACGAATTCTTCAAACAATTAAATTTGTAAAAAGTCTGGCTTTTAACACCGAATTGATTAAACTTTTCTTACCCTGCCTGCATCCCCTTGCTCATTCCATCTATATAAACATTTTAAAAACCAATTGTAACATATGCTAGCAAAGCTTTTTTAAAATGAACAGCTACTCCACAATGTACGAATAGTGCGGAACAATGCAAAAATTTTATTAAAATTTTTTAATGGTAAGCTATTTTGCTTATACAGAGACTTTTATAGAGTGTTTAAATATCTGTTTATGTACAATATAATACATATATATCCCGTGTAGCTCTTTATAATATTAGAAATTTTTAACTTTATTTAAATCTCCGGTCCCATCCACTGTCTGTTCGGAAACAGGATTTGCAGGAAATCATGCAACGGCTATTATAAATCACCAGCCCGGATTTCTTGGTGAGCTCAGAACGAAGCGATTCCCACGAAGTGCACCGAGCGTTAGCGATTCCCGCGTTAGCGCACCGAGCGAAGCGATCCCCACGAAGTGGAAATCCGGGCTAGGAAGATTCCCGATACGCCCGCAGATCCTGTTCTAGGTTTTCATCCCCTCCCCGGCTGCTCAGTATGTGCATGACGGCGCGGTGCGGACTCATATAGAAGTGGTCCACCCCGACCATATCCGCCAGTCCGGATCGATACATCACGTCGCGTACCGGTCCCTTGAGTCCGGTCATGTAGATATCGATTTCCATATCCTCGAGGCTTTCCAAAACGGATTTAAGGGCATCCACGGCGGTGGTGTCCAGGTCGTTGATACTCATCCCGTCGATCACCACCGAGTGCAGGTGGCGATCCTCCTCCTCGCTTTGCTCGATAATAAAATCCTTGAAATACTCTGCGTTGGTAAACGAGAAGGAGGCTTCCACCCGCAAGACCAGTATCCCCTCAATCTGTTCGGCTTCCGGGAAGCGGGTGATGTCGCGAAAGGATCGCGATCCCGCAACGTAGCCCAGTACGGCTACGTGCGGTCGCGAAGCCCTCAGCAGGACGGCAATCAAAGAGGCTCCGACGCCCAGCAGAATACCCTCCTGTATTCCCACCAGCAACGTCACCGCAAACGTGAACAGGGCGATCCACCCGTCGCGCTGCTTGGTTTTAAACAGGTATTTGATCTCATCCACGTCGATCAGCCCGATCGCCGCAACCACGATGATCGCGCCAAGGGCCGGCTGCGGCAAATAGTAGAACAGGGGCGTAAAAAACAGGAGGGTTAACACCACCACTCCCGCTGCAAATACATTGGTCAGACTGGTTTGCCCCCCTGCCTGTTCCGAGACGGCCGACCGGGAGAAACTTCCCGAAACCGGCATTCCCTGCAGCATACTGCCAAAAAAGTTCGCCGCCCCGATGGCCATCAACTCCCGGTTTGGATGGATGGTGTAATGGTGCCGTTGCGCAAAAACGCGGGCCACCGACACGATGTAGATAAATTGCACCAGCGAAAGGGTTATGACGGTCGACAATAATCGCCTCGTCTCGTCCAGATCCAACGAGGGAAATTGGGGCGTGGGCAGACCGGAAGGAACCGCACCTACAATCTCCACGCCGTGCTGATGCAGATTCAATCCCCATACCGCCAGCGTGCTGACTACAACCAATAAAAGAGATTGGGGGAACAGCGAAAACCATTTTCGAATGGACCATAATATCAGAATTCCCGCCAGTCCCACGATCATAGTAAGCAGATGAGCCTGGTTAATCTGCTCGATAACATTGCTTATGATGACAAATATAAACTGGGTCTGGGGTATATCCACCCCCATTAAATTACCAAGCTGGCTGAAAGCGATAATGATGGGAGCCGCCGTCGTAAATCCCACCACCACCGGTCGCGACAAAATATTAATGATAAAACCCAGTCGTGCCACCGACATCGCAATCTGCGTGGCCCCCACCAGGGCCGCGAGTAGTATGACCAATCCCACATACTGATCCGTCCCCGACTCCGCTATAGCCCCGACCCCGGCTGAAATTATCAACATATCGATTGCAACCACGCCGATCGAAAGATGGCGCGAGGTGCCAAAGACAGGATATACCAGCAGGGGAAGCAGAACAGCATACAAACCATAAATGGGAGGAACCCCCGCCAACACTGCGTACGCCATTCCCTGGGGGATCAGCATAACTCCCACGGTCACCCCCGCCATTACATCCCCGCGCAATTCGAAACGAGAATAGCGAGGCAGCCATCCCAAAATCGGAAGATACGTATCCGATCTGCGTTTCCATTTGCGAAATATGACAGCCGCTCTTTTTAACAGCACGTGTGCGACGTTTTTTAATGCTTATGCGTTAACAATTAACTTTTTCAAAGCGCTCTTGACCTGAACCATACTTCCATCGATACTTACATCATACCCATTCGTAACTTAAAATGCAGCTTTCATTATACTCCCTACAATGTAAAGTAAACAGAACGACAGCCGCCACCAATAACCCAAAGACTATCAGAATATCCAGAGACATCATACTGCGTTTCTAATCAATCTTCGAGTTTACCGATTTAGTTTCACTGACTTTTGACCCCGGGAGTCTGTCGGACTTTTACCTATCTACTGCAAAAAAGGCGATTTCCCGGGTGAAAAATTCGGGCTAACCACCTGTTTTTCAACTGCACCCTATTTCGCATTAATAAAAAAGGGTACCGATTTTAGTTTTAAGAATCTTTGTTTTACTTTTACAGTTGTGTTATAGTTATAATGCAAAAGAAACCGTAATATTTGATTGGTCTGGGTAGAAGGGGAACAACTGTTCATACTTTGCCGTTCTATCTAAATTAAATTTATTACAAAGTTGCTAAACTCTATATCAATTACAGGACGATGAAAACTATGAACCGTTGGAGTCTATTATTTATTTTATTTGTCGGCATGTCCCTCATGTCCAGTTGCGATACGACCGGAACGGATGAGGAGCCCATCTCGATTACGGGGCAGGTAATCAACAAAAGCTCCGGTCAGCCCATCAACAATGCCATCGTCCGTATTGTATCCCCCGAGCCGGAAATAGTTAAAACGACCAATGACAGCGGTCGCTATGCATTCGAAAAACAGGTAGACAGTACCTTTTCCATTTTTATTGAAGCACGTAAAGAAGCGTTTGACATTGTAACCCAGGAAGTCCTCGCCGTCCCCGGTCGAGACATTGACGTTCCCACTTTCGAACTTATCCCGGCCGACGATGACACCTCGGGCGGAGGAGGCGGCGGCGTGCCCGGCGACGACGGGACGGGCGGAGCGGCCAGTATAGAGTTGCTGTCGCTGTCCGACGAGTCCATTTCCGTTCGGGAGTCGGGGGGTAAACAAAACGCCAGTTTTCAGTTTCAAGTAAAAGATTCCGCCGGACGACCGGTTGACCAGGAGCATGCGGCAACCGTAGAGTTCTCCATCAGCAAAGGTCCCGGCGGGGGAGAATCCATCTCACCCGAAACCGCAACGACGGGCGAAAACGGACTGGTTTCGGCCAACCTGAACAGTGGTACAGAGGCCGGCGCCGTAAAAATACAAGCCCTTGTCGATCGCGGCTCATTCACGATCCGGTCCTCTCCGGTAAACATTGCTATTCACGGGGGACTGCCCGACCAGGAGCATTTCGGAGTGGCGGCCGAGACGATTAATTTCCCCGGCTACAACGAA
The DNA here is from genome assembly GCA_964421495.1 of uncultured Balneolaceae bacterium. GTDB lineage: Bacteria > Bacteroidota > Rhodothermia > Balneolales > Balneolaceae > CAJXOW01. The sequence continues at coordinate 477 of CAYQXO010000021.1, read as the reverse complement.
TTTGGTCTGACCAATCAAATCACGGCCTTTGTAGGCGACAAATACGGGAACATTGTGGAACCCGGTACCGTGGTGTACTTTACAACCGACGGTGGACAAATCGAGGGATCCGCTAAAACGGATCAACAGGGGAAAGCTACCGTTGATCTTATATCCAATAATCCAAGACCGGAACACGAAACTCTGGGCGAAGGGTATGCAACCATCCAGGCCAAAACGGTTAACGAAAACGACGAAGAAATTACGACCAGCACTACCGTTCTGTTCTCGGGCGTTCCGCGTGTTCACAGTATCAATCCAACCAGCTTTTCCATTCCCAACGGCGGAAGTCAGCAATTCACTTATTCCGTTTCCGATCAAAACGGTAATCCCCTGGCTCCCGGCACTGATATCACCGTTAACGCCGAGGGAGAGGGTGTCGAAGTTATTGGCGATGTCAGCATCACCTTGGGAGATGCATTTCAAAGCGGTCCTGGA
>CAYQXO010000020.1:0-28865 GCA_964421495.1 uncultured Balneolaceae bacterium | reverse complement strand
GGTAAATATAATTATAATTGTAGATAACGAAGGCTAGCCCGGATTTCACTTCGTAGGAATCCGGGCTGGGAGTCTGCCGGACCCTCCACTCTGTCACCGTCAGGACCGACGAACGGCCGTTTTTTCACCGCTGAAACTAAACGTGCGTTCGATTCCCGTTAATTTTCGAATCGGCTTCATCACCGTTTCTGCCCGTTCACGGGCCTTTCGTCCCCCTTCAGCCAATACGTCACGGACATAGTCCATGTTATTCGCCAGCTTTTTGCGACGCTCGCGCGCCTCGGCGAAATAGTTTTCGATCATTCCAAGTAATTCCTTTTTAGCATGACCGTATCCGTATCCGCCCTCCCGGTATTTTTCGGCAATTTCGTTTTTCTTTGTCTCGTCGGCAAACAGCTTGATCAAAGCAAACACATTGCAACTGTCAGGATCCTTGGGTTCGTCCAGCGGAGTCGAATCCGTTTCAATCGCCATCACTTTCTTCTTCAACGTTTTACCTTCATCAAAAATATCGATGGTATTTCCGTACGACTTGCTCATCTTTCGGCCATCCACGCCGGGGACTACCGCGACCGATTCCACAATATGCGGCTCGGGCAGTTTAAGCACTTCGTCTCCATATTGATGATTTATCTTTCCGGCCAGGTCACGGCAAATTTCAAGATTCTGCTTTTGATCCGCCCCCACCGGTACCAGATCCGAGTTATAAATCAGGATATCCGCGGCTTGCAGGATGGGATAGGTAAACAGTCCGATGTTGGGACTCAATCCTTGCTGCACTTTCTCCTTATAGGCCACGCCCTTCTCCATTTTGCTGACGGGAGTGAACGTACCCAGAATCCAGGCCAGTTCTACGACCTGCGGGACATCGCTCTGCAGAAAAAACGTACATTTCTCGGGATCGAGCCCCAGCGCCAGGTAATCCAGAGCGATATCATAGGTATTGGACCTGATCTGCTCACCGTCATTAATGGAGGTCAGCGAATGATAATTGGCAATAAAATAAAAAGCATCTCCCTTTTCCTGCATCTGTATATGCTGGCGAATGGCGCCGAAATAATTTCCCAGGTGCAGTTTTCCGGAGGGAGTAATACCCGATAAAATCGTTTTCATATCGTTGGCTGTTGATTTTTGGTCATATTAAGAGCTACGTTCAGAGCCTCAATCAAGGCTCCCGCCTTATCGACGGTCTCATCGAATTCACGCGTTGGCTCGCTGTCAGCCACTATACCGGCCCCGGCCTGAATATACACTTTATCGTCGGTAGCCACCATCGTTCGAATCGCAATACAGGTATCCATGTTGCCGGAAAAGTCAAAGTAGCCGACGGCCCCGGCATACGGGCCCCGTTTGGTGGGCTCCAATTTGTCGATAATCTCCATGGCCCGTATTTTCGGAGCTCCACTCACCGTTCCGGCGGGAAAGCATTTTTTCAGTGCGTCCACGGCCGATTGCTCCTCCTGCAGTTCCCCGATTACATCGGATACGATATGCATCACGTGCGAATACCGTTCGATGACCTGGTTTCGCTGCAACGTCACGGTCGAGGGTTTGCACACGCGGGACAAGTCATTTCGCCCCAAATCCACCAACATTACATGTTCGGCAATCTCTTTCGGATCGTTCTTCAGATCCTCCTCAAGCGCCCTATCCTCCTGCTCCGTATCTCCCCGGCGCCGGGTGCCGGCTATCGGCAGCAATTGCGCTTTCCGATCCTGTACCCGAACCAATACTTCAGGCGAGGAACCGATGAGGGCAAAATTGCCGAATTCAAGATAAAACAGGTAGGGAGACGGGTTGACCATGCGGAGGGCTCGATACAGCATGAATCGGTCGCCCTCGTAAGCCGTGCCAAATCGCTGCGACAAAACCACCTGAAATATATCCCCCTCATAAATATGCTCTTTGGCTTTCTCGACGACCGTTTCGAATTCATCTCTCGAGGTATTGCTGTCAACTTCCTCTGGATCGATCGAAAAAGGACGCGACTCCGGTAGCGGTGCATTGATGACCTCTTCCATCTGGTCGAGCGACTGCTGGGCCTCATGGTAAAGCGATTCAACGTCGGACTGCTGCTCGGGAAATACGGTCTTTATAATAATTACCTGTTGCTTCACATGATCGAATGCAAAAATCTCATCATAAAAGGCCCAGACCGCTTCCGGCAACTCGAGATCGTCTTCCGGCACGTCCGGCAGATGCTCGACCCGTCGAACCGTGTCATACGCCGAAAATCCGACGGCACCTCCCGTTAATCTCGGCAACTCGGGAAGATTTGGCTCTTTATAAGCGGTGGTTAATTCTTTTAGAATAGCAAAGTAGTCTTCGCCCAAATCCTGCGTTTCTACACCGTTGTCCAAAAACACGCGATTGCCGTCATACTGCAGAACCTTGTAGGGATCACGACCCAGAAAGGAATACCGGGCCAGGGTCTCTCCTCCCTCGACGGATTCAAGCAAAAAGGGGTACCGGGTTCCCTCCCGCATTTTCAAAAACAGGGAAACAGGAGTCAATACGTCCCCCATCAGGGTCCGATACACCGGAACCGCCGTGTGATTTTTCGCTAATTGTTTAAATCTCGATATATCCATGAATTGCCGGTTAAACCGTCCTATAAAAAAAGCCCGCTCCAGGCATCTGCAGCGGGCTGATGTAAATAACCTGTAAACTTAAAATGTCAAAACAATGACCCACCCACTGCCATATAATTATCCGTCGGCCACCAAGGCCAGATCGTCTGTCGCTTATTATGAGGGATGAGTCTTTTTCGCATAGAAGCAAAATATAGCGGTAGATATAATTAAAATCAATTCTACCTGTTCTTGATTCTGTTAACACAGCAGGTGGTCAAATTTCGTTTCACCGCTATATAGTTCAGGTTCCCGAGCACCCTCCTGGTTTCAAAAAAAGATATTCCCGGCATTTTAACTAGCATTCATTCATAGCAGCTGTTATATTTTCTTTTTCAAATAGATTCTAATATTCAAGTACGTCCCTGCGTTATAACAGTCGAACCAAATTCAAACATTATATTTCAGATTATACCCCGCAGCTATTGAGTTCTTCCCCGAATCAATTCCTTTTACTGCTTTTTTTGGTTTTCCTAGTCGGATACAGTTGTGATACACCTCCCGGACCCGACGACCCTACCGCCTCTCCTGCAAATATAAAAAAGGTGACCGTGGAACCTGACACCATCTCGTTCGAGGAGGCTGACACGGTCCGGGATGCTTCCGTGGAAATCACTATCGAAGCTACTTTTAAAAACATAGCACCCTCCGCAGAACCTTCTTACGTGATACGCAGGTCCGATGGACAAACCGCTATCAGCAATGGTCCCCTCACGGCTGCGGATTCCGACCAGAGATTTGAAACCTCGGTCGCTCTCAACCTTACTACTGCAACGTTTGCAACTTTTGACGTTTATATATATGCTGACGCCCCGAATCCAGACGGCTCATGGGTACAAAAACCGGTTCGCGTGATAGGTTTCCCCGGCTCGCCCCCGATTATACACGATGTCGCCAATCCCGATACGGTGGAGAAACCGAGTGGTGATACCGTCAGAAATGTGGCCTTTCGTGCCGAGGTATCCGATCCCGACGGGCAGGATAATATCGCACAAGTAGCCTTTAATCTGGTAAGCTCGGGGGATACCCTTGAAACGATCGATCTATTCGATGACGGGTCCGACGACTCGGGAGACGTCGCTGCAGGCGATTCCGTTTTTACCCAGATTTTGAGCGTAAACTCCAATAACGAATCGGCCTCCTATGATATCCACTACTATGCCCGGGACAAATCCGGTTTGTACAGTGACACCGTCATGACCACGTTCACGATAACCGATTAATAATCCGTTCTTCATATCAATTACCTGCAGCATCCGGTACGTAACCGTTCGGACTGTTCAGAAACACGTTATGAGGAAATACACAGAATCGCTCGTATATGCACAGCAACACTTACATAGCAAAACGGCCTGCGGTTAGTTCCTCCCGAAAAAATAGAGGAGCGGCCGCCTGTATCAAGAAGCTTTTATAGTTCTATATCTATGTCCACTTTATTGTTAAAAAACTTATTTAATCTGCCCGTTAAACGGCGAGTCTTCAGAGAGATTGGGAGCGTCACCCTGTTCTTACTCTTACTTCTGACGCTCTTTCTGCCATTCCACAGTAGCGCCCAGGTGGTGGGGCCGGTTCCCTCTCCCTTCAACTCCATTCAGCAAAATGGTGTTTCCAACATGGCCGGATTGGGAGATACGTTATGGATCGGACCCGGTCTAAACCGCAACATCGGTAACAGCAATGAATGGCACAAACCGGAAAATGCTGACAGTGTTGTCGAGGGACGGGGACGACTATTCTCTATTAATCTTGCTCCCGATACCGTGGTTGCCGGCCTGGGATACAATACCGAAGACGAAGGAGTTCAAACAGGCCTGGGTTACTACCTCTCGAGCGACGGCGGCGAGCAATGGAGCTTTGTGGCCTTGCCCCTGGATGAAGAATCCGACACCACATTTCAATACGGCGGTCACACCTATGCTAAACTACCGGTTGTGGTCCCCCAGCAATCTCCCCCGTTCGGACTCGATTCACAGGGAGAAGTCATCTTTTCAACCAACTGGGCCCTCGGCCTGCTTCGAAGTACCAATTTTGGGCAAAACTGGAATCGAGTCATCCTCCCCCCGGATGACGAATCGAAACTTATTCCGGATTCCACTTACGAATGGGATTTCATAGAGAACGGCACGGAAAAAAATGAATACAACCCTCGACCCTTTAACAACCTGAAGGGTTTTGAAGTGCTAATTGACCGACAACAACGGGTTTGGGTGGGCACGGCCAACGGTATCAATATTTCAGATAACGCCCTGACGGCCCCCATAGACAGCATAAGATGGGAACATATATCATTTGAATCGGCCAGAAGCGGATTGCTCTCCGACTGGGTCATTGAAATCAAACAGCAACCACAGACCGGGCGGATCTGGATGACCAACTGGGTGGCAAATCCCAATCAAGCGGAACAATTTGGCGTCGTCTCAACCAGAAATGGACAACAATTCCAGCGTCACCTCATCGGCGAACGGATCAATGCCATAGATTTTCAGGGTAACACGATCGCGGCTGCCGGCGATCAGGGGCTCTTCATTTCGAGGGATAACGGAGAAAGCTGGAAAAAAATCACCCGGATCGAAAGCCCCAATACCTTTATAAAAGCATCCGCAAATAAGCTCAGCGTCGCCACAACGACGGAACGCATCTGGGTAGGTACGGAAGATGGAATCGCCTCCACGGCAGACCAGGGGGAAACCTGGCAGATAACACGGGTGAATATGCCGCTGGAAGGTGGAAATCAATACCAGGAAGATGCCCTTGATGTCGATGCCTACGCCTATCCCAATCCTTTTTCACCGTCCAGCCACCAGGTGGTTCGCATCAAATTCGAGGTGGAGCGGCAGGGATCGGTTAACATTCAATTATTTGACTACGGTATGAACTTGATTCGTACGCTTGAAAATCGCAGCTACGGACCCGGAACTTATGAAGCTGTATGGAACGGTCTCGACGGCGAGAGCCGTGAAGTGGCCAACGGTCCTGTATTTTATCGGATAACAACAGCCGGCGGCGAAGCTAAAGGCAAGATATTGCTCCTGGATTAAGTAACTTTTTTAAAGCAAATTACTATCTTAATGTCGATGAACGAGGAAATTTTTAAAAACCTTACAATACTGCTCCTGGGATGCACAATCTCCTTTATGCTACTCCCTCTTGAGCCGATAAAGGCTCAAAATGGCGGTTTTGCCGGCTCCTATACCCGTATGGGTCTCGGGGCACGGGGAATGGGAATGGGCAACGCCCTGACCGCGGTATCCCAACAGGGCATATACGCTCATTATAATCCCGCCCTGGCCGCCGAGGCACAGGATGGTATACAACTGGATCTCTCCAGTGCCCTGATGACCTTCGACCGGACTCTTCACACCCTTAACGGATCAATCCCCCTTCCCCCCAGTGCCGGACTCAGCGTATCCCTGATTAATGCCAATGTATCGAATATTGACGGTCGCACGCAAAGCGGATACCACACAAGGAATCTGTCCACGAATGAATTCCAGTTTCAAACAGCCTTCGGCATACGCACCGGCCCGAACGTATACCTGGGAACCGCGGTAAAATTCAATTTGGCGAACTATCATCAGGAGGTATCCAACGCCACCGGTGTGGGCCTGGACTTCGGTGTACTCGTTCATCCTTTTGATAATGTAAATATTGGTTTGACCATAAAAGATCTGCTGGCTTCCTATAGCTGGGACACCAGTGATCTTTACAATCTGGATGGCTCCCGCGAGGTAGTTGATCAATTTCCCACTCGCTATATCTTTGGTGCGTCGTACGAAATTACCTCCAAGTGGATTGCTGCCGTTAACTATGAAATAAGGAGCCAAAATTCAGACGTTATCGAACATGATGTGGAGGTCGGTAGTGGCACCCCCTCGGTTATTTCTTCTACCGAATCGATTCAAACCAACAGTCAACAACTCCGATTGGGCAGCTCTTACCAACTCCATGAACGGTTTACACTCCGGGGAGGCTGGCAATTTGCCGAACTGGATCGCAGCGGCGACACCGGACAGTTAAGTGCCGGCTTTTCAATTCATTTGCCATTTGATAAGTTTAAGCCGTCCGTAGACTACGCATTTGTCCGGGAACCATCCGGATTCTCTAATTTCCACGTATTTTCACTCAGATTTCACTTATGAACGAACTAAACAACTTAGGAGCAAGCATCATCCTGTGCATTCTCTGCACGCTACTTCCTTTCACTGCCTGGAGTCAGGGTTCAGACGATCAAACCAGCGGCATGCAATTCCTGGAGATCGGCCCGAACAGTTCCTCGTTCGGCATTACGGAAGCTCACACTGCTGCCAGTATCGGGCCTTCCAACCTTTACGGCAATCCTGCAAATATGACGTTTGAGGATCGCTCCTCTATCGGTGCAGACTACACGCTCTGGCTGTTGGATACGAAATTAAGTCATGCTGCCGGTACCTTTGTCAAGGAGAATCACGCCTTCGGGGCGGGAATAATTTCGAGCAAGATCGATGATATTCAAGCAAGAAGCCAACCCGGCCCGTCCGACGGTAATTTTTCAGTCAGCTACCTCTCGATCGCGGGCGCCTACGCTCATCAGATAACCGGAAATATAGCCCTGGGGGTAACCGGTCAATTTCTTAACGAGCAATACTTGTTAAACCAGGCTTCCGGCTATGCTTTTAACCTGGGACTTTCTTCCCGATGGCTCAATAATCGATTGCGTGTAGCCGCTTCGGTGGCCAACCTGGGCAAAATGGGCGAGTTGGATTTAGAAGCTACCAGGCTGCCGACCAATGCGCGCTTCGGGATCTCTGCCAACCTGGTGGAGTTTACCACCCCGGGGGCCAATGATCTGCCTATCCTGGTTAAAATCCACAGCGACTTTGTGTACCCGATGTATGACAGGTCCGAACAGCAAAGCAACGCCGGATACGAGGATCCGGGGGATTCTTTTTTTAATGTGGCAACTGAAATTGAGGTCGGTGACATAGCCATATTGAGGGGCGGCTATCAGACTCGAAGAGCCTCTCGAAAGGTCAGCCTGGGTGCCGGTTTCTGGATTGAGGATATCCTTTTCAACTATACGGTGAATCCGTTCAGAGACGGTTTCCCCACGGGCCACTCCATCGGCCTGCACTACTATTTTGACTGAGAGAGGATCATATACAGCTACAACCAATTTCATGCCCGAACATTCACTTATTCGACAATATGCAAAGCTTGAAGATAATCTATCCACGCTCTTCGTAGTCCCCCTAATCCGTTTTTCTCAGCCTGAAACCGACTATTTATACAATTTATACCGTACCTGCCTGGAATCTGCGGATGCTCAAACGCAATACGTGAAAATCAAAAGTCTAAGCGTATTCGCCCACTATCGTTTCGTTTGGGCCCGGATGACCGGTCAACCGGTGCTTCTTCATTATCACTGGCTGGAATTCCAGGACGTTAAAGCGGCGGCAGGTATGGTATGGAAACTCTTTTGTCTGCTGCTTTATAAACTTCTGGGCGGGAAACTTGTCTGGACCATCCACAATAAAAAACCGCATCGCGGGAAGTGGCTAACCCTGAATTATTTTGTCCGACGATGGATGGCCCGGCGGGCTGACAAACTGCATGTTCACTGTGAGAGCGTTATCCCCGGGTTAAGTCAATATTTTCAAGTGCCTTCCCAAAAATTTTTTGTCCACCCCCATCCGCGCTTTCCGGCCCATATATATGACCGGGACAAAGCCATCAGCTCTCTGCGAAAACATTATGATTTACCGGTCGATACGCAACAACGTCTTTTCCTGATGTTTGGTAACATCGCCCGCTACAAGAGAATCGGGGAGGTCATAAACCTGTTTGAGAATCTGCCCTCATCCAACAGGCTGCTGGTTGCCGGCAAAGTTAAAAAAGGAAATGGCAACTATTTTGCATCCATTCGTAAAATGGCAGATCGGCAGAAAAATATACACCTTGTAGATCGTCATATCCCGGAAGAACACATTTCCTGGTTTTTTAACGGGGTCGATTATCTGATTTACAACCACCGACACTTGATCGTTTCCGGGGTGGTGGAATTGGCACGCAGTTATAAGAAAGAGATTATCGCTCCTCGTGCAGGTTGTCTTCAGGAGATGGAATCGCGGTCGAACCTGCTGCTATTTGACAACCAGGACGAATTACGCGACCATTTACGTTCCGTAGCCCTGAATTCAAGCTAATGGATCCAAGGGGAAAGTATTTCTTAACCGTACCCGTTTTTTATCCGTGGAAACCATGACTAAAATCACCACGAAAGCTTTCTGGATTACCTCCGGGAATACCGGTTCCCGATTCCTGAATTTCCTGGCGACGATCTACCTTGCCCGGGTACTCGGGACCACCAATTTTGGATTAATCAGTATTGGCCTTTCCGTCCTCGGTTACGCCGTATGGATTTCAGACATGGGACTTGTCAAAATTGGAACGAGGGAAACCGCCAAACCGCTTGAAAAACGGGAATTCACTCCCTCTGCACTTTTTTGGATCCGGTTCGGAGCCGGTATTCTTGTATTCCTCGGAGGCATAACCCTGGTAACGGTATTACCGCTCGAAGGCAACCGCCCACTCGTCATTGGCCTTTTTCTGTTCAGTGTCATTCCGCAATCCCTTTTCCTCGACTGGTATTTTACCGGTTTGCAAAAATACCGTGAAGTAGCCATTGGCAAGATTTTAAAATCTGCCTTCTTCTTCCTGCTGGTGTACCTTGTCATCGACGTGAGCCAGGACGTCGGATGGGTTCCCCTGTTTTATCTCGCCGGGAGCCTGACCGCCACGACGTACCTGTTTTTTCGCTTACAAAATCCCGGCTCCATATTTCGCTTTAAACTGACACGCGAAACTGCTGTTGCGGCCATCCGGAAAAGTCTGACTATCGGATTCGGAAGCTCTTTTAACCAGGTCGTACAACTTCTGCCTCCGATCGTCATAGGAGCCTTTATTTCAGCCTCTGACGCGGGTATCTACAGTGCCGCCATCAAAGTCGTTCTCATCGGCTCATTACTGGACCAGGTATTTGTAAATCTGTTTTTGCCCATGTTCACCTCCTACTGGTCCCACAACCCGGATCGCGCTCCGGCTTTGATTAGTCGCATCTTTCGTATTATGCTTTTGCTGGGGCTCGTCTTCAGTGCCGCCTTTATGACCGCTTCCGAGTGGATCATACCGCTACTTTTCGGAACGGAATACACCGCGAGCATTCCCATTCTCAAGGTGCTCAGTTGGTTTCTTGCCGCCACGTTTGCCAACAGCGTTTTCGCCTTCGGATTGCTTGCTATCAACCAGGATCAGGCTTACTTTCGTTCCATGCTCCGGGGAGGACTCTTTGGTGCAGCCCTGATTACCGGATTAACGCTGATTGGCGCCCCCATCTGGACCGCACTGGCCGTTTTGGTTAGTGAGATTTTCATCATGTCGTCCAATTATATCGCCATACGTTCCACCCTCAAGATCGATATTCTCCAACCGGCCCTCGCAGGACTTGCCTGCATTCTTATTTCGGCCGCCCTTTATCTCTTTACACAAATATCACTACTATTACAACTACCATTAATTATAGGTATAATCCCGTTGATATACTTTATCCTTGGAGGAATTAAACAATCCGACGTCACATGGCTCATTCGTCTGATACAACGATGACATTTCATCTGAAAGTGGGAATTCTCCAACCGGATTCGGCCTGGACTCCGCTCCTTTCCCAGATCGGATTGGATGTTGAAACAGCGAACCTCGAAGTTGCAAATCCCGTACAACGATACAGTGTACTTGTTGTAAACGGGAAGCCTGACCGAAACACCCTTCAGGCTCTTCACTCCTATCACGAGCAAGGCGGAGCCATTCTCGATACCGGGCCGTACCTGCATTATCGCGAGGGAAATGAGTTTGTCGATACGTATATTTCCCAGATACTCCCCGATCCTCACGAACGCTTTCACTATGTCGGTCGGATTGACCTTCATCAAAAAGTTCGCCTTTACCAACAAGGCCAGTATCTCAACGATACCGTGTATTTATCTCAAACAGACGAAGAGAGGATTGCGTATCTGGGATGGAACCTGGAGCAGGCTTTTTCTGATACCGGCTACATACGCAAATCCTTTTACAGTGGAGACGGACATACCCCGAATGAAATCGTGAGTAAAGTCACCCGCTCACCTATTCGCCGGACCGTGACCGAAATTTTAAAATATCTGCACCATGCGAGGGGACTTCCCTTTTTATATTTATGGCCATTTCCGGAAGGTAAGCAAAGATTTTTCAGCTTTCGCATCGACAGTGACTATGGAAATCGGGAATCAGTTTCCGCACTTCATGATATGGTCGTTCAACACCAACTTTCCACCACCTGGTTTTTGCACGTTGAAGCCCATCGCGATTGGCTGGATTATTTCCACTCCTTTGAGGACAACCAGGAAATTGCAGTGCACGGTTATCAACATCAAACCTATAGCGGATACGATCGTAATTACCGGAACATACAACAGGCCGTCCAGGTACTCGAAGAAAAACTATTCAACTGCAGAGGTTTCTGCGCACCCTATGGTTTATGGAACAGGAAACTCCAACAGGTCATAGAGGATTTACAATTCGATTACAGCTCCGAATTCTGTTATGACTACGATAACTATCCCTCCTTTCCCTACAAAGAAGGAAATTTGTCGCCTGTCGTTCAGGTCCCCATTCACCCCATCGGTATCGGCCGCCTTCAACACAGCGGTGCTACAAATCCCCAGATACTATCTTATTTTAAACAGGTAATCGAACATCAAGCCAGTCGACTCGAACCGATCATACTGTATCACCATCCCCAACAGGCGGGAAATAAAATATTCTCAAAACTTTTTAATCAAATGGACCGCCGGGAAACCTGCAACTGGACCATGGGTGCGTACGCCCGTTGGTGGAAAGAGCGCCACAATTTACGCTTTGAGGCCACATTGCGAAACGGCCGTATTCACGTTAGTTCACGGCAACCCTCATCCAGCCAGCGTGCCGTGGTTTTTGTCGACTCGAAACGCTATAGTATTTTATCCTTCAATACAGCGTATACGATTGATCAATTGCCTTTTTCAACCTTCAAACCGGCAACCCCTCCGGCAGTCGAAAAAGGCATGAGTGAATTTTATTACAACTTCCGCTTATTAAAGACGAGCTGTCTCGACTTTATACACCGGCTGGGGTCTTGAAAAGTCTCCCTATTTAACCAGCATCAGTTTTTTCGACCGCATTTCTCCGTGCGCCCGCAAGGTATACACATACACGCCGCTGGCCAGGTTATCAGCCCGGAATGTTACTTCGTGCATACCTGCACGCCGGGAACCGTCAACAAGGTTCGCAACCCGCCTTCCCTGTATATCATATACATCCAGGCGCACATGCGTATCGGTGGGAATTCCATATTGAATGGTAGTGGTGGGATTAAAGGGATTCGGAAAATTTGGTTTCAACTCTACCCGCTCCGGAATATCCACCAGGGTGGTCTCCGAAATTTTTCCACCGGCTTCCTCATTAACGCGAGAGGTGCCGGTCACTTTTAGATCCGCTACACTTTGCACTTCACCTTCAATTACTATTTCCAAAACAGCAAACTTCTTTTCTGGTAATGTTTGACTCCCCGCCAGGGCCAGGTTCAACTTTTTATTACGTTGATCAAATCGATATTGATGAAACCAATTTTCCTCGTTCGGAAAGGAAATATCCCGGACATCGATTTTATCCGATTGAAATTGCAAGATGGTACGTACCGATTGAACCTTCTCACGGTTTCTTACATGCAGCGGCGCCTCAATAATCAATTCATTGTCATCCAATTCTTTACGCACTGGATTCCCTATATATACCGGCCCTTCCCCGCTGGTGTCATCACCTGCCACCTTTTTGTCATGATCAACCGATGCTACGCTATGCTCCAGGTCCCGTTCCGGGAACTCAGTGATATGACCCACTACTTTTCGCAGAACGAGTATAGCGTCACGACTTGTAACCCATTCGCTTCTCCCCACATTTGCCGCCATTTTTTCGGTCGAGGTCAAATCAATTTTTTCGTTAATATAGTACAGTATTTGTGAGGCGTCGTATGCTGATATCTCTCCGTTATTACTCACGTCCCCCAACATTGCCGGTAAAACCTCTATTTTGCCCGGTGAAATGACCACCTTCAAATCTTCCTGGTTAAAAGTAAACTCATTAATATCAAGAGATGACACACCGTTTTTCTGACGCGTTTTAAACATCATTCGCATTAACTCCCCGACTCCCCTTATCGGTTCCGATGACTCTATCCGAACGTGAATCAAACCCGCCGTATCTTTACGCACCTGATAGGTTGCCCCCTCACTTAAGGTGCCCTCCAATTCCAACCCCTGAAAAGAAAGTAGAGAGTCGTCATAGGAAAAGGAAAAATCATACTGATTTATATCGTCATATCCCAGCGAATCCAATACGTTGATAGCGATGGGAAAACGCGCTTCTTTCACATGATCGGAGGAAGATATGGCAAGGCGACGTTTTGGGCCTATAAATTTAAAGGCGGGAGCCGCCTCATACTCCAATCGATTACCTTGCCCGTCGCTGATAGATATCATCAGGTCATAATAGCCGGTTTTGAGTCCGCCGATACTCGATTTTATAGAGGATTGGCCCGTATTTTCATCAAGAAGTCGCCACCGTCGTTCATCTCCGGACGGTCTGATATATACCTGAATACTGTTGATATTGTTATAAACGTCCATTCGCTCGCTTACCGCCCGGTAATTACTATTTAAGGATAGCTTTAACTGATTTTCTTCCCGAAAACTCAATTTATTAGTGGGAGTATTACCGCTGGTTAAACGCAGATCACTTATCTTGGGAGCGGTACCGCTGTTGGATCCACCAAAATAATAGCGGGCTTCTAATGCCCCCAACGTATCGTCAATGGCATATTTCTTATCACGGAACCTTACTTCCAGCCAATCCCCTTCCGAGGGTTGCTGCAAGTTAACGCTCTTTCTGATAAGTGAAGTTCTTGATAGCTCTTCTTCTTGCACCACGCTTCCATTCCGGTGGAGTTTAACCATGAGATCATTGGTGGGTGAGCCGGATTTCGCCAATAATGCCCCAAACGCATCATGGAAAAACCCGCGATCCCGACCGGTCCAGATCATATCATTGTTTATCCCCGCTGAGAAGAAAGGGAGCACATGGCCCATTTGTATATCCCCGATGTCTTTCGTATGCCACGTATACTCATATCCGTCTCGTTCGAATATGATTGAATCGCGACTGCCTGGGCGATGACGTGCGGTCTCGTATATGAACCGGTTCAGAGTCAGATCAACCACCTTGTAAGTGGGAGTGAAACTGTCCGGTAACATATGAAGTACATACTTTTTCGGACTATTTGGCAAGACCGTTACAAATCCGGCGGAAATCGATTCTGAGGGAAACTGATTATTCCCGATACGGGCATCGACCTTATTCCCATAGTGATGCACGGAATCTCTCCCGAAGATGTAACTCACTTCTCTATACTCGGATGGATCATCCGTAACCACTTTATTTTCTTGCAGCCCATGAAACCGAAATGAGGTTGTAACGTAATCATGATATACCTCGTCCTGTTTCGGAACACGGTATGTTTTATATCCCTTCAACCAATAATTGCTGCTTACATCCGAAACATTAAAGGAATTATCCACTATAGCACTTTGTACGGAAAAACCCGTCTGGTGTTCAAGATATATTTTTGTCGATTTTTGTCGATAAGAACTGAATTCACGACCTTGTTCGTCAACCGGTTGCAACTCAATGGTATGAATTGCTTCGTCCGGTTTTATTCTCAATGAATCAGTACTTGCTATATCCACATTTTCACGTACAACCAGGTTATATATGCTTCTGTTAAATCTCCTTCTGAATTCTGCTATAATATTATATGATTCATTCACCAAAAACCTCCAGTGAATTTGTTCTTTTTTACCGAATGATTTAATATGTTTTTGCTTGCTGTGACCCGTTTCATTTGTTTTGTGAGCATATATATCTATGGTCCCATCATATTGCGTGGATACGGTCAGATGAGGTGTCTTTATAACTCCCCATGGAATCGATAGCGTGTCACTATTGTTTACCGCCCTTAGACTGCCGGAATAATCCAGCGGCTGTTCGGGAGGATACGATGCGCGTTCATTGTCTACCGTTACGGTAACGGCGATCTTTGCGGAATCGTAGGCTGAAATCGACAACTGTGAAGATTCTGTACGGACTTCTATACCTGCTGGATTATCGCCCTCGACCGTCAAGTTATAATCGCCGGCGCCGGCAGATAAGTTATAGAACGTCACGGTATCAGTGTGACTCCATCGGTCCGGCTCGTTGGGTACCAGACCAAAACTCACATGACCCGGAACAGAAACCAGGTTCTGCTCTATTGCTTTATCAATCTGCACACGCCCCCCTCCCTGGCTCCATACCTTTTCACCCAGATTTTTAGCACTTTGCGTAAGTTTTGATTTGGTTAGCCGGGGCGGATCATCCGGTTGTAACTCAAGCAGCAAAGCTGCCGCCCCCGTCACGACGGGAGCAGCCATTGAAGTACCGGTATGCGTTCCATATGCACCGTTCATATTCGTAGTAGTGAGACCACTTCCCGGAGCCACAATATCCGGTTTAATATTAAATTTTTTAGGAGTGGGCCCCCGCGAACTGAATCGGGTTATGCGATCATCCTTGTAAGTGGCCCCCACCGTCAATGCCAGGTCTGCCGAAGCCGGAGACAAAACGGTCCAATAGTCGCTACCCTTATTCCCGGCAGCCACAACCACCAGTACTCCCGACTGCACCGCATTATTTACTGAAGTCGACAGAGGATCTTCGGAATCTCCGGGACCTCCCAGGCTCATGTTAATGATATCCACCTTTTCATTAACAGCCCGCTCCAACCCTTTGATAACAGACGAAGCCAGACCGGTCCCGTCGTTTTGAAGCACCTTGTAAGCATACAAACTGGCCTCCGGGGCAATCCCCCGATGTTTCCCGTTAGCAGCAATAATGCCCGCAACCTGGGTTCCGTGCCCATTGTCATCCATCGGGTTGGAATCCCCGTGAACCACATCATACCCCCCCTTGACTTTATAGTCTTCTCCGATCCCCCCACCCAGAGCCGGATGCAAGTAATCAACTCCCGTATCCAGGATAGCTACATCGATCTCCTTGCCTGTTGCCGATACCTGCTCCAATAATTTATCCACCCCGATGATATTCCGAACGGTATCGGAGACTACGTTCATCTTTTGATCCCGGTGTACCTCTTTTACATAGGGAAGATTTCGTATCTCCGCTGTCAACCCACGATAAACCTCCAGGGCTGCACCAGCGTATACGTGAGCAAAAGTGTAACGGATGGGGGAAAAACCGGACGAGATTTTACTTTTTTGCTTTGACTTGCCCGCTATCACATCTAAATCGCTTCGAAGTCTCCGGTGTAAGTCACTGATGCGAGACTCAAGGCGTTGAATGTTATTCTGGAGAACTTTACCCTTTTGGCCGTCACGTTCAAGTTTTTTGATAACCCGGGAGATGGGCGGCTGATGATATTCAACAATAATTTGGGTTGCCTTTTCCTCCGTATCCCCCTCTGCTTCTTTTCCCCGTACTGCGAAGTCTCCCCTGTCATATCCCTCTTCACCGGCTGTCGAAACCGATGCAGTGGCACGATACCTTTGTTCTGTGAGCTCGTACTGGGCATAAAGTCCAAGACTTCCAATCAGGAAAACCATCAACAATACAGCCACGGACTTCAAACCTGTACCAGGAACCTTATCATCCATAGTGGATTATTTAAAGCCTTTAGAAAATAGCGGGTTTCCATTTGATGTACTCTTGCGTATCCCCTAATATCCTGTTAATCTAATGCTTTCTTCGGTATAGTTTAAAAAGTGACAGAAATAGATGAACCCTATGACATCTCACAATATTAGAATTCAGTATTCCCGATGAAAGTTTCTCTCGTTGCTCCACAAGACATATCCATAGTTGTCGGAGGACTCCGCACCCAGGTTCTGGAGACGGCCCGGTACTTGCCGACCTTCGATATAGAGGTTGATTTTTTTAATCCGTGGGAGGTCTATGAGCCCCATTCGGTCGACTTATTTCACCTTTTTGCCGCAAACGCGGCAACGTACCAGTTAGCGACCAGTTTAGCCGATTATGGATTGCCTTTTGTTCTGTCTCCGGTCATGTATTCTAATCATAACCCACGCTTTATACAAATGAGTCGCAAACTGGAACAGTGGTCTAAAAAGCTGGTGAGCGGCATATGGACGGACTACGCCGTTATCGAACGGCTCTGCAACATGAGCCATAAAATTTTACCCAACACCGGCGCGGAAGCGGCGATGGTGACAGAGGGATTCAATATTGATCCTCAAAAGATTCAGACCGTTCCCAATGGCGTGGAAAAACGATTTATGACGGCAACATCCAAGGCATTTGTGGAACAGTATGGACTGGATGACTTCGTGTTATTTGTGGGTAACATCGGCAGTAAACGTAAAAATGTTTTTCGATTGGTACAGGCCTTGAGTGACTTAAATCATACGGTCGTCTTTATAGGTAAAACCTTGAACAATGCATACGGCCGCAAATGTATTGCTGCAATTGAGAAACACCCACATATGCATCTGCTGGATCCGATTCCCCACAATTCGCCTCTGCTGGCTTCTGCTTACGCCGCCAGTCGGGTGTTGGTACTACCGTCTTATTACGAAACGCCCGGCATATCAGCCATGGAAGCTGCATTAACCGGTTCTGCCGTAGCAATTACCGAGCGGGGAGGTCCCCGGGAATATTTCAAGGATTATGCCCATTATTTACAACCGGAATCAATCTCTTCCATCAAGCAAGCCGTCGT
Source organism: uncultured Balneolaceae bacterium (assembly GCA_964421495.1). Lineage (GTDB taxonomy): Bacteria > Bacteroidota > Rhodothermia > Balneolales > Balneolaceae > CAJXOW01. Next base: position 11,342 of record CAYQXO010000020.1, on the reverse strand, counting down.
GGCGGCACTGGAGGAACCTGCGGGCGAGGAGTTAAAGGAGCATATCCGTTCTCATTACCTATGGCCCCACATAGCGCAACAAACGGCTGCAATCTATAAACAAATCAAGCAGGATGGATTCTAGGAAGATTCTAATTGTACTGGGAACACGTCCCGAGGCTATCAAGCTTTCTCCGGTCATCAATGTTCTACGGAAGTCTGACTCTTTTGAACTCAAGGTGATATTCACCGGACAGCATCGGGATTTGGTTCAACCGATTTTCCGTTTCTTCGGCATCGATCCGGACTATAACCTGGATATCATGGAGCCTCAACAGGATTTATATCAAATCACCAATCGGGTGCTGGCCAAGATTCCCTCGATCTATGAAGAGGAAAAGCCGGACGCCATCATGGTCCAGGGCGATACCACTTCAGCTTATTTAGCGGCGCATGCGGGCTTTTATCAGCATATTCCAATTATTCACCTCGAGGCGGGCTTGCGATCCGATCTCCGTTATGATCCGTTTCCGGAAGAGATCAATCGACGACTGCTCACCCAACTAGCCTCTCTTCACCTGGCGTCAACCGAATTCAACCGCAAGACGTTGTTAAGAGAGAATATACCCGGCAACTCCATTTTCGTAACGGGAAATCCCGTCATCGACGCCCTGCAATCCATTCAAAATAAATTGGAAAACAGCCAGGATGAACCCGAAATTCTTCAATCAATCGATCCGGATCATCGCATTATCTTGTTAACCACTCACCGACGGGAAAACTGGGGGGCGGAGCAAGAACGCATTTTCCAATCGATACGAGAAATTGCGGAAAGCTTTGCCGATGTGGAGATAATCTTTCCCGCCCATCCAAATCCGGTTGTTATGAATGCGGCAAAGAAATTACTGGGAAATCACGAGCGAATTCATCTAACGAAGCCAATGGACTATTTCAATTTTTTGGCTGTGATGAACCGTTCCTACCTGATATTAACCGATTCGGGGGGTATTCAGGAAGAAGCTCCGGCGCTCGGGAAACCGGTTCTGATACTACGTAAAACAACCGAACGAAAAGAGATTATTGAATCGGGACAGGGTAAACTCGTGGGTACGGATCCCCATACTATTGTTAAAGAAACCGAAATACTGCTTACCCAAAATTCGGCCTACCAACAAATGTCTCACGCCGAAAGTCTTTATGGAGAGGGCAACTCCGCTGAAAGAATTCATCAAATAATGCTCAACTATGATTTTACCACGATTTCCTGACCTTTTGCGGGATGGGAAAATAGCAAAAACTTAGTCTTCAGCTTTCAGATTGATAATCTTCGATAACGACCTCCTCATCCTCTTCCGGGTCCCGTTCATCGTCACCAAAGGCCTGATTCCAAAGCTTAATACCGCCGAGTATCAAGCCACGGGCTATAACCACGGTGAATACGGCCATTAATCCATATTCCTGAAACAACACGATAGCCACCAGGTAACCCAGAAACAGAACATACCGACCTTTATGCTCTTTAATCGAGGTTTTGTCAAACCGGGGTATTTTATCAAACGGGATCGTAGTCACCATCAGGAAGGTTACAATGATTTGTACCGGAATTAAGATACTGGTCACCCCGTATTTAAACCCACTGAACATCTCCGGGCTGCCGCTAAACGTCAGGTAAAACGCACAGATCATGATCGCATGTGCGGGTATGGGCAGGCCCCGAAAGAAGTCGCCCTTCACATCATGAGCTTCCACGTTGAAACGGGCCAGGCGCACCGCCCCGCATATGGGGGAAAGTGCACTTACAATCACACCCAGGAACTGAAGTTCGTAAAGTCCGAAGTGGTATACCAGAAAACCCGGGGCGACACCAAATGAAACGATATCCGCGATGGAATCCAATTGAATGCCAAACTCACTTGTGGCATTGGCAAGCCGGGCCATAAAACCGTCCATTGCATCGAAAAGACCGGCCAACACAATCAACCATGCCGCAAATGTCAGGCGAGCCTCGGCAACATAAATGATAGCCAAAAACCCACATAACAGATTCATCAGAGTAAAAAAGCTGGGAACGACTATCCTGGGTATGGGCTGAGACTTCCTTTTTTTACCTTTCCGCTTTTTCCGTCTAAACTTTCGCCTTTTCTTCTGAATCGGATATTTCATGCTTTTGTTTTTGAATTCGTCCCAAAATACTTTCTCCACCAGTCGTATAATCCCCTTCATTGATCGTGATATCCACCTCTTTCGGTAGTACTATATCCATCCGAGAACCGAATTTCATCATGCCGAAGCGTTCACCGGCCCGCACGCGATCTCCCTCCTGTATGTGATACACAATGCGCCGTGCGAGAAATCCGGTAATCTGTCGAAAGAACACCTTCGTGCCGGATTTATGTCGCACTCCGAAGTCGGCTCGTTCATTACGTTCCGACGACTTCTCGTGCCAGGCCACCAGGTACTCACCCGGATGATATTTCAGGTACTCCAGCGTACCCGATACCGGCACCCTGTTAACATGGACGTCCAAAATTGAGAGAAATATGCTTATTTGAGTCCCCTCTCCCTCCAGATATTTCGGCTCCTCTACGGGCTTGACCTCAATGACCTTGCCGTCAGCCGGTGATACAATTTGATATTCATCTTCCGGCAACGGCCGATCCGGATCACGAAAAAAGTATAAAATCAATCCTGCCACCACTCCAATAGCTACAAACAAAAGATAGGAAACCCAGTGATCTATAAGAGATGCCAATATACCCAGGGCGAAGGCCGTAAAAAGCGTAATGGTTATGGTCTTATACCCTTCTTTTGCAAACATTATATAATAAATTCAGTTGCAAGGAGTCTGCCGGACTTTTTTTCGCTACGATCCGAAAAGTCCGGCAGACTCCTAGGGTTAGATGATTTCTTCTGTAATGATTTTATATGTCGAAACATTCCATTACCGGTCGGAATATAAAATTACTTTCCTATCCGCCAAACTGACGTATGATGTCGTTAAAGGTCACAAAGATCAATAATCCTATAAGTAATATGAAACCTATTTGTTGTAAAATCATCCTGACCCGCGCCGAGGGCTCTCTGCGCGCAATCCCTTCATAAATAAGAAACATCAGGTGTCCGCCGTCCAATACCGGAATGGGCAGGATATTCATAATAGCCAGGGTAATACTTAACAGAGCCGTAATTTGCCAGAATCCCATCAGGCCGGACCGGTCGGTAACCTGTTTGGTTAATGCAGCAATAGCGACGGGACCCCCCAAATTTTCGCGAATCGAGATATTTCCCCCGATCATTTTACCGAAACCCTGGATGATCCCCACCGTGGTCTCCTTGGTTCGCACCACCCCTTTGTTAATCGACTCCAGGAAATTATTGTCAGAAAGCTGCACATTAAAATAATCCGTCGGCCGGACCGGATATATTCCGATTTTACCTGTTTCGGGATCCGGTGTCAATGTCTTTTGAAGGGTGTCGGAAGATCGCACCACCGTTAAATTCAGTTTCTTGTTGCCGCTTTGAATATGTTCGACCAGCTCCATCCAGTATCGAACCGTATCCCCGTTAATAGCAAAAATCTGATCTCCCCCTTCCAAACCCGCTTTCTCGGCCGGACTATCGGATACCACGCCCGATATCCGCGAGGGCAGGGCATCTTCGAGGCTTATAAAACCTTCTTTATTTATCTCTCCGATCAAACTGTCGGGTACCTGCACCGTTACCGATTCACCGCCGCGACGAACGGTATAGGAAAGGTTATCACTCATCAGGCGGGACATGGAAAAGAATTCCGAAAAGTCCCGGACCTTCTCCCCGTTCACGGCCTGGATGTGATCGCCTGTTTCGAAGCCGGCTTTGGCTGCCACCGATTCGGGCGACACATAAATTCCATCTACACTATCCGGCTGAACCGTCTGTTCACCATAGGTCATAGCCATTCCGGCAAAAATCACCACGGCCAACAACATATTGAAAATTACCCCGGCGCTGATAACTATCATCCGCTGCCACACAGGCTTACTGCGAAATTCCCACGGCTCGGGCTCTTTTTCCAGATGGTCCGTATCCATACTTTCATCAATCATTCCGGAAATTTTTACATAACCGCCAAGTGGAGTCGCCGAAACGCAGTAGTCCGTCTCTCCCCACTTGAAGCCAAACAAGCGAGGGGGGAATCCGAGTGAAAAACGTTCCACTCGCATGTTGAACAACTTTGCGGCGAGGAAATGGCCCAGCTCATGAATAAACACCAGGATCAGCAGCGCCACAATGAAAATTCCCAGTGTTGAAAGAATTGAAATTATCCACTCCATTAATACAGTGATCTGATTTTATAAATTTATTGATTTCATTTCCAGGTCCCTGGCATAGGCCCGGGTTTCCTTGTCCACGGCCTGCAAAGACTCGATAGACACTGGATCCTTATAGTTAATTTGTTCCAAACTTGCCTCCACAACCCGTGGAATGCTCATATAATCAATCTCCTCATTTAAAAACCGGTAAACCGCAATTTCATTCGCCGCATTCAACACTGCCGGTGCATGCTCACTGCTTTGCAGAGATTCCCGGGCCAATCGCAAACACGGAAAGCGATCATAATCCACCGGCTCAAAAGTCAATTGATGCTGCCGGCTCCAGTCCAGTCGTTCCGTTTTCAAATATGAACGCCCGGGATAAGTCAACGCATACTGTATCGGCACTTTCATGTCCGGCGGACCCAGCTGGGCCTTGCTCGAACCGTCCGTGAACGTCACGATTGAATGTATGATACTTTGCGGGTGAATCACAGCTTCAATCTTTGATAACGGTAGATCAAAAAGCCAATAAGTTTCAATAATTTCAAGTCCTTTATTCATCATGGTAGCTGAATCAATCGTGATTTTAGCTCCCATCGACCAATTGGGATGATCCAGGGCTTTCTCCACCGTAACCTGTTTCATCTGCTTCCTCGTCCACTCGCGAAACGGCCCTCCACTCGCCGTAATCACTATTTTCTCGATCGCATCGGTCGACTCCCCGACCAGGCACTGCAACATCGCACTGTGTTCGGAATCCACGGGAATAAGCTGTCCGTCATACTCTTCCAGTAATTTAAGGATCAGCGATCCTCCAATGACCAGGGACTCTTTGTTAGCCAGTGCCACTTTTTTTCCCGACTTTAAAGCTTTCACGGTCGGAATGAAGCCGGAAAACCCCACCAAACTGTTCAATACGCAATCGGTCCCGGAATCTTCGGCCAGATCTTCCAACCCATTAGAACCGTAGATAACCTCGGTGCCGTCATGTTCCAGGCGATCTTCAAATTCCACCCGGTAGTGATCGTCCACCAATACGGCATACGTCGGACGGAATTCATTGACCTGATCGGCCAGTAATTGCCAACTGGAGTGAGCAGACAAAGCCCGTATGGAAAAGTGCGACAGGTACTCTCTCACGATATCCAGTGCCTGGGAGCCAATAGATCCTGTCGACCCCAGTATGGTTAAATTTGTCGGGTTCAAGTATTCAATCCTCGGTTATCGTTGAATCAATGTATTGCGAATCATCTAACGAACGGCACAAAAATAGAAATATTTGTATGAATTGTTAAGGAAAGCATCGTTCAGTTTACCTGCAACTGAGATTTTAGTGAATTAAGGTTTGCCGGGATTATCGACTAACTGTACTTGATGAGCTCTTGATTTCATTGTCCACCACCAATTTTCATTGATTCAGTTTGATAAAGGCAAACATGCGTCCACTGTTCTTCCCTTCACGACGATAAGAATAATATTGATCGGGATTCGAATAAGTACAACCGGAATCCACCTCTATGCGGGTTTCCGTGATTCCCTGCCGGGTCAACTGGTGGACCAGGTATTGTTTCAGGTTGACATGGGGCTTGCGATAGTCGTCTCGATTGACAAACGCATCCGGAAAATTTTCCGCCACCTCTTCTCCAACTTCAAAATGCGCCTCTGATATGCAGGGACTTATATACACCTCTACCTCGGCAACAACCGCTCCCTGATCCTTCATCCTGCGCAAGGCATGGTCCACTATACCGGCCAGCGCACCTCTCCATCCGGCATGGACCGCCGCGACTACCCCATTGGTTTTATCCACTAACAATACCGCAGCACAATCCGCCACTTGTACAGCCAGCGTCAAACCTGGAACAGCCGTAACCAATCCGTCGGTTTCGGGATACAACCCGCCGGCCGTAACCGTTTTAACCCGACTGCTGTGAACCTGGCCACCCCGCGCAATCCATTCCGGATCCAATTGAAGATAGTCAAACAGCATTTTGCGGTTTTGCTGAATAACTATTTCCCGCTCTCCCGTACTGAATCCCAGGTTCAGTCCCGGAATTCTGGCTTCCCTGTTAACTTTATCCGCATTTTTCAACGAGAAATACGCCTCCACTTGATCGCTTTCACGGGCAAGACGTGGAACTGTAATATCGATTTGAGAGGAGGTTTCAGAGGACATCTTCCAGCTTCTTTTTGATTTCTTCCACGGGAAAGGTATATCCGGTCCAGTATTCAAAAGATTTACTTCCCTGATGAATCAGCATATCCAATCCGCCTATGAGTCTGGCATCCACCTCGTCTGCCAATTGTAGAAATCGTGTCATCCGGGGTTTGTAAACTATGTCATAACAAATAGTTCCCTCCAATACCATCTTTTCTCCTTCGCGCACCGGTGACGACTGGACCTCGGGAGTCATTCCCAAGGGTGTGGTATTGACAATCAGTACGGCCTCTTCCCCGTAAGCCGACCAACTGTTGTAGTCGACGAGTTTGACCGGAAAAGGCCATTCATTCCCGTCGAACCGGCCGGGCCTGCGCGAAACCATAACCAGTTCCTGCATTCCCAGTTTGCCGAGAGCATAGACTACAGCTCTCGAAGCTCCCCCCGTTCCAAAAATGATGGCACGCTCTGCGTTCAAATCGTCCCTGAACTCTTCAAGAGCCACTGAAAACCCGTAGGCATCCGTATTTTCTCCCCATAACCTTCCATCCGCCTTTTTATAAATGGTATTTACGGCACCAATTTCATCCGCAGCTTCACCTATGTGATCCACAAACGACCCGATTTGCTGCTTATAGGGGATGGTTACATTGGCTCCATTGAATTTTTTCCCGTTGAAAACAGGCGGCAGGGAAGCAAGATCTTGTTGCTCCACATCCAGGGCATGATACCGTAAAGTCAAACCGTGATAGCGAGAAGCCGTATTGTGCATTACAGGCGACAAACTATGACTTACGGGATGGCCAATAAGCAGGCAATGCGGGGTATCCGCAGCCTCCGACCTTTTGAACTCATCCAAATTCATAACCATGGGCGAGGGGAAAATATGGTGTACAGGAATAATTATTATTCAGTTCGGCCCTTTTCCAGGATCGCTTACCGGTAGGTATCCGAGGCAGCACCCTTGACAAATAAAAAATGCGCATAGCTACGTATGCGCATTTTCTGGAACAACCTTTAAAGTAATGACTCGTATACCGAGCCACCGGGTATTTCATCCTTCAGAGGACAGGATCCAAGTTTAACCTGAAACTATACGGTCACTTCCTGTTCTTCCGTGGAAGAAGCTTCAGAATCCTTGCTGCCTTCCTCTTCGGCGGCATCCTCTTCACTTTCTTCTTCACCCGTTTCTTTAAATGTACCGTTCTCAGCCTGCTCTTTAAACCGTTCGAGATCTTTTGTAATCTGTGCCGGCAAATATTCTATAAACTCTGCCAGCCCCTCGTCAGGCTCACCATAAAAAGTTCGATAATCAAGACTGAAATCGACACGAGTCCGCTCACCATTGTCTAATGGAGTAAACCGTAACGTGCCCGTCTGATTCAAGTTACCATTGATGGTGATCCAGGCAAAACGCGTATTTCTTAAATCGTCAATTATATTGGTGGTCCACTCGTACGTATCACCAGCAATCTCAGTTTCGAACTCGTAAGTCTGGGAATTGACCTTCTCCACATCATCGATACGTTCTAAAAAATGAGGGAAATAGGTGGGATTACTTAAAAGTTCGTATACTTTGGATAGCGGCAAATCAATTTCTATTCTTTCGTGCGCCATAGTCTGTTTATCTACTTCCTAGAATTGAGAGGTTATTAATGTTTGTTCGGAACATTACGTAGACGGTGGTAAGAGCCGTTGGGAACCGGCTTTGCACACCGAACCCACAATGCACTAAATTTAAGGAATTTTTGGTTCATCAGCAATCTAAAAGAGAAAATAAAAACTACGGTCCGAATTCAACCTATTTATAGTATAGACGATTACCCATTTTGCAATATTGTACGAATATGCCCAAGCGGTGGTGATATCGATTTTTACAGATGGTGCCGTACCTGGTCCCAGATTTGTTGCTCGAGATAATTTTTCGGTTGGGTTGCATCCATGGTGACGAACCGGTCATGCTGGCGGGCAAGCTCTTCAAATCCCTGGATCACTCTCTTATAAAATTGATCGCCTGATTGTTCCATGCGGTCTCCCTCTGCGTCGGCTACCCGCGATCTTGCCTGCGACAGCGAAAGTTCAAGGTAAAACGTAAGGTCGGGCGAGCGCCGGTGACTTGCAATCTTATTTAAACGTATAACATCCTCCAGGTTCATCTGTTGCCGTCCATGTCCCTGATACGCCGTAGTTGAATCAAAAAAACGATCTAATATAACCACCTTGCCCTCATCCAGCAGGGGTAAAACCTTTTCAACCATGAGTTGAGACCGGGCGGCTGAAAAAAGCAACAATTCAGTAACGGAGTCCACTTCGTATTCCGGATCGAGCAACAACGACCTTATTTTTTCCGATACCTCAGTCCCTCCCGGTTCACGAAATGTCACAGCCGGATATCCATGCTTTTCCAGGTTTGCCGCCAATCTTTCGATCTGGGTAGTCTTGCCACTCCCGTCAATTCCTTCAAAAGTTATTAGCACGGCGCTGTAAATTCGGTGATCTTTTCAGTTTGCTTCGTCAAAATCCTCCATCCATTCGATGGGCTCTTTTTTCAAAACTATGGCAAGAACAATATACAAAATAGCTACCGACCCCCAACCAATCAGGGTAGCCGCCACAAATATCAAGCGCATCACGGTCGAATCCATATCAAAATAGGCAGCCAACCCACCGCATACGCCAAAAACTTTTTTGTCCGTCCGAGACTTGAACAGCTTCTTATTTACTTGCATTCCGTAATCATCGATGTAGGGACTATTACTTCCACGCTCCCGCTTGTTCTCTTCGTGCCTCTTTTTTTCGTGTGCTCCCTGCCGCCGGCGCCTCCTTTTACTGCGGGCAGACCGAAACGATCGCTTTCCTCGCTCATTGGGGGCCTTTGAACCGATTTCAATGTCGTTTTTCAGCATTGTTTGATCCTTTTTTTGTTTTTCACCTTTCAGATATCCGTATCCAACAATGATCACCACTATACCGGCTACAATGGGAAGAATCTGAATCATACCCGAAAAATTCGGTCCCCCCATACCGCCGGCCATAGCCTGGACCAGATAGGCAAAAGTCAAAAAAACAATAATAATTCCCGAAATAGTGGCGATATTCCAGATATTACGTCCGCGGTCTTCGTCAAGGTGATCCTGGGTAGTATACTCCAATTCTTCTGTGTCCGGGTTCATGGCTGAGTCTCACTTAATTTTTTGAATGTCTAAATTTACGTTACCTCAACTCCTTGATACGCAGATTCAGCCAAAATGTTACGTAACTGGAGGAAATCCGGGCTAGGTGATAACTCGCTCTTCAGTGATAATTTTAGTCAGAGGCACATCGTGCGCACCCGCCGGTACCGGTTTTTCCTTCACGCAGCACTCGAAAGTCAGGCCAACGCGAGGCAGGTCCAGGTCCTCCAGAAACCGGTCATAAAACCCACCGCCATACCCGATGCGATTGAGCTGCGTATCGCCCCCGGCCATAGGCACTATTACCATATCCAGGTCTTTCGGATATACGCCTGGACCGGAAGAGGGCTCCCATATATCCCATTTGTTTTTTTCAAGCCGGTCAAAAGAAGTCAGGTGTATATGTTGCATGGTCCGCTCTTCAAAATGGACTTTCGGCACCACCACCTTTTTCCCTTCCTGCATCATTCTCTTGATCAGTGCATGCGTTTCCACTTCATGCCGTTCATTCATGGAAATATAGCAATGGATCACTCTACTGCTTTGATATTCATCCTGATCCAGTAGCGTCCGCGCTATGATTGCGGAAAATTTTCGGTACGTGGACGGATTCAATTCGTTCCGCCGATTGAGAAACCGCTCCCGCATCTGCTTTTTCTGCTTCGATATGGATTCCGGGTCCGTCACGCTACAGGCGTATGATTTGATGTTCCCGGTAACTTTGCTTATACCTCATTTGTCCCAAAACGCGCGACCAGAGGTCCAGGCCATATTTATTCATGTAATAGATGAAAGAAATCACCCGCTCCTGGAGGTTATCCTCGGGAAACAACTGGTGTTTTATTTTTCGAATGCGGTTCAACTGTATCTCCTCTTGCTCCTTGGTTGACCGGTGAACCTTGCCTTTCAGCTTGTCAAGCTCGTTAAAATACACGGCGGTAGCCTTCCCCACCGCCTTGACCAACGTTGGATCAATTTCCCTGATACGTTCGGTTTTTTGATCCGACAGCTGCTGAATTTGCTCTTTCCATTCGTCAAACAGCCCGTCGACATCCACCTCTTCGGCCTGGCGCGCATAGGTGGATTCCAGGTCCTCAATGCGCTGTTGGTAGTCCTTCACCTCGAAGGGAAGCTTTTTATATATCCTGTCGATGTTCGATTCCATCAAGGTTGCACTCATTCGCGGAAATATGATCGGAATCTGCAGGTCGAACACTTCGTACATCTTTTCCATCTGTCCATAATAGGCCACTTCCCCGGGACCCCCAATATAGCCCAGCGTGGGGAGCATATAATCCTGAATGATAGGTCGCAGAAAAACATTGGGAGAAAATTTTTCGGGAGTCGCCTCAATCTCGCTCATCAATGCCTCTTCCGACCACTCATGTCCCTCATCGGTATACCAATTGCCCTCTTCCCTGTGAATTTTCAGGCGCCCATACCGGTCAGAATGTATAAAAAGATTGGAATCGTAAATCGTAACCTGCTGATGATATTCCTTCGACAAACTCCGGCTCTGCTCCTCCAGCGCCTCTCGTATGAGGTCCGCCTCGCCAATACTTTTCTTCAGCGGTCCGACCAGCGCTCTCTTTATTTCCGGTTCATTGCTTCCGGCAAGTACAAGGCCCTGGTCTGAAAACAAACTCATAAGCAAACGGCCAAACGCCCGACCCAGTGATTCTCCCTTCCGGTAGGCTTCATCTAACATCGACCATAAATCGTACGAAAAACTGGTGT
>CAYQXO010000019.1:1248-30318 GCA_964421495.1 uncultured Balneolaceae bacterium | reverse complement strand
TTCTTGCGGCTTTGCATTCTTTTTTTTAGTAACTAGAAATTTAATGTATTTTTCCTTTAAGTCTTAACCGTTCGAAAAATTTTTAGTTCTCAGAGCGACCGTTTGCCCCGGTTTTTCAAAGGACTCTTAAAAAAGAGGTAATTAAGTACTCAAAACATAAGCGTGCTTTCGTAATTTAATATGGTAAAGGGGGTGTTATGAAGGGGATTAAGCAATTCTTCTCTGTATTTTTGATTTATATATTAATGATCTTTATGGGGATGCCTTTGATCCCGGAGAATGTTACGGCTCAAAGAATTCCCGGTTTTACCCAATCGATCGGCAATGGAGAGGTAACAAGCTTTGCCCAATTTGATGAACAGGGCATTCCGATAAAAATTGGTGTGGCTTTTTCCGCAGATGCACTGGAGGGGCTGCCTTCGACACGGTCAGACCTCCACAATTGTGCCGATAGAAATGAAGATGGAACCGTGGACAAATCTAAGGAGTGTAGTCCCTGGCATGAGTGGGTGTTGCCTCTACCTCACAAAGCCAGCAAGAATAATGAAATACCTTTTAACTGGATCTTGTTAAACTGGAATCCCCGGGGTCATATACCGCCCGGAGTGTATGATACGCCTCATTTTGATATACACTATTATATCGCGCCTATTGCTGAAATTTTTGCCATAGAGGCCGGAACCTGCGGACCGGAATACGTTGATTGTGATCAATTTGAAGTTGGTAAAAAACCGGTTCCGGAACAGTATATGCATGCTGACTTCGTCAATCTCAATGCCGTAGCTCCTTCAATGGGGAACCATCTTATTGATACAACAGCGGTTGAATTTAAAGGTGAGCCTTTTACGCATACCTGGATTTATGGGGCTTATGACGGCGAAGTGATTTTTTATGAGCAGATGGTAACCCGTGAATTCGTATTAGGTAAAAACACCGTTACGCAAGATATTAAAACAACTCCTGCAGTTGAACGAAGTGGGTTTTATCCAAACTCCTACAGTATAGAGCATAATAAAGATACGGATGAATACCTTTTATCCCTTGAAAATTTTACATATAGAGAAGCCGATATAAACAAAAAATAAAAATGTATCCGTCTGCCGAATGTTTGAGAATCGGTTTATTCATGGTTTCGGATATGTTATCCCCAAGAACAAAAAAATGTAACTATTATGGCTGCTAATCAGAAAACCATACTTGTAGTTGGAGCAACAGGCAATCAGGGTGGAGCGGTGGTAAATGCTCTGTTGGAAAAGGGAAGCTCATACAGGATTCGAGGATTGACTCGAGATCCGAAAAGTGATAAGGCAAAACAACTGGCCGACCAGGGGGTGGAACTTGTACAAGGTGATCTGGATGACAAAAACTCGTTAAGTGAGGCTGTCAAAGGTGTGGATGGCGTATTTTCAGTCACCGATTTTTGGTTCTATGGGTATGACCGGCAGGTACAACAGGGTAAAAACATTGCAGATGCAGCGGCAGAGGAAGGGGTGGATCATTTTGTTTTCAGCGGGGTGGGAAGTCATGATGAGAATACCGGTATTCCGCATTTTGACTCCGCCTGGGAAATCGATCAGTATATCCAGTCGCTCGATCTGCCGAATACCATCCTGAAACCCGTCTTTTTCTTACACAATTTTGAGGCTTTTCTGGATTATATCAAGGGAGGTACGCTTGCGTTTGCATTGAAAGAGGATGTTAGCCTGCAAATGGTGGACGTTGACGATTTCGGTCAAATAACCGAGCGGGTGTTCGCTTCACCCGAAACGTATATCGGACGGGATATGGATGTAGCGGGCGATGAAAAGACTCTCTCGGAAATGGCGGAAACCTTTACCAATGTGATGGGAATCGAGGTGCAACCCTACCATATGTCGATCGATGATGCACGCAGCCAGTTCGGGGAGGAGAGTGCGTTGATGCTGGATTGGTTTAACAAAGTGGGATATAGTACGGATATATCCGCTCTTGAGGAGGAATTCGGTTTCACGTTTACCACCCTGGAAGCGTATTTACGCAAGCACAACTGGGATGATCCGGCTAATAAACAACCGGACCAGCTCTCAGCCTGGGCCCGTTCGCTGGGTGGATAGGAGTCGGTTGGATTTTCAGAAAATCCACTGCGTACCGAGCGTTAGCGATACCCGCCAAGCTGAAAAAACTGAATTTGGGGAGGATTCCTATCAATACCAGATTGTTGCAACCGAGTACTCCTACGTATATCATGCTCAATAAAAATACCTGGCAGCAACAGGCGTTTAAATCCCGCAGCGAGCTGCGAGATTAGCTCAAGGCCCCGATGCTCCGACAGTGTTCGGGCTCTGGATCGAAGCCTATTCAAGCAAATAACGTAGTGGTGCATCTACAACACATCATGACCGGACAGAATAGTCTTCCGGCATCCGACCTCTGACATCCGACTTGTCTTATCACAACTCCTTCAGTTCATCCGCCAGCTTGGTCAGCGACTCCTTGGCATCCCCGAAGAACATCTGGTTGTCGTCGCTGTAAAACAGCTCATTATCTATGCCTGAAAAGCCAGGGCTGAGACTGCGCTTGAAGATAATGGTGCGCTTGGCTTCCTGAACGTTTATAACCGGCATGCCGTAAATGGGACTGTCGGGCTGTGTTTTGGCGGCGGGGTTGACGACGTCGTTGGCGCCGATGATCAGTACCACATCGGTGTTCGGCATCTCGCGGTTGATTTCTTCGAGATCGTAGAGCTGATCGTAGGGGACATCCGCTTCGGCCAGCAGTACATTCATGTGTCCGGGCATACGTCCCGCGACCGGGTGAATGCCGTAGATGACTTCCACGCCTTTGTTCTCAAGCAATTCTGCCACTTCGTAGAGAACGTGTTGGGCCTGTGCCACGGCGAGGCCGTAGCCGGGTACGATGGCGACCTTGTCGGAATACGAGGTTTGAATAGCGACATCGTCGGCCGTGGTTTGATTGACGTTGCGATCGGCGGAGGCTTCGGGAGCCGCAGCTCCTTCGCCGCCGAAGGCTCCGAACAGTACGTTGGTCAGTTTCCGATTCATGGAACGGCACATGATGGTCGTCAGGATAAATCCTGCGGCACCGACCAGCGCGCCACTGATAATGAGCAGGTTGTTGTTGATGACGAATCCGGTTGCCGAGGCTGCCAGTCCCGACATGGAGTTCAGCAGCGATATCACCACCGGCATGTCGGCTCCCCCGATAGGGATCACCATAAGGATTCCCAGTAACAGGGAAATACCAAACAGGATCCATAATACGAGGTTGGAGGCCGGGTTGACGGCCAGGAATCCTATGAAGGCGATACCGGCAATGGCAAACAGCAGGTTGAATATATGCTGTCCGGGAAAGGTAATCGGATTGCCGCTGATCATACCCTGGAGTTTTCCGAAGGCGACCACACTGCCGGTGAAGGTAATGGAACCGATATAGACACTGATGCCGGTGGTGACCAATACCTGGTTTCCGAGAAGCGCCGGATCGCCGGCCATGGCCATTGATCCCCAGGCCACCAGCGCAGAGGCACCGCCGCCGAATCCATTGAATATGGCCACCATCTCGGGCATCGACGTCATGGCCACTTTACGGGCGGCCACGAGTCCAATGACGCCGCCTACCAGGATGCCGCCGATGATATATTCGAAGGTTAATATGTTTTTGTTCAGCAGCGTAATGACCACGCCCAGAAGCATACCCATCGAGGCCAGTATGTTACCGGCCCGTGCGGTGTCGGGCGAGCTCAGCCGTTTGATCCCGATAATAAACAGGATCATGGCCACGAGATAGGATAGTTGCATAACCGTGGGTACCGCTGCCTGCAAGGAAGGGGGTAGAAAATTGCCCATTATTTATCCTCCTTCTTTTTAAACATTTCAAGCATTCGGTCGGTGACGACAAATCCGCCTACCACATTGATTGTTGCAAAGACGAGCGCCGCGAATCCGATGTATTGAGCGGTGACGCTGTCGGTTTGGCCGGCCACGGAAAGCGCTCCGATAATCGTGATGCCGGAAATGGCGTTGGCGCCGGACATCAATGGAGTGTGCAGCGTCGTGGGGACTTTGGATATCATTTCAAAGCCCACAAAACTGGCCAGGACAAAAACGAATAAATTGAATATTATCCCAGACATGGTGGAAACTGTATTTGGGGTTAGTGGCTTAGATTATGTAATGGTAATAAAAGAATTTTTTGTTATAGCTTTGATATAAAAGCTGGAAGCTCGATGCTGGATGCTCGAAGGAATTCAAGCTGGTATTCCTGTTGTGTATACGTATTCATCGAATCAAGCCTGTAAGCGTTATCGCTATTTTTGTTTTTGGTCGGAGGTAGATTCGTCTTTTGTTTCTTCAGTGTCCTCATCCTGTGTGTTTGTATCATCTGATGTTTCTTCTTCCTCCTCTTCCCCCGTTACAGAAGGACTAATCAGCTGCCCCTCATGCGTGATGGTGGTGTCTTTAGTGATCTGATCTTCAAAATCGAATTGCAACTCGCCTTCCTCGTCGATCAGGTGATCCAGCAGCGACTGCATGTTTTTGGCGTACAGCTTGCTGGCGTGATAGGCCATGCTGCTTGGGAGATTTAGCGGCCCCATTACGTAAACGTCGTGTTTATGGGCGGTTTCGCCGGGTTCGGTAACTTCGCAGTTTCCTCCCTCTTCGGCGGCCAGATCCACGATGACGGCCCCGGTGTGCATATCCCTGACCATCTCTTCGGTGACCAGCAGGGGTGGTTTTTTGCCCGGGATGCGGGCGGTGGTGATGACGATATCGGATTTCGCGCAGTGCTCGTGAATTACCTGACGCTGTCGCTCCTGCTCATCCTCGGCCAGCTCCTTGGCGTATCCGCCCTCGGTTTCGGTATCCTCTTCCTCCATGGGCACCTCGACAAAATCGGCTCCCAGGCTTTCCACCTGTTCCTTGACTTCGGGTCGGATATCAAACGCCTCGACCTGGGCCCCGAGTCGCCCGGCCGTGGCGATCGCCTGCAGTCCCGCGACGCCGGCTCCAAGCACCAGCACGTTCGCCGGCTTGATCGTTCCGGCCGCGGTCATCATCATCGGCATGTATCGATCAAGTTTGTTGGCTCCGAGCAGCGCCGCCTTGTAACCGGCGATGGAAGCCATCGAGGAGAGCACGTCCATGCTTTGCGCCCGGGAAATGCGGGGGATGGCTTCCATTCCCAGCGTTGTTACTTTCTTGTTTTTCAGCTTTTCAACCAGTTCCTCATTCTGTAGCGCCCACAACAGGCAAACCAGCACGGTGCCTTCCTGTAGCAAGTCGACCTGTTCGTCGGTGGGGAGCTGGATTTTTACAACAAGATCGGATTCCGAAAAGATTTTGTCCGCATCCGTAACAACCTTCGCCCCGACCTCCTCATAGTGCTCGTCCAGGTAACTCGACGCCTCGCCGGCTCCTTGCTCTATGCGAACTTCATGATTTTTTTCAGTAAAACGCTCAACCACATCGGGGGTAATAGCCACCCGCTTTTCATTGGTTGCCGTTTCTTTCGGTACGGATATTATCACAGGAGTACCTCCCTTTCATTTTACTCGGTTAACAAGCCCTAAAACATATGGAAAACTGACAGTATTGCAAATCGGGGATCCGTATAAGATGTTAAAAATATTTTGGATAAAAATGCAGTTAAATCCGAAAAATTTGTTGAAATTTGGGGCTTTTTATTCGGAATTTAATGCATTTTTCCCAGTAAATGTTATTTTTCTGGATCCGCTTTTTCCATTTACCAATAGTGTTGGAATTGATTGTATTTAATTATGATAATAAATGAGGCAGCTTAACGTAAAAAGAATCGATTGATAATAAGATAATAAATGTTTTACTAATTGGTTATATAGTTATCATTTTGGCCCAGGAATAAAATAATCTTCAAATTCAAAGGTATTTATTGACATGGACGATATAGCGGGCAACACATTTGACTTGGTGATCATGGGAAGCGGACCGGCGGGATTGACGGCCGCCCTGTATGCCGCTCGAGCGGATCTTGATCCGATTGTATTCGAAGGACCGGAACCCGGCGGACAATTAATGCAGACGACGGATGTGGAGAATTACCCGGGATATCCGGAAGGAGTACTGGGTCCCCAGATGATGGATGATTTCCGGAAACAGGCCCAGCGTTTCGGGGCGGATACCCGGTACGGACTGGTTACGGATATCGAGTTTGACGACCGACCTTTTAAGTTGGAAATTGAGGAGGAAACCACCGTCTACGCCCATGCATTGATCATTTCCACGGGAGCATCGGCCAAGTGGCTGCAACTGGAAAGTGAACAGCAGCTGCGGGGCAACGGCGTTTCAGCCTGTGCCACCTGCGACGGCGCGTTCTTTCGGGATCAGCATGTTATTACGGTCGGCGGCGGAGATACGGCTATGGAAGAATCGCTGTTCCTGACCAAATTTGCCAGTAAAGTTACCGTGCTTCACCGGCGCGAGGAGCTTCGGGCCTCGAAAGCCATGCAGAATCGCGCTTTTGATAACGACAAGATCGAGTTCATGTGGAATACCGAGTTGGTGGAAGTGCTCGGCGACGAGGTGGTTGACGGCGTGGTCGTGGTCAATAATGAAACCGGCGAGAAAACCACCCTGGAGGATGTGAAAGGCGTCTTTATCGCAATCGGACACAAGCCTAATACGGACTTGTTCAAGGGAGTATTGGAGATGGATGATGTAGGATATATCAAAACCAAAGGCGAATCCACCCGTACCAACGTGCCGGGTATTTTTGCCAGCGGCGATTCGATGGACCCGGTTTACCGGCAAGCCGTAACAGCGGCCGGAACGGGTTGCAAGGCCGCCCTCGACGCCGAACGATATCTCGGCGAGTTAAAAACACAAGGTAAAAAAGCGGCCGTTGAAGGGTAAAAGGGCTCGCTTTGCTCGCCCGTCGGAAGTCGGAAGGCGGATGCCGGAGGACTATTCGAGCAAGTAATCAAGTAGTGTATATACACAACAACGCTACCTGTCGGAATAGCCTTCCGGCATCCGACGGGTGAGCGCAGCGAACCCATCTTTTTTGCAAGGATTTTATCGATCCGGTTTCTATAGGGGTGCACACGTAAAAAATCCCCTAATTTGATTCTTCATAATGCTTGCTCACGTCTATTGTGCCACCACGATCGGGGTAGAGGCCCAGATCATTGATGTAGAGACCAATATGTTTTCGGGTTTTCCGAAGTATTTCCTGGTCGGTTTGCCGGACCGCGCCATTAATGAATCGCGCGACCGTATTGAGGCGGCCCTGAAAAATTCGGGGGCCTCTATGCCCCGGGGACGTATTACCGTTAACCTGGCTCCCGCAGATCTGCCGAAGGAGGGAAGTTCGTTTGACTTGCCGATCGCTATCAGCCTGCTGGCGGTATCCCACCAGCTTGAGACCGACGTGCTGGATAAAACCCTCATCACGGGAGAGCTGGCGCTCGACGGGCGCATCCGACCGGTCAAGGGATTGCTTCCCATGACGGTGACTGCCCGGGAACAGGGGTACGAACAGATTGTCGTACCCGAAGAAAATGGCCCGGAGGCTGCCGTGGTCAAGGGGATTGATGTTTACCCGTTCCGGTATCTCGAACAGGTCATCCGCTGGCTGGCCGAGCCCGATCTGCACGATCCCCTGCAGGTGAATCCCGACCAGGTATTGGCGAAAAATGGACATCGGGAAGTGGTGGATTTCAGTGACGTGCGGGGACAGGAAAATGTGAAGCGGTCGCTCGAAGTGGCGGCCGCCGGGGGACATAACCTGATTATGGTGGGACCTCCCGGTTCGGGGAAGACAATGATGGCCCGGCGCCTGCCCACGATACTGCCGCCGTTGTCGCTTGACGAGGGACTGGAGACGACGAAGATTCATTCGGTGGCCGGCTGTATGAAAAAGGGTGAGGCCCTGGTGGCCAACCGACCGTTCCGTTCGCCGCATCACACCGTCTCGGACGTGGCGCTGGTAGGCGGGGGTGGGGTGCCTATGCCGGGAGAGATTTCCCTGGCGCATAACGGCGTGCTTTTCCTGGACGAGTTGCCGGAATTCAAGCGCAGCGCCCTGGAGGTCATGCGTCAACCGCTGGAGGACGGGATCGTCACAATATCACGATCGCGGATGACGGTGAAATACCCGAGTCGTGTTATTCTGGTGGCTTCCATGAATCCCTCGCCTTCCGGAGATTGGTATGATCCAAGCGATCCGGAAAGTGTCAGTCCGGCGCGTATGCAGCGCTACCTGAACAAGATCAGCGGTCCCCTGCTGGACCGGATTGATATTCATGTGGAAGTGACCAAGGTAGGATATGACGAACTTTCAAATCGTACCCGCGGCGAGGGTTCAGAGTCGATACAACGGCGAGTTATAGAGGCACGCAAGGTGCAGCAGTCGCGGTTTCAGTCGCTCGACGGCGTCCACTCCAATGCCCAGATGAATACCCGGCTGGTACGCAAAATTTGCAAGCTGGATTCTTCCTCCCGGAAATTATTGAAACAGGCCATCACGCGGCTGGGATTGTCGGCCCGTGCCTATGATCGCATCCTCAAAGTGGCGCGGACGATCGGGGACCTGGAGCAATCCGACGCGGTAAAAAGCTCGCATGTCGCCGAGGCAATTCAGTATCGAAGCCTGGATCGGGAAGGCTGGCTTGGTTAGTGGATGGATAATTTATGCAGGAATGACCTGAGATCACTTTTACATGAACAGCATCCTTCCGGAAGCTTTTTGTTTGTAAAACAGAGGGGTTCTCGTTATGATCTTGAGGAGACATGGTTACCCTGTTAGCGAAATTCGGGCTATGTTTGGAGTTAGGATTAATTTCATGCAGCAGGATAGGCCGGCTGTGAGGTCTTGCGGTGTTCCATATTTTCAAAGAGTCATGTACCATTCAGGATGTGCAAATTTGAATCTATTACTATTCCATTTTGTCTGAGCTATTATTTGCAGATATAGCGTTTCCGACGGCGGTTCGGCGGAATTTTACTTACCATATCCCGGAAGCCCTGCAGACCGATATAAAGCGGGGCATGCGGGTGTGGGTGCCGTTGCGGCAGCATTTTGCGATCGGAATGGTGGTGGAGGTTCACGACCGAACACCCTCGTTTGAAACAAGGGAAGTGCGACAGGTACTCGATCAACAGCCGGTTATGAGCGATGAGCTGCTGGAGCTGACCCGATGGGTGCACCGTTTCTATTACGCGAGTTGGGGAGAGACGATCCAGGCGGCGTTGCCCGTGGGACTCAATTTCCGATCCGAGAAATACCTGGTGCCGGCGGATGATCCGGGGATGGGGTTGGGCGGCAAAGCGCTCGAAATATACAACGAGATCAAGAAGAAGGGACAGCATCCGCTGGATGATGCGGAAAAACGGTGGAGCAAGAAGGAGGAGGCGGGGCTGTTGAAAAAGCTGCGAAAACAGAACCTGGTGGAGGTGTGGGAGCAGCCGTCGGTAAAGGTGAAGCCTAAAAAAGTGAAAGTCTGGACGTGGACGGAAAAGGCGACGGGGGAGTCCCTTGATGCCCTCATAGGGGAGTATGAGGACAAGAAAAAAAAGCCGAAATGGGTCCGCGCGCTGCAGGTCCTCCGGGAAATGGAGCTGCCGGCTCCCCAGAAGGAGCTGAACCGCCACAAATTACTGGAATACTATACGCTGCATCGCATACGCAAGGAAGGGGTGCTCGACTTCCAGGAGGTACCATCCCACCAGGTGAAGCCGAAGCTGGAGTATGATCCGGATCGGCTGAAGACGTTGAACGAGGAACAGGAACAAGCGTATCGGCGTATTATTGAAGCGGTGGATGACGAGCGTTTTGAGAGTTTTCTGCTGTACGGGGTCACCGGAAGTGGTAAAACCGAGGTTTATATCCATGCGCTGCGCCGGGTGATGAATCAGGGGCGGGGTGGATTGATTCTGGTGCCGGAAATCGCCCTCACGCCCCAGACCGTCCGCCGATTCTACCAGATATTCGGAAACCAGATCGCCGTGCTTCACAGTCGCCTGAGCGACCGCGAGCGGTATGACGCCTGGCGGGCGTTGCACCGGGGCGATAAAAAAGTGGCGATCGGGGCGCGATCGGCTGTTTTTGCGCCGGTACGCGACCTGGGACTGATTATCATTGACGAGGAGCACGACGGCTCCTATAAACAGGAGGATCCGGCCCCGCGATACGACGCCCGTCTCACCGCTCGCAAGCGGGCAGAAATTAACGATGCCGCACTGGTGACCGGTTCGGCTACGCCCAGTGTGATTTCCGTGCAGGCATCCGGCAAGGGACAGAGTCAGTACCTGGAACTTACCTCCCGGCACGCGGAGGCCGAGATGCCCGGGGTGGAGGTGCTCGATCTGAAAAAGTACCGCTCGGCCATGCAGGGTCCGCTGGCGGTTCCGCTGTATGAGTCTATCGAGCAGGCTCTGGAGCGGGACGAACAGGTGATTTTACTCTATAACCGCCGGGGATATGCCTCTTACCTGCAGTGCGGGGACTGTGGACATATCCCGGAATGCCCGAACTGTTCGGTGAGCCTGACCTACCACAAAAACAAACAGCAGCTTCGATGCCACTACTGCGGCTTTGCAAGCGGGGTACTGATGCAATGCCCGGAATGCGAGGGACAGGATTTGATGGTGCAGGGAAGCGGTACGCAGCAGATTGAAGAGCAGATCAAGACCTGTTTTGAGAAGGCGGAATTGTTGCGAATGGACCAGGATACGACGAGTCGGAAGAATGCCCATGCAGAACTTCTGCAAGCGTTTGACCGGCACGAGGCTGATATCCTGCTGGGTACCCAGTTGGTGGCCAAGGGACTGGATTTTCCCAACGTAACCGTTGTCGGAGTGATCAATGCCGATACCGAGCTGGCGTTTCCCTCGTACCGGTCGTCCGAGCGAATGTATCAGCTATTGAGCCAGGTAGCCGGTCGATCGGGGCGTGCCGATAAGCCGGGCGTGGTGTATTTTCAAACCTGGCAGCCCGATCATCCCGCCGTTCAGGCGGCCCGGGAACACGATTACAAGGGATTTGCCCGAACCGAGCTCAAGTATCGGAAAGTGCTCGATTATCCCCCGTATTCCCGGTTACTGTCATTTATGTTTAAAGGCAGCAGCGAAGACCGGGTGGAGCGAGTTGCGGAAGCCTTCACCGAAACCTTGTTCGAGGCCGGGCTGGATTGTCCGGTACTGGGTCCCTCCCCGCTGGCTATATCACGCATGAAAAATGAGTTTCGCTGGGAAACCATCGTGAAGATTGATACGAGTTGGGATGCCGGTCAGATCGAGGATATGCTGGATCGTGTGTTTGAATCGTACGAAGCCGATAAACCGTCCGGCGCCAGTGAGGTCCGTATTACGGTGAATGTGGACGCGAAGGAGTGAATAGGGCTCGCTGCGCTCGCCCGTCGGAAGTCGGATGCCGGAAGCCGGAAGGCTATTCCCATCGGTAACAACGTGGTGTATATATCCAACTTAATTACCGACAGACTCCTGGCAGGAATAATTTTCGAGCCAGAGCCTGTCCCGACCACTGTCGGGGCCTCGAGCTTCCAGCTTCGAGCGTTTACCTATCACAATCCATTTGCGTGACTGCATTCTATTTAATAATTATGTAAATACCGATAGCAGCTAAGTGAGGAATCTACCGGGAGGCCGTTGAACTTTTTTAATCAACGGTGGGAATGCTGAATTTAGCTGCCTTTTAACCAAGCTTTTGTTGATGTATCAGATATTGTACGACTATAGGTCGATTAAGGTCTGACTCAACCCATAATTTGCCGAGCGAGAATTCTCTAAGTTGGACGGTTTCCTGGTGTGGACGGTACCCTGCATCCGTGTGCACAAAAAAATAATGTTATGGGAAGTGTAACTGTCAAAGTAGCCGAAGATGAAGAGCAGGTTCAGCAGTTTGTAAAGTACCTGCTACAAGATATGCGAGCTCTGGACCGTATGCTCGAGGAAGGCCGATTCGAGATTGACAAGCAGCGCATTGGCGCCGAGCAGGAACTGTGCCTGGTAGATTCCTATGGAAAACCCGCCCTCCAGTCGATCGGGGTGCTGGATGAGCTGGATGACGAGCAGGTGACGACCGAGCTGGCTCGCTTCAATATGGAAATCAACATGGCGCCGGTGGAGTTTAAGGGGGATGCCCTTTCGGAGATGGAGTCGCAGCTGCACCGGAAAATCGACAAGATTCGCAAGGTCATGTGGCGACAGCGGGGAAATACGATCCTGACCGGTATTCTCCCCACCATACGCAAGGCGGACCTGGAACCTGACAGCATGACGCCGTACCAGCGCTATTCGGCTCTCTGCAAGGCTATCAACCAGTTACGGGGGAGTGAATATGAATTGCGGATCCGGGGGATCGACGAGCTGCTTATGTCCTTTGATTCGCCTTTAATTGAGGCGAGTAATACCGGATTCCAGGTCCATCTGCAGGTCCGACCGGACAATTTTGTCACTCGATACAACATCGCGCAGGCCGTAACGGGTCCCGTGCTGGCCTGCGCCGTCAACTCTCCCCTGCTTTTCGGCAAGCGGTTGTGGAGCGAAACGAGGGTGGCGCTCTTTCGGCAATCGATCGACACGCGTAAAGCCAGCGATCAAATGCGGGATACGAATTCGCGGGTAACTTTCGGTAATCAGTGGGTGGAGGAGAATATCCTGGAGATTTATAAAGAGGATATCGCACGCTTTCGGGTCCTGCTCAGCTCGGAAGTTAGCGAAAATGTGGAGGAACTGCTCGACGAAGGTAAAACGCCGGAGTTACGAGCATTACAGGTTCACAACTCGACCGTCTACCGGTGGAATCGTCCCTGTTACGGCATTAACAACGGAAAACCCCATCTCCGCATCGAAAACCGGGTGCTGCCTGCAGGTCCCACGATCACCGACGAAGTCGCCAACTCGGCGCTCTGGCTGGGCTTGCTGATTGGCATGGAGGAGGCCTACCCGAACTTGACCGAACGGTTGGATTTCGACGATGCCAAATCGAATTTCTTTGCGGCTGCTAAAATGGGACTCGAAACGCATTTTAAGTGGGTGGACGGAGATACCTGGGAGGCGTCAGAGCTGTTATTGAAGGAATTGATTCCCATCGCCAGGGACGGGCTCGAAGAAGTGGATATTGACTCTTCCGATATTGACCATTATCTAAATATAGTGAAAGAACGAATTGAGAGCGGACAGACCGGGGCGAAGTGGATGTCCGATTCATATAGTAAATTGATCAAGGAGGTTACCCAGGATCAGGCGCTCGTGTCAATAGCGGCGGCCACCATAAAAAATCAGACCAAAGGCGAGCCGGTGCACAAGTGGGCTTCGGCACGGATCGAGGATATGCGCCACTGGGAGCCGACCAGCCTGCTGGTGGAGGAGTTTATGACCACCGATTTTCTGACGGTTCAGAAGACGGATATCGTGGAGTTTGTGGCCAGCTTGATTGATTGGCATGATATTAAGTATATCCCCGTGGAGGACGAAAGAGGTCAACTGGTGGGATTAATTACAATGCGCCACTTATTCCGGGCGTTTTACAGAAATATAAGCGAAGAGGAGGAGGTGCCCGATACCATTGAGGAGCTCATGGTAAACAACCCGATTACGGTCTATCCGGAAGCCACCATCGGGGAAGCGACAAAATTGATGAAGGATAATAATATAGGGTGTCTGCCAGTAGTTAAAAACAACCGGCTGGTTGGATTGATCAGTGAACGGAATTTCAGAGAGGTTACTCAGCGACAGTTGAAAGCGCTTGAACAAAATGAGCAGAATGACGAATCCGAAGCATCCTCAGAAGACGAGAGCTAACCATTACAATCGAATTATCGGAGACCTGAACGGATCGGAAGCGGGTCCCACGGTTATTGTTTTGGGTGGGGTCCACGGCAATGAACCCACCGGGATCGAAACGCTGACCCGGTTTTTTAAGCGATTGGAGGTGGAAAAACCTCATTTCCGGGGTCGCCTGCTGGGTCTGCAGGGTAATATGAAAGCTCTGCAGCGGCAATACCGGTTTGTGGACGAGGATCTGAATCGCATCTGGACCCGGTCCATTGTTGAGGAAGTGCGGCAAAAGGATTTGCATTCACTGTACTCCGTTGAGCGACAGGAGCTTAAGCAACTTTTGGAATTACTCGATCCGTTTCTGCTGGAGGCGACCCAACCCGCCTATATCATCGACCTGCATTCCTTTTCGGCAAGAGACGGAATGTTCGCCATTTCGAGTCGACATGAATCTCACCGTAAGCTGCTCCGGAAAATGGATATTCCCGTCGTTTTTGGCATGGAAAATGAATTGGGAGGCACGGTGCTGGACTATTTTCGGCGCCTTGGACATGTGGCTCTGGCTTTTGAAGGCGGACATCATGGAGAGGACAAGACCGTGACGAATAAAATTGCGCTTCTGTATCAACTGCTCGAAAAAACCGGCAATCTTCGTTTCCCTCAAGAATATGGAGCACTACAGAAGTATAACGCCTATCTGCAAGAGGAGACCAGGGGATATCCGGCTTCCACCGATTTGATCTACCGGTACAAGTTTGACGAGGACGACCATTTTGCCATGCATCCCGGCTACACGAATTTCAGCTGGATCCGGAAAGGCCAGCATATCGCCGACGATCGATACGGTAAAATCCATGCCTCTCATGAAGGATATCTGTTAATGCCGCTCTACCAGGAACAGGGAACGGACGGATTCTTTTTGATCAGGGATCATTAGGATTGTCGGATTAGGCAAACAGATTGTATATTAAGGCAGATTCCTGACCCGATATTCTCATGTAAAAACTCTTTAAATTTAGTTATTTTTAGTTGGAAATGCGGGTTAGCGTTAGCTTTTACACGACACATCCCCTAATGAACCTTGACACATGATAGATCATCAGTTTGTCGACGGAACCCGGTTATCGAACGTCGTTGAGTCGTTGATTTTTTCCAGCCCGGAACCACTCTCTCCCCAACGTATCGCCGAAATCGTTGAAGAGGCCGACCAGCAGATGGAAATGGAGTCTGAGCGGGTAACGAAATTGGTGGACAAGCTGAATGAGCGCTACGACGAAAATGGGATGGCCTTTCATATTGTGAAAACGGGGGGCGGTTACACCTTTGCGACCCGCGATCGCTATCACCCGTGGCTGAGTGTCTTCCAGCATGAAAATGCTTACCGAAAACTGTCGAGTTCGGCTATCGAAACGTTGGCCATCGTGGCCTATAAACAGCCGATAACCAAGCCGGAGGTAGACGATATACGGGGGGTTAATTCCGGGTATATACTTCGCCAATTGCTGGAGAAGGTGTTGATCAAGGTGAGCGGACGGGCAGATGCTCCCGGTCGCCCGCTGGTCTATAAGACGACCCGACATTTTTTGAAACATTTTGATATTAATTCCGTTGACGAGCTGCCCAAACCCCGGGAAATTGACGAAATACTGGAGGACGAAGATATGGCGGAACATCGCCAGTTCCTCTACGATTATGATTATGACCTGGATGAATTGAAAGAAACCACCGAAGATAGCCGGGAAGACGGGCAGGACGGTCAACAACAAACTGATGATAACGATCAAGCTTAAAATTACAGCCGGTATTTATGGCCAGTAAACGCAAACAACGGGGCAAGCCTCATCACGAAATTGATCAGAACTATGAGGCCGATGACCTCATTCGACTCAACAAATATGTCGCCCACGCCGGCTTCACCTCCCGCCGGAAAGCGGATAACTATATTGCAGCCGGGGAAGTAAAAGTGAACGGCGAGGTGGTGACCGAGCTGGGGACCAAGGTCCGCCGAAAAGACCGGGTTGAAATTGACGGAGAGAAGTTGCAGCTCGAGCGATTTACCTACATTCTGTTGAACAAACCCAAAAACACGATTTCCACCGTCAAGGATACGGACGACCGCAAAACGGTTATGCATCTGATTGAGGATGCCACCGACAAACGCGTCTATCCGGTAGGCCGATTGGATCGCAACACAACGGGCGTATTGATATTGACGAACGACGGAGACCTGGCGAATCGACTGATGCATCCGAGTTACGGGGTGCGCAAGTTGTACGAGGTGCGTACCGAACGACCGCTGACCGGCCAGGAGATGCAGCAGCTGCGGGATGGCATCCAGATCAAGGGAGGAGAGGTCAATGCGTATCATGTGGAGCGCATGCCCGATGATTTTGCCACGCTCGGCATAGGTATTCAGGAGGGACGCAATCGACAGATCCGCCGCATGATGGAAGCACTCGGGACGGAAGTAAAGTACATGAAACGAGTGGATTATGCGGGATTGAATGCGGAGGGACTCGGTTTCGGCGAGTGGCGATTCCTTAAACGCAATGAAATCAATGAACTTCGACAATTGGTTGGTTTGGAGACGCTTGATTTTCACCAGAAAGCGTAAGAAATGAAGTTGGTGAGGAACTGGATTAAGGGGTCTCCCGCTTCCCGTAAAAATAACGGCGATCCTCTCCCTATTCTTTGGAAGATTATTCCCGGCGATTGTCGGTCCTTACGACTTGTAGTGGAAATCCCGACTCCCTGTCGGGATGAGGTGAGTTTTGCAATGGATTTGTAAAAGTCCGGCAGCCTCCTGCGCTGTTAACAAAATTGTAGATGAGATCCGCGTATGAAGATCACTTGTTTTTCTACCTCCCTGAGATATGTGATCAGCCTGGTTCTGTTGGCGGGATTTCTTGTCAGTCCCCCGCCACTCCATGCCCAGCATTCGACGCCTCCCGAACTGACGGATGATTCACTTTTTGTCAGTGATGCAAAGGCGGCCGTGGATTCGCTCTATAAGTTGAAATTCAAAAGTGCCGACCAATACCTGGAATCATGGAGAGCACAGCATCCCGACCATCCGGTGTGGGTTTTCTGGGATGGCATGGAGTTGTGGTGGAGGATTTTACCGGATCTGCAAAATGAAGCCATGGATGACTCGCTCTTTAACCGGTTGAATGCAGCCGTCGAGGCGGCGGACCAGGTATTGGATAAAGCCCCCCATCATCGCGATGCCCTGTTGGTGAAAGCGCTGAGTCTGGGACTGATGGCGCGGCAGTATGCGAATCGCGAAAAATGGTTCAAGAGTATCAACCAGGCCCGTCATGCCGTTAATACCCTCTCTTCGTTGGAAAAGCTGGACCGGCGGATACCTGACTTGATGCTGGGTCAGGGATTACTCAAGTACTATACCGCTTATTTGCCGGAAGCCTACCCGCTCGTAAAGACGGTGATCTGGGTGCTGCCATCCGGCGATAAAGAAAAAGGAATTGCGTTGATGGAACAGGCGGCCGAAGAAAGCATATACGTCCGCCCGGAAGCCCTCTATTTTCTCGGGAAAATTTATATGAATCATGAAAACCGGTATCGCAAAGCGCTGCCCTATTTTCGTCAACTCAACGAGTTATATCCCCGAAATCCCTACTATGCCCGTCAATATATACGCGCATTGATACGGTCGAATCAAAATCAGCGGGCCCTCGCACGGATCGACAAAATGTTGAAAATGGACTCTTTGCCCTATCAGGCCGTACTCGGAGAAGAGTTGCTGGCGTGGAAAGGACGCATGCTATATCGGCGGAATAAATTGGATACCGCTCAAACGGCACTGCTGGAAAGCTATTATATGGCTGCCGACTCCAATCTGGCCCGTGGAAAAAATCGCCCCTTTCATGTGATGGCCGGCTATTACCTTGGGAAGGTTCATGAGAAACGGGATGAAATTGACAAGGCATTGTATTACTACCGGTCCGTCGCTGACGCCGACCCCTCCAGTCATTATGCCGACCAGGCGGCTCGACGCGTCCGGAATCTTCAATAGTTCTCTCCCTGATCGAAGATGCTGTTCACCTCTTTTCGGATATAAGTAAAAATTGTCTTGTTTTGCGCCACCTAAATTATTTATATTCAGTCTAAATAAGAATTGGAACCCGGTAGTTAGTTAATTTTAAATCTAATCGAAGTGTCAACAATGTTAATGATGAATTCTATACGATTTTTGAGTTTTGGATTAGTTGGATTGTTAATGGTGGCGGTTGTTTCCTGTGATCTGGTCAGCAGCGACGAAGATGACGGGATCGACCCGCCGGATACGTATGAATTCACGCGAGACGGGGAGTCCACGGTCGCTTATCCCGGCCAGGTGGATCGGCTGGATATGGTCTCGGAGATGGCTTCCTATATAGGACAGGGCGATGCCGGCGAGGCGATTACCGAGCAGGCCCTGGTGGATATGTACGTCAATGAGGGTAATAACGGCGGGGGACATTTTTCGTTCTCTTCGGATCGCCAGTTGGAGAACAAGACGTTTCCGCCGGATCGGGACGACAACTTTTTCCGTGATTTGTTCGCTCGCGCTGCAGCCGCCAGTGAAAACGGTGAAGCTTCGGAGGGATCGTCAGGCTTAATAGAGCGGGAGCAGAGTGGAAGTACGATTCTGGTTGATGAAAAAGGTCGTGAGTTCGGTCAGCTGCTGGAAAAAGGTATGATGGGGGCCATTTTTTATCATCAGATTTTCAATGTGTACCTGACCGACGAGCGAATCGGACCCAATGTTGAAAACGAAGAGTTGGTCGAAGGAGAGAATTACACGGCGAAGGAGCATCATTTTGACGAGGCTTTCGGATATTTTGGAGCTCCGGTTGACTTCACCTCGCCCTGGCCCGAGTCGCGCGCTGACGAGCCCCGTTTCTGGGCGCATTAT
This sequence comes from uncultured Balneolaceae bacterium, assembly GCA_964421495.1. Classification (GTDB taxonomy): domain Bacteria; phylum Bacteroidota; class Rhodothermia; order Balneolales; family Balneolaceae; genus CAJXOW01. Next base: position 11,628 of record CAYQXO010000019.1, on the reverse strand, counting down.
TCGGATGTTGTGGATAATGTGAACGGCGACGGCGATTTGGGTACGAACGAGGCGATAATGGATGCTTATATCAGGGGACGTACGGCGATTGTAAATGACAACCAAGAGGAATTGGACGAGCAGGTGCAGATCCTGTATGAACAGCTCGAACTGGTGACCGCGGCAACGGCGGTACATTACATCAATAGCACACTCAGTCACCTGGGCAGCGGCAACCGGGGAGAAGCCTTTCATGCTTTGTCCGAAGCCTGGGCGTTTGTCAACGCGATTAAATACAGTCCGCAGCGTGAATTGACGCTGGACGAGATCAATCAGATTAAAAATACCCACTTCGGGGAGAATGGTAGTTTCTGGAATGTTAACCAGAGCGGTCTTAACACCGCCAAATCCCTGATTGTTGATACCTATCCGGAGCTGGAGAGCATCAAGAATCAGCTGTAAATTCAATATTTCATTCCGCAGCGGCGTCGCTTTTTCCGGCGGTGCCGCTGTACGGAATTTAAACAAACTGAACCATGATGGCTATGTTTCATCGATTCGCTTCCCTGTTTCTGATAATTCTGGGTCTGGTATGGTGGTCCTCCTGCGATGTGGGGGATTCAGGAGATAACGGGGGTGTCGATTTTGACCGGGCTCAAATGCTGGAAAATTATGGGCAAAACATCATTATTCCCGCTTATACCGCTTTTCAGGATTCGGTGGATCAACTGAGCACGGCGGCCGACAGTTTTGCGGCCGAACCGACGACCGACCGCCTTGAGAGTTTGCAAAGCGAGTTAAAAGATGCACGCCTGGCGTGGCAAAGGGTAAACCTGTTTCAATTTGGTCCGGCTGAAATGCGCGTGCTGCGCACATCACTGAATACCTATCCGACCGATACCGCCCGGATAGAGGATAACATCGAGTCGGGTGACTACACGCTGGGATCGGTTTCGAATCAGGCGGCTGCCGGATTTCCGGCCCTGGGGTATCTGCTTCACGGCGTCGGGGCGGATCGACAGGAAATCGCTGCCGCTTACCGGGAGGAGCCGGATGCTTCCGACCGGATGCAGTATATGGTTGATAACGTTGTTTTTGTAAAACAGTTGACTGACCAGGTGACGAGTTCCTGGCAAGCGGGGCAGGGCGATTATATCGGCACGTTTTTAAGCGAGGAAAATGCCGGCACCGATGCGGGAAGCTCGATGGGGATGATGATTAACGCCTTTGTGCTGCATTATGAGCGATTTATCCGGGACGGCAAAATCGGTATTCCGTCGGGCGTTCGCAGTGCGGGAGTTCCGCGTCCCCGGTCAACCGAAGCGTATTATGCCGGCTACTCGAGCGAGCTGGCTCTCGAAAATATGAAAACCGTGAAACGTTTTTATGTCGGACGGGGACTGGAGGTTGAGGATGGCCTCGGACTGCATCAAAACATCAAGGCCCTCGGAGCGGGAGAGCTGGCAAACGAAATTCAAACGGAATTGGATAGCGCAATCGATGAAGTTTCCGCACTGAATGATCCCCTTTCACAGCAGATCCAGAACGACAACGAGGCCGTTCAGTCGACTTTCCAGGAAGTGCAGGAGTTGGTTGGTTTGTTCAAGGCCGATATGACGTCGGTCCTCGGCGTTACGATAACGTATCAGGATAATGATGGCGATTAAAAAAAGAATAGTGTGAGGGCAGTTAAGCGACACATAACGGCGCCCACGTCGATTGCTCCACTGGCTGTTTTTCGGATCGTATTCGGTTTTATAATGCTGGTGAGTATCCTCCGGTTTGTTCTTAACGGCTGGGTGCAGGAGTTATATCTTCAACCCGATTTCTTTTTTACCTATTACGGATTCGACTGGGTCCAGCCCCTGGGGGCGGCCGGGATGTACGGAGTATTCGCCCTCATGGCTCTGGCTGCCCTGTGTATTATCCTGGGGTGGCGCTATCGACTGGCAGCCGCGGTGTTCTTTTTGAGCTTTACCTACGTGGAGCTGCTCGATAAAACGCATTATCTCAATCACTACTATTTTGTAAGTATTGTCGCTTTTCTTTTAATCCTGGTGCCGGCAAACCGGTATTTTTCCCTGGATGTAGCCCGACGCCCCGACCTGCGGCGCAGTCGCGTTCCCGCGTGGACGGTAAATATCTTCAAGCTGCAGCTTGGACTCGTCTATTTTTACGCCGGGGCTGCTAAACTCAATCCGGATTGGCTCCTTCATGCCATGCCGATGAAAATCTGGCTGGCGGCTCATACGCACTGGCCGGTGGTCGGTCCGCTGCTGGACGAACCCCAGACGGCCTATCTGTTCAGCTGGGCGGGAGCTCTTTTTGATCTGACTATCCCGCTTTTGCTGCTTTACCGTGTCACCCGCCTCCCCGCCTATATCGCGGTGATAGGATTCCACCTGTTTACCCACGCCCTCTTTCAGATCGGCATGTTCCCCTTTATCATGATCCTCTGCACCCTCATTTTCTTCCCGCCTTCATTTCATCAACAGTGCCTCGACCGGCTGCGGCAATTTGCGGCGCGCCTGGGAATGATACGCGGGCTGACTGTGACGGCGGAACAAGACGCCCCGGATGCCGCCTCTTCCGGTGCGACGGGAAAACCGTATAAGCTGCAGGGGTGGGCCGCGAAATTTTTGGGCGGCATATTGGTTGTGCATTTCGTACTGCAATTGCTTTTGCCGCTCCGATTTATACTGTATCCCGGTAACGTGATGTGGACCGAGCAGGGATTTCGCTTTTCCTGGCGGGTGATGTTGATGGAGAAATCGGGTCACGCCGTGTTCCACCTGCAGGAAACTGAAACGGGTCGCTCGTGGGAGGCGGCGAATTGGCGGTATCTGACTCCCCGACAGGAAAAGATGATGGCGATGAAACCGGATATGATGGTGCAGTATGCCCACCACCTGGAAGAGATTTACCGAGAGCGCGGTATTGATAATTTGAAAATCACCGCCCAAACCCGCGTAACCCTCAATGGGCGGAAAGGGCGACCGTTGATTGATCCCACGGTTGATTTGACACAGGTCGAACGGGGCTGGCATCATAAAAGCTGGATACTTCCCCTGAATACACATAATCAAAGTTGGTTTAGCAAGCGTTGACTATGCAATGTAAGATTCAATTTTTTTGTTGGCTGTTGGCGTTTGTGATGCTGCCTTTTGTTGCAGCCGCACAATCATTTACGGTGCAGGGGAGTGTGACCGACGAGGAGGACTTCCCCCTGCCGGGGACTCGAATCTATATAGCGAATGCGCATGATTCCGTCGAGTCCGCTCAAAAGGTTGCCATGCTGTCTTTTTCAAGGACTACGGTTACGGATAAAAATGGGGAGTTCCGGGTTTCCGGATTGAGTCCGGGTCGTTATAGTGTGACCATTTATTTTCCGGGCAAAGAGATTGTCACCCGACTCATAAACCTTCAAAACCGTGATGCGAACCTGAATGTAACGTTGTCCGGCTTGAAGGCGGAGCTCGGCGCTCTTGAGGTTGGAGGGGTTGCGGAGCCGGAAATGGGACTAACGCGGATGCGGAGCGTAGAAGGGATGACGATAAGCGAGGCAAAGAAGAATGAAGTTATTTTGCCTACGCAGAAGGCGGCGAATCTGGCGACGAATAACGCCCGCCAGGTGTATGCCCAGGTGCCGGGACTTAATATCTGGCAAAGCGGGGATCCGGGAGTCCAGGTGAGTCTGGGCGCGCGTGGGTTGAGTCCCAAGCGGAATTCGCATTTCAATACCCGCCAAAATGGGTACGATATTGCGGCTGACGCACTGGGATATCCCGAAAGCTATTATTCTCCGCCGATTCGGGCGCTGAGGCGCATAGAGGTGATCCGGGGAGCCGCCTCCCTGCAGTACGGGACGCAATTCGGTGGTATGGTAAATTACGTGTTTAAAGACGGTCCGAAGCAGCAGCCCCTGGAAGTGAATTCGATCCAATCGGTCGGTTCGTTTGGTCTGCTGACCTCCTTTAACAGTGTGGGCGGTACGGTGGGAGACGTGAATTATTACGGTTTTTACCAGTATAAACGGGATGAGGGATGGCGTCCCAACTCGGGACTGGATCAGCATACCGCCTACGGCTCCATTTCCTATTCGCCAAATTCAAAATGGACCATAACCCCGGAGTATACATACATGTATTACCTGGCTCAGCAACCGGGCGGATTGACCGATCGGGAGTTTGAACGGAATCCCGGCCAATCCAACCGGGAACGAAACTGGTTCCAGGTAAACTGGAATTTGTTTGCCCTGAAGGCGAATTATAAGATATCCGGCCGAACAGAACTTAACACCCGGTTCTTTGGATTGAAAGCGGGCCGGAACGCGGTGGGCAACCTGAAGCGGATTGACAGGCTGGATCAGGGAGGCGAGCGCGATCTGCTGAAAGACGATTACCTGAACTGGGGAAACGAAACCCGGTTTTTGCACAAATATGAATGGAAAGATTTGTTGTCGTACGTGCTGGTCGGCACGCGTTACTACCGGGGATATACCCACCGCCGGCAGGGCCATGGATCGGATGGCAAGGATCCCGATTTCGCCTATTTAAATCCCGGTAACCTGAAGGGATCGGACTATGATTTGCCGAGCTTGAATCGGTCGGCCTTTATAGAGAATGTCTTTAACCTGACGCCGGATCTCAGTATTACGGCGGGAGTGCGCTTCGAAAATATTCGAACCGAAGCCGACGGTTATTATCGGCGCATAACGAAAGATCTGGCCGGGAATGTCCTGGAGGATGAGCGTATTGAGGAACAACGCAGCCGGGAACGTTCCTTTGTATTCGTCGGATCCGGTCTGAGCTACGAATTTACCGATCAGTTGGAAGTGTATGCCAACTATGCCCAGAATTATCGGGCCATTAACTTTAATGACATTCGGGTGAGTATCGGAAATCTGCAAGTGGATCCGCATATAGAGGATGAAAAGGGGTATAATCTCGACCTGGGAGTGAGGGGACATGCCGGCACCTATTTCAATTATGATGTCTCGACGTTCTATCTATCCTACCGGGATCGAATCGGCACGGTACTGAAAACGGAACCCAATCCCCGTTTCAACGGGCTGGTGGATCACACTTTTCGGTATCGTACCAATGTAGCGGACGCTCGTATTTTTGGAATGGAATCGTATGCAGAGCTGGATCTGTATAAATATTTTATAAATCGTTCCGCTTCGGCAGGATTTTCTCTTTTTTCGAACCTGGCCCTGATGCAGGGAAAATACCGGGATGCAGAGGTAAGCGGTATTGACGGCAATGCCGTGGAACACGTGCCGAGGTTGAACTGGAAAGCGGGCGCCTCGTACCGGCGTGAAAACCTGAAGCTATCCTACCAGTTTTCCTATGTGGGAGAGCACTACTCCGATGCCACCAATGCACGGAGTACCCCAAGTGCCACGGCGGGAATCATTCCCTCGTATTATGTAATGGACGTCTCGGCCGAATACCGGTGGAAACAATTTCGCCTGGAGGCCGGCATTAATAATCTGACCGATCACCGGTATTTTACGAGAAGGGCAACCGGATATCCGGGCCCCGGAATTATACCGGCTAAGCCCAGAAACGGTTATGTATCCTTCGGAATTGAATTGTGACGTTCTAACCGGTATCTCCGCGGAAGGCTAGACCTGAATTTTGGCGAGAGATAGATGTGCCGAACGTTAGGGGATGAGTGGGAAAACCGGCTTTTTTAAATCCCCGGTGGTTCCTATCGTTGGAATTTCTTCTCAAAAAAAGAAGAGGGAAGGAGTTGTTATAACCCGAAATCCGAAAATATCCTCCCTTATATTCAGGCCGTTACCGGGGAGTAGTCTACCTTGTCCTCGTCAACTTCGAGCACAAACAGCCGGGCCGGCGGTAGATTCAGCCATACCAGGTGTTGGCGTTCTTTAAGTTGATCGACGACGTGTTCCTCAAAATCGCAGCGAAAGTCTTTAAAGTTGAGGTACTTGAAGTAGGTTATGCGCCCGCCGGCTTTACTGTCCTTCAGCTTTTTAGTCCAGATTTCCTCCGTCTTTTCATTCGGGATGCCTTCGTAGGGAAGGCTGGAGAAGATGATATCATATGGAGCATTACCCTTGAAGTTCAGGTAATCCTCGTTATAGACCGATACATTGCCGGCATCTTTAAACTTTTCCTGCAGTTGCTCGTATAACGGCTTTTCGATCTCAACCATATCCAGGTGATCCCCCTCGCGCATATGGTTGTGGATGTATTTTGACATGGAACCCGTACCTGCACCCAGTTCCAGCATGTTAAAAGACTTCTCGGGGTTACGCTCAACGGCCTCGTCAAGTACATTGGCCATTTTTTGAGCCAGGAAACGGGAGCTTGGAGCTACCGCGCCCACCTGGTTGATGTTCTTGATAAAGTAGAGCGTATTTTTCACGTTGCTGGATATTTAAATTAATGGGAACAGGTTCATTTTTTCGGCGTGGAGCGTTTTTAACGTTCTCTTACCAGACCGTGCTTAATATAGTAAAGAAATGGCTATGGTATGCAAATCTAATATAGAAACCGCTGGGAGTCTGTCGGACTTTCGCGAATCTACTGCAAAAAAGCCGGATTTGGGTATCTTTCGGCCGATTTTTCCTTAAATAGACCCACTATTTTACGTCAAAATCGGCCAAAACCTACCTCAAACCGGAACTTTCTTTCGTTACGATCCGGAAAATCCGACAGACTCCCGGGATTACTTTTTATTGAAAAGAAACTTGAAAAATTAAAATCAAAGTTAAAACTTCCTTTCTCGTATGTCCGGAAAACGGGGGCGCCTGATCTATATTTGTATTTTGCAGTCTGAAGCGGCATGTCGTATAATTCTGTAGATATCCCCAGTGAATCTGGTAAGATAAAACAAAGTCGTGTTGAATATATTTTGGCTGAAGGGGAGGCTGTCGTTTTCAAGCAAAATTTCATCTGAATGAATTGCAAAACCTTTAAAAAGAAAGAGAGATCCATGAATTACCTTGTCAGAAGACGTATTTTGACCTATTTATTGCTCATACTGTTTACGGGCTTTTCCGTGACGGGATGTTCACTTTACAAAAAAATCACCCAGTCGGATTCCGCTGCAAAAAAAGAGGCAAAAAAGAAGCAGGAGAGCAAAGACGACCTGAAGGACTATGACGAGATTATTACCGAGAAAGCCGAGACCGACAGTGGACTGGTAACTGCTCACAAAGTTGATAAGGACTTTTACTATGAAATTCCGGATTCGTTGCTGGGCCGGGAAATGCTGATGGTCAGCCGTATATCGAAAACGGTTACCAATATGGGGTACGGGGGACAAAAACTGAATACGCTGGTGGTTCGGTGGGAACGCAGGGATAATAAGATCCTTCTGCGCAAAGTTTCCTTTGTTAATGTGGCGAACGATTCCCTGCCGATTCACCGGGCGGTGGAGGACGCCAATTTTGAGCCGATTATCTACAGCTTTGATATTAAGTCGATCAATAAGGATTCGACGTCAACGGTAATCGATGTGAAAGAGTTTTTTACGAAGGACGTTCCCGCCCTCGGACTTCGGGACTATCATCGCGAGCGATACGGGGTGGTGAATGTTGACGACGACCGGACGTTTATAGAGCACATTCACAGCTATCCCCAAAATACGGAAACAAGAGTAGTGAAGACCTACCGGGCCAAAAATCCGCCGTCGAATGCCTCCACGAATTCAATTTCGGTCGAGATTAATCACAGCATGGTGTTGCTGCCGGCCGAGCCCATGCAGCGACGTATTGCGGATGCGCGGGTCGGGTATTTCACGATCCGGCAAAACGATTACGGCAAGAGCGAACAGAAAGTCAAAAGATATCGATATATCACGCGGTGGCGCCTGGAACCGAAAGATATGGAAGCTTTTAAAAACGGCGAGTTGGTCGAGCCGAAGGATCCCATTGTCTATTATATCGATCCCGCCACGCCGAAAAAATGGCGTCCCTACCTGAAAAAGGGAATTGAAGACTGGCAAAAGGCGTTTCGGGAAGCCGGCTTCAAGAATGCGATCATCGCCAAGGATCCGCCGACCGAGGAAGAGAACCCGGAGTGGAGCCCGGAGGATGTCCGCTACTCGGTCATTCGATGGTTTCCCTCTACAACGCAAAACGCGTACGGACCGCACGTCAGCGATCCGCGGAGCGGCGAGATCCTGGAGTCTGATATCGGATGGTATCATAACGTGATGAACCTGCTGCGCAACTGGTATTTTATCCAGACGGCCGCCATCAATCCGGATGCCCGCGGGGTTACGTTCGATACGGAGGTTATGGGTCGCCTGATACGTTTCGTGGCCGCTCACGAGGTGGGACATACGATCGGACTGCCGCACAATATGAAGGCCAGTTCGGCGTACCCGGTTGATTCGCTTCGGTCGCCCTCCTTCACCAAAGAGATGGGTACGGCACCCTCGATCATGGATTATGCCCGCTTTAATTACGTGGCGCAGCCCGGGGATGGGGACGTGGGACTCATGCCGCAGGTTGGACCGTACGACATATATTCGGTCAAGTGGGGATATCGTCCCATACCCGGCGCCGAGGATGCGGAAGCGGAGAAAGAGACCCTGGATGAGTGGATCCGGGAAAATTATGACAATCCCATTTATCATTTCGGTAATCGAAGCAGTGTGGATCCCAGTTCACAGACCGAAGACCTGGGCGCCAATTCCATGGAGGCGAGTCGGCTGGGTATCAGAAATCTAAAACGCATTGTGCCCAACCTTTACCAATGGACCGAGCGCGAGCATGCCGACTATGAGGAATTGGAGGAGTTATACGGAGAGGTTGTGGGGCAGTGGAATCGATATATCGGTCATGTAATAACCAATATCGGCGGCGTTTACGAGCTGAATAAAACGTACGACCAGGAAGGCACCGTCTATGATATGGTGTCGAAGGAGCGCCAGGAAGAGGCGATGGCATTTTTAAACGAGCAGATCTTTCAGACGCCGGAGTGGCTGATCGAAGAGGAGATATTGCGGCGAATAGAATCCGACGGAATCGTAGAACGCATTCGACGCCGACAGGTTGGAGCCGTCAACAGCGTATTGAATTTCGGCCGGCTCGGTCGCCTGATCGAGCAGCAATCGATGCATGGCAGCGACCAGGTGTATACGCCCATGAAGATGCTGGATCAGCTGCGCGAGGGTATCTGGTCGGAACTGGAAGAAGGTGAGCCGATTAATACCTATCGTCGAAACCTGCAGCGCGGATACCTGGATCGCATGGAGTACCTGATGGAAGAGGACCAATCAAGTGTACCCAGCTACTTCAACCGGTCCAGCGTCAATGTGAGTCAATCTGATATACGGGCGTTGGCCCGCGACCAGCTGCAGCAGCTTGACCGGTCGCTCCAGCGAGCCATTCAGCGAACCGGAGACCGTTTGACCCTTATACACCTGGAGGACGCCCGGAAGCGTATCGAGGAAATATTTGACGAAGAGTAGGATCTGTTGTGTTGTGGGAGGTTTTAGTTTACGGTTTCCTATTAAGGATCAATATATCCTCAATTTACAAGCTAGGGCGCAGAGGGGGACACAAGATATTGGTAATATATCATATGGTCTTAAGACATTTACCCTGCAACTGGGAATCAGCTATAAATTTGAATAATTAGCCACTGCGATAGTTATCGACTGTTTCCCCTGGCCTGGTACTTCTCATACGTGATCGGTCTTCCGGGAAGGCGCGAGTTGGTCCAGTATCCGAAAACACTCGGGCCCGAACTGAAAAAGCATATCAAGGATGCAGCAGCCGGGCTCGAATCCCTCAAAATGTTGATGATATCGGGGATGTTTGACGTCCGGGGCGGTAAATTCCTCGGCCTGCCGTTGATAATGTCGCCCGTCATGTTCCTGGTATAGGGTGTCGGCTCCAATCCGGCGGGCCAGCGCGTCGGGATCGGAGGTATATTCTTCAATTTCGCTCGCGTATTCTTCCTCGATTTCAATTTCCATAAATCGAAACAACCGTTTGCGAATATATTCAATGAACGGCAGCAGGTAGGTATAGTCCCGGCCCGACTGGAAATCGGCCCGGATTTCCGGCTCGTAGAAGTCGTAGTAAATACTGTTGCGAAAATTGAAGCGGAGCGCTCGCAGGAGAGGGTCAATCCAGTCCCGCTCTTGGTCTATGCGCACTTCCCGTATCGCCTTCTTTTTATCAGCCGTACGCACTGGAATGTTGATCCACTGCGTGCCCTGTGCCGTCCGAATTTTGCCCCGGTGAACCCGGCTCTTGCGCGACCAACGCTCCACATCCTGCAGAATCACCCGATCGGCCCGCAGCAGGGCCGCCAAATCATAAAGGTTGGGAGCAAATCCGGGAAGTAATAGTGCAAGAGTCATGAAAGCCCTTTTGGGTGCATGTTAACTCTGAAGTCAATACGTAGAGCT
>CAYQXO010000019.1:0-1238 GCA_964421495.1 uncultured Balneolaceae bacterium | reverse complement strand
TTGTAATTGGTAAGCCTATATTTATGAAAGCAGGAAACGTTATAAAAGTAATAGATTTCTTCGGGTAGCCGGGGCAGACGGCCGTTCTGAGAACTAAAAATTTTTCGAACAGCTTCAGGTAAACGTCGGGGAACCATGAATTTACTGGCACCTGAAGGGAAAAAAGCAAAGCCGTTAGAAAAAATTTTCAATCGAAGGAACGGCCGTCTGCCCCGGCTACCCGAAGAAATCTTGCAGCCGAGCAGGCTGCATACATGGATCATATCTTAAATTGGCACCATGCCGTTAAACCCTTATATTTTGGTCACTCAAAACCGAAATTAAACAGAATTCAACCCTGCTTATGGTTCGCGTACGTTTTGCACCTTCGCCGACCGGTAAACTGCATATCGGCGGACTTCGAACGGCCTTGTATAATTATCTGTATGCCCGTCATCACGACGGTTCTTTTATTCTTCGAATCGAGGATACCGATCGGTCCCGCTATAAAGAGGGCGCCGTGGAGGATATCATCGACGCCCTGCACTGGGCGGGACTTGATATTGATGAGGGGCCTGGCCGGGAAGGTGACGTGGGACCTTATTACCAGAGCGAGCGCAAAAATTTATATAAAAAGTACGTGGACCAGCTGATTGAGCAGGATCATGCCTACTATGCGTTCGATACCAGCGAGGAGATCGACGAAATGCGGGAGCGGCTCAAGAAGTCGGGAAATCCGTCGCCCAAATACGATTCGGTGACCCGTCAGTCGATGAAAAACAGCCTGACGCTGCCGCAGGACGAGGTCGAGAAGAAATTGGAGAACGGAGATCCGTATGTCGTCCGCCTGAAAGTCCCCCGCCGCGAGACGATCCGATTTGAGGACGAGGTGCGCGGCTATGTGTCGTTCGAATCCAAGGGACTCGACGACCAGGTGCTGCTCAAGTCCGACGGCATGCCCACCTACCACCTGGCCAACGTGGTGGACGATCACCTGATGGAAATATCCCACGTTATTCGGGGGGAAGAGTGGCTCAGCTCGACGCCCAAGCACATGCTGCTGTACAAATACCTGGGATGGGAGCCGCCGACCATGGCCCATCTGCCCCTGATTATGTCGCCCAGCGGCGGCAAGCTTTCCAAGCGCAAGGCCGAGAAGGAAGGCATTCCAATCAATACGGCCGATTACCGGGACCTGGATTTTGAACCCGAAGCGCTGGTGAACTTTCTTGCGCTGTTGGGCTGGAGTCCGGGCGACG
>CAYQXO010000018.1:0-30705 GCA_964421495.1 uncultured Balneolaceae bacterium | reverse complement strand
ACTTGGAGATATGTTTCCTGAGATTTTTTGAGATTGCCGAGTTCATATAGAAATATTCCCTTGTGTTTAAGGAAGAACAATTCTGATTCCCGATCCTCTAAATACTGAGCTAATGGTATGCTTTTCTGTTCGTGGAGGGTCAGTGCCTTTTCAAAGTAACCCAACCGATAAGTCCCCAAATCCTGAATTTTATACAGTAGTTGTTTTAAATTGCTATTGGGAAAATTATTTTCCTGCAGCAAAGCGTCGTAAAGTTTTACAATAATAGTCGGTTTTCTTAAATCAAAAGCAAAATGTAAAATGGCAGCTTTTTTAATAGTAGCCGAAAGAGAACTATCTTTTTCCGAACTATAATGCTCGATGATATTCTCCCATTCTTCCAGGGCCTTTTCTCTATATTGGTCGGGTAGCAAATTTCCATTATATAATGTGAAAATATAGTGAGCAAAAGAAATGGAGGAGATAGGTAAAACGTCCGTATTTATTTGTTCCCCTTTTGCGGTGCGGGAAAGCAGTTCTTTTGAAAAGAAAGGTGAGTCGTATGACGATACCGGCTTTTCTTGATATAGGTGAAACATCTCCTCTCGAATAGAAGGGTCCTCCATTGAGGAGAGCAAAGTAAGCATCAGCAGGGGGGAGCCGGTACGTAAAGCCGCCCCCGCGATGCGTTTTTGATAAATGGACAAGTTATCTGGCAGTTCCCCGATATTGTCGGGATCAGTGAAGCTTACGGCATATCCCGTTGGCAGATTATACCTCTGAATATTGCGCTTAATGTAGGCATCAAGCGTTTGTTTATCCTTAGCCAACTGGTTTAAAGCCCAGTAATGTAGGGGAGCCTGCCGCTCTTCTGCTATATGTGACAGATAATGATCAGCTTGATCCTTGGATGAACTAAGTGTAGCTGTATCGGCTGAATCAGAAATTATACCTGTAGCAAACAACAGGACAGTTACTAAGTAAGAAATCATGTCTTATTGAATTGATAGCTGAGTCCATAGTTACTACAGGTATAATGTAATAAAAATTTTGCCGATGATCTGACTTATTTATTAGTTGCTAAATCAAGGGTCAAGGACGGGTTCGTCATAGATAACGCCCGGTTCATCATCGTTGCTGAAAGGCTCCACGTCCGTCTGGTCTTCATTTGCATCTACTCGTACTTCTTCAGCCTGGTCGGTTGCATTATCCTGTTCGAGGCCCGCATCCGTTATGCCGGCACATCCTCCAAGCATAGCGACCATTGCGATTACTGTGAAAGTTTTACCTATTTTTGAAGTTATCATGTCGATGAGTTGCATAATTTCCCCTGTGTTTTATTGGGTTGATTGATTGTTAAGTGAATAAAAGAATGAAATTCTGATACAAACTTTATTATAGATAAATGAGTAACTATATGATAATATATTATACATAATACTCCCTTATCTGAATATTCCAATATATGCTAATATTATATAGGAATATCTACTAATTAAATAACTTTTGATATTGAGAATATACTTTCAATCAAAAGTTCGAGCACAATTTTGTGCCCCGTTCAACTAAAATCAAAGAACTATTACATGTTCAAAAGATAAATTGTAAATGCAGATTACCTTTTGATCCTAACAACAATATAAAATTAGATATTAGTTTATCAAATAAAAATTATTTTAATATATGTAACGGTATATGGTTACTCCTATGAGATAAGTTTTTTTCATGGTGCATTTAACGAATACCCCTGTAGCTAAGCGATTACATGGCGTAAATTAATTCCATTGCTCACTTTTAAAATAGTGTTTCTAACTTACAAGAGTAGTGAAAGTGGTAAGTGTTACAAAAAAATCTTTTTTTGCATTTATTTACTAAAAAGTCATTACTTACCAGTCTCACAAATTGCTTTAAGCTTTGTGAATTATTTCTTTGAGAAAAGGAAACCGGCTGTATTAAAAATTTCGAGCATTATTCTTCCTTTATTACGAGGTAAGGTAAAAAGGAAAGTCAATTTAATTAAATTGACTTAAAGGGGCTGCTGGAATTGTATCAAACGGGATGCCTCATGGCACCGATAATGTCTAAACTTGCGTTATTTTGAGCAATAGAAAAGTAGATTACTCCGAATTGGTAACTGCGATCCAAGAGGAGAACGAAGAACGCACAAATCAATTGGTGGCCGAACTATTACCGCGGTTAAAGGATTATCTTAAAGTGGTAATGAACGCTGATAGCTATGTAGCCGAGGAGTGTGTTCATCAAGCTTTTGAAGAGGTTCTGCGTCAAATTCACAACAACAAGATCAGACAGCCTAAATATATTTTCAGCTATTTACTCAAGTCGTGTCGGCATCAGTACCTGCATTACGACAAATATGTCCGTTCAATGAACTATACAGACGAGGAAGAAGTGGAATACCTGGTTCACCCGGCAGATCAGTATAAACAGATACTTGATGAGGAGCGTAAACATATATTGAAACAATGTCTGAAGGAACTGGATGAAAAGGCCAGGAATTTTATTTCCTACTTTCTTGAGAAACCCCAGGTAACCACGTGGCAAGCCAGCCAGGAATTTGACATCAGTAAAGCTAATGTACGAACCAAAAAATCGAGAATCCTTGCGCGTCTGAATGATTGTTATCAACGTCGCTCAAATTCATGATGGTTCGCTGCATAAATTCTGGTTGTGAGAGTTCGTCAGACTTTCAGAATCCCGCCATTTCTCAAACAATATTTTGAAAAATCGACAGACTCCCAGTCCGCATTTCTTGGTTAGTACAGAACGAAGCGTTATTCACGAAGTGCTCCGAGCGTCAGCGATTCCCACGAAGTGAAATCCGGGTTAGAAAGAAAAATAGGAACGCCATCCCAGATAAACGACCACCAGGAGAGCATAAAATAAAACAGGATAAAGGAATAACCGTGGTATCCGTTTCAGGGCTCGTTGCATAATAAGACTCATAATCGAGGTGACTCCCAGAAACAGGGAAATAATCAGCGTTGTATAATAATCCGCTTTATACGTTTCGATAGATGCTTCCCGGTAATTAAACTGTTTCATAAGAGAGAGGATTTCGGCCCCCTGATAATACATTGGTATACCGGATAAGCTGGCCGCAAGCATGGAAAGTAAACCCAACCTTACCAAGTTAGCATGCTGCTTCAATATTCCCCAGATACTTGTGGTCAAACCGAAAAAGGAACAACCGAGCAGAAGTTGAATCAGTAAGAATTCTTCGTACAGTAGCTCGTCCATGATAGACCGATAATAGGGAATCAGGTTATGATGCCTTTTGGAATCAGACCTAAAATTGCAAAACCTAATTGCTTAATCAATGCACCTGGTTTAAAAGTAAAACAAATCCGTTTAACATCAGATGCTGGAAAAATAGAAAAAAATTTGACCTCTAGCAGTTTATGACTTGACAAATAGTATTAAAAAGTACAACATAAGAAAAGTAAATGCTTAACAGGGATGAATTGCATAATAGGCCTGAATGGGTGGATTCTGTATGGGGCTTCTCCGGCGTCTTGTATAAACAACCCTTTTATGGATAAGCATTTAAGAGTAAGTAGTAGCGAAGCATAAGATTCCGGCTGTTAATTAATAATCATAAAAGACCTTTCTACTATGTGGCTGAATATAGATTCATATGATGAGTATCTGGAACAATTCAAAGAAAGCGCTTCTAACCCGGAATCTTTCTGGGAACATGAGGCGGGTACCTATTATTGGAGAAAGCGGTGGGATGAGACTTTTTCTGGCAGTTTTGAAGACGGAGATATTAAATGGTTTGAAGGGGGGAAGCTAAATATTACGGAAAATGCACTGGATCGCCATTTGAATACCATCGGGGACAAGGCGGCGTTTATTTTTGAACCGAATCACCCGGATTCCTTTCGGCGCTATATAACGTACCGTCAATTGCATGAGGACGTGTGTCGTTTTGCCAATGTCCTGGAAAGTAAAGGAATCGAAAAAGGGGATCGCGTTTGCATTTACATGGCCATGACACCGGAACTGGTTATAGCGGCCCTGGCATGTGCAAGAGTGGGAGCGGTTCATTCAATCGTATTTGCGGGCTTTTCGGCCCAGGCATTGTCGGAGCGTATCCAGGATTGTGAAGCCAAACTGCTTATAACAAACGACGGACTGCGTCGAGGGGAAAAACATGTACCGCTAAAGGATATTTCGGACGAGGCGCTTGAAAACAGCTCGACCGTAGAAACGGTGATCGTTTGTCAACGGACCAACCGCGATATCAACTTCGTGGAAGGCCGGGATGAATGGTGGCATAATCTCATCCGGAATGCATCCAAAGACCATACGGCCCAGACAATGGATGCGGAAGATCCGCTCTTTATCCTCTATACCTCCGGTTCCACCGGAAAACCGAAGGGTCTGATGCATACGTGCGGGGGATATATGGTCTATACCAGCTATACGTTCCGAAATGTCTTCCAGGTGTCGGAGAACGATGTGTATTGGTGTACGGCGGATGCCGGATGGATAACGGGGCATTCCTATATTATCTATGGTCCCCTGTTAAACGGGGCGACGGGCATTATCTTTGAAGGTACTCCGATGTACCCGGATCCCGGGCGCTTGTGGGAGGTTGTGGAAAAATATGAGGTGACTCACTTTTATACCGCCCCCACCGCAATTCGCGCCTTGATGAAGGAGGACCTGGACTATGTCAAAAAGTATGACTTGAGCTCTTTGAAAGTCCTGGGTACCGTGGGAGAACCCATTAATGAAGAGGCATGGCACTGGTACCACGAACATATCGGAAATGGGCGTTGTCCCATCGTGGATACCTGGTGGCAGACGGAAACCGGCGGAATCATGATATCACCGCTGGCGGGAATAACGCCGACGAAACCGGGATATGCAACGCTTCCGCTGCCCGGTGTTCAACCGGCCTTGCTGGATGACGAAGGCAACGAGCTGGAGGAGAATGCGGTACAGGGAAATCTGTGTATTAAGCAACCCTGGCCCGGAATTGCGCGTACCGTATGGGGAAATCATGATCGGTACCTGGAGGAATACATGAATACTTTCAAGGGTTATTATTTTACGGGTGACGGTTGTAAAAGGGATGAATACGGCTTTTACCGTATTATCGGTCGTGTTGACGACGTCCTGAATGTATCCGGCCATCGCCTTGGAACGGCCGAAATTGAGAATGCCATCGACGAGCATAACAACGTAGTGGAAACCGCGGTTATCGGATACCCGCATGATGTGAAAGGGGAAGGGATTTATGCTTTCACGATTTGTGAAGAAGAGGTGCAGGATATGGAAACCTTCAAAAATGAAATAGATAACCTGGTTACCCGCATAATTGGTCCTATTGCCAAACCTGATAAAGTACAAGTTGTACCGGGATTGCCGAAAACCCGTTCGGGAAAAATAATGCGACGTATCCTGCGCAAAATCGCTCGGGGAGAAACCGACGATATGGGAGATACTTCAACCTTGCTGGATCCAGACGTAGTCGAGGAAATTAAAAAGGGAGTAACTCATAGCGCCTAATGTGCGGCGATACATTTAGAAATGCATTTACCCGCAAGACTATGTAGTAGCTAGGGTCAAACCGATAATAAAGAGCAGTATACTTGTCAGGATAAGTATGAGGCGAAAGCGAGTGCTGACAAAAAGAGGATGGAAAAGGAATCCATAACTGTAAGGGTGATCGCCGAGCCATTTATAAAAATAAGTGCGCTGAATACTGCCGATAGAAACGGTGACAATACCGTGAAGAATGGTAAAAGTGAATGGAAGACCGAAAAGTACTGCACCGGATTGTAGCAATATGACTGGAAGATTAAAGAGGGAACCGGCATAATAATAGGGCCAGCTTAGCAAAAACAGCAGTGGGATAAAAAGTGCGCTGTTAATCAAGCATATCTTTCTAAAATTTTGCCTGGTTAATTCGGACGAGTTCATGGATTGGTATTTTTAGAGTCCGATCAATCGAAAGTCTGGGATCAATTATATGTGGCTGGCGATCAGCATTTCGATTTCCCGGTAAGGCATATCAAATAGATTGGACAAGGTCTTTTTGGTTAAATGATGCTTGTAAATATAAGTTCCGTTACGAAGTCCCTCGTTTTCCCAGAGGCATTCCCGAATTCCACCGGCATCACCGATGGCTAATATATAGGGAACAATTACATTGTTTAAAGCAAACGTGGCCGTTCGTGCAACTTTGGAAGGTATGTTGGGTACGCAGTAATGGATAACATCAAATTTTGTATAAATAGGGTCTGACAGAGTAGTGGCTTTGCTTGTAGCGATACAGCCTCCCTGGTCGATAACCGTATCCACAATCACACTCCCTTCCTTCATTTGGCTTACCATCGGATCAGTTACCCAGCATGGTGCCCGTTCGCCTTCGGTCATGGCAGCTCCGATAACTACATCGGCATATTGAAGAGCGGAAAACAAATATTGGTGGTTGGCCGTGGCTGTAATTATACGACGGTCCAGGGCATTTTCCAGTCTCCTCAACTGGGCAAGATCATTGTCAAGTACAAATACTTGTGCACCGTAACCCAAGGCTGTCCGTGCAGCATATTCACCGGTTATGCCTGCTCCCAGGATAACAACGGTAGCCGGCGGGATTCCGGATACCCCCCCGAGCATAATCCCTTGTTCTCCACTGTAATTTTCGAGGTAGTGAGCGGCAATCTGAACGGCCATGGAGCCGGTGATTTCATGCATCATGCGAACCAAGGGATACTCCCCGTCAGCTCCCTGTATAAATTCATATCCGACGGCTGTAACTCCTTTGTCTATCAGCAGCTTTAAATATTCCTCCGTGGTATTTCCCAAATGTAGCGCGGAAAGGAGAAGTTGATTGGGCTGTAGTAATTCATATTCATCGGTCGACGGAGGGGCGACTTTAAGAATAAATTCCGATTTTTTATATAATTCCTGCGACCCGTGAATGATTTCGGCGCCGGCCTCGGCATATTCCTGGTCTTCAATGTTGGCCTCGGCACCGGCATCTTTTTCGATATATACCTCATGTCCGTTAGCCGTCAGAACAGATACGCCCCCCGGCGTCAGAGAAATACGTTTTTCGTCGCTGGAAATTTCCCTGGGAAGGCCTATCTTGAGTGACATGCTGGAGTCACTCTTCATCAACCTTTTTTCCAGGGTTTGAAGTCCCAGCTTTTCAGTGTCAAGCGGATTTATATCTCGAGGCATATCAATACTGAAATTAGAATTATATTGAATTTAAATTAAGATAAACCCTAGCGTTAGTCAAAAGCCATCTGCCAGATTATAACAAGCTTCAACTATGCCATTTAAGCCCAAAAAAAGTCTTGGCCAGCATTTTTTGCACGATACGAATATGATTCACAAAATCGTTAACATATTTGAAGCGCAGCCTGTTGACCGCGTTATCGAGATTGGTCCGGGTACCGGTGCATTAACCCGAGTGCTCTCAAAAAAATATAAGGACTTGCATGCAATTGAAATTGATGAACGGTCCGTTGAGTATCTGCGCGAGCAGGTACCGGAGGCGACTATTCATCAAATGGATATAAAAAAGGTGAATTGGAAAGAACTTGCAGAGGGACAGCAATCGGTCCATGTGATAGGAAATATTCCCTATAATTTAACCTCACCGATATTATTCAGTATCTTATCTGCAAGGGCCCATCTCGATGGCGCTATGCTAATGATACAAAAAGAGGTTGGGGAACGGCTCGTGGCATCAACTCATACAAAAACCTACGGTATATTGAGCGTCCAGGTACAACTCATGAGTAGGGTCGAGAAGTTACTGGATGTCCCGCCCGAAGTTTTTTCTCCCCCGCCCCGGGTCGATAGTCTGGTCGCCCGTCTGACATTTGATCGGTCGCCGCTCTCTTGCACCGATCAACATTTGAAATCGGTGGTGCGGACCGCTTTCAACCAGCGGAGAAAAAAGATTAAAAATGCGTTGGAGCCGCTTATGGGGTCCTTCAAACCAGCGGATTTTGACGTCCATCGCCGGCCCGAGGAAATTCCACCCGATGAGTATGAAATGTTGACAGTACAGCTGGAAAGGAATGGCATTTTGACCTGAAAAAACGGCTATAAAGTCATTACGGATATCGACGATTATCAAAAGAGAGGGGTACGTCCCCCCTTGAAACGATGTAGGGAGGGTGTATTTGAATCGATTTGCGGAAAAATCGATTCAATCTGCTCTTTTGGTATGAAAATTGCACGATATTGTACCCCTGAAAGTTGTATAGGAATGATGGTGGTATATATGACACCATCGTGCGTAGAAAAGAAATTCAGACAAATTTTTTGTCGAGTGTTATTACATAATCTTTAACCAATAATTAACCAATAAACGAAAGGAGCAAAACTCATGGCTAATATAAAACCATTAAGTGATCGCGTTCTGGTTCAGCCTGAAGAAGCAGAAGAGCAAACCAGTTCCGGTATCATCATTCCGGATACGGCGAAGGAAAAACCGCAGCAGGGCAAGGTTGTTGCTGTTGGACCCGGAAAGGTTGAAGACGGTAACAAGATTGACATGTCCGTCTCCGAAGGCGATAAAGTGCTGTACGGTAAATATGCCGGCACGGAAATCACGCTGGACGGTGAAGAGTATATGATCATGCGTGAGAGCGACATCCTTGGAATCATTGAGTAAATCATACAACTATTAACTTAAAATCTGAAAACTATTATGGCTGCTAAGCTAATTCATTATGATACGGAAGCGCGCGACGCGTTGAAACGCGGCGTGGACAAACTGGCCAATGCGGTGAAAGTGACCCTCGGTCCGCGTGGACGAAATGTGGTAATTGAAAAGTCTTACGGTGCGCCCACCGTAACGAAAGATGGTGTGACTGTTGCCAAGGAAATTGAACTTTCCGGCAAGGTTGAAAACATGGGAGCCCAGATGGTACGAGAAGTGGCTTCCAAAACAAGCGATAATGCCGGTGACGGAACATCAACGGCAACAGTTCTTGCACAGGCTATCCTGGAACAGGGACTTAAAAACGTTACGGCCGGTGCCAATCCGATGGACCTGAAGCGGGGCATCGAAACGGCGGTTAAAGCGGTTGTTGCAAAACTTGAAGAGTTGAGCAATGACATAGACGACCGCAGTGAGATTGCACAGATCGGTACGATATCGGCTAACAATGACGAGAATATCGGTAACCTGATTGCCGATGCCATGGAGAAAGTCGGCAAAGACGGCGTTATTACGGTTGAAGAGGCCAAGGGTACCGAAACCCATCTCGAAACCGTGGAGGGTATGCAGTTCGACCGCGGTTATCTGTCGCCTTATTTTGTGACGGATTCCGAAAATATGACGGCCGATCTGGAAGAGCCTTATATTCTGCTCTTCGACGACAAGATCTCCAACATGAAGGATCTGCTTCCGGTTCTTGAGAATGTTATACAGACCGGCAAGCCGCTGTTGATTATTGCCGAGGATATCGAAGGCGAAGCGCTCGCAACATTGGTTGTTAACAAGTTGCGCGGCTCGCTGAAAGTTGCTGCTGTCAAGGCGCCCGGATTTGGCGACCGACGTAAGCAGATGCTTGAAGATATCGCTATTCTTACCGGAGGTACCGTTATTTCGGAAGAGCGCGGTTATCAACTCGAGAACGCAACCATCGATTTCCTTGGTCAGGCCGACAGCGTAAGCATCAATAAAGATGATACGACCATTGTTGGCGGACAGGGTGAAAACGACAGCATCCAGGCCCGTGTCAACCAGATTAAGACCCAGATCGAGGATAGCGACTCCGATTATGACAGTGAAAAACTGCAGGAGCGACTCGCCAAGTTGAGTGGCGGCGTTGCCGTTCTCTACATCGGCGCTGCTTCTGAAGTTGAAATGAAAGAGAAAAAAGCACGCGTCGAAGATGCACTGCACGCGACCCGCGCCGCCGTCGAAGAAGGCGTCGTTCCGGGCGGTGGAGTAGCACTGCTTCGATGCCTCGATGCAATCGACGGCCTTGAGGGCGAAAACGATGATCAGGAAGTCGGCTTCAAAATTGTACGGCGGGCACTCGAAGCCCCGCTGCGCATAATTGCCAATAATGCCGGCATGGAAGGATCGATCGTGGTACAAAAAGTACTCGAGCAAGAAGGAGCTTACGGCTTCAATGCTCGTACGGAAGAGTACGGCGACCTCGTAGAAGGAGGCGTTATCGATCCGACGAAAGTTACGCGCACCGCTCTTGAAAACGCCGCATCCGTTGCCGGACTCATGCTGACGACCGAAGCGGTGGTCAGCGATAAGCCCGGCCAGGATGACGATGATGACGACGGTGCACCTGCCGGCGGAATGGGCGGTGGCATGCCCGGCGGAATGGGCGGCATGGGCGGCATGATGTAAAGTCCCGAATGTCGTTTACCGCCTGAATAAGTAGTCACAGGTAAAGCCTCGTGCCGATGTTTCGGTACGGGGCTTTTTTTATGGATAAGGGCGTATAGAGTACGCCCGCCGGATGCCGGAGGCCGGAAGCCTATTCCGACCGGTAAATCGGTTGTGTATATACACCACTTTGGTATCTGCAAGAATAGCCTTCCGCCTTCCGCCCTCCGCCATCCGGCGGGCGAGCGCAGCGAGCCCTACTCCCTTTTCTTACGCATAATCCAGTCGACGTATAAAAATTCAACGGCAGCGGCTTCGTATCCCCTCCAGTGACGGATCAAGTCCTGAAAATCCGTTTCGCTGATAGTATCGGGATTTTCGCCGTAGTGGTAGCATATCCATCGGCGAACGCTTTTTTCGCGTCCGCTGACCTTATTACTTGGGAGATAGGCATCGGTTCGATTCCGAAAGAGCATCAAGTGCTGGGCGGATACCGGTCCGATTCCTTTTACGTCCGTCATCTTTTCATAAAAGTCGGCGGGATCACATTTCTCCAGCTTGTCAAGTTCAAGCTCACCGGATACCAGGCGACGGGCAAATTCAACGATATACTCCGATTTTTTGCGGGTGGGTCCCAGTTCATGAATTTGCATAGGGTCGGCCGTGGCCAGTTGAGCGGGGCGCGGCCAGGCGGGTATAGCTTCTCCTTCATGCAACAGGGCTGTTCCGTACTTTTTGCGTAGATCGAAAACCATACGACGGGCGGTCGGTTTATGGGATAGGCGCATCTGTACGATGCGGTTGATCGTATCCTCAAATAGATTGGCCCGACTGATGCGCTTGAGTCCGTAGAGTTCAGTAGTAATGGGATTAAAAACCGGGTCATTCTCAACCTGCTCGTAAAAGGGACGCAGGTCAATTTCCGTACCGAGTATTCTCGACAACCTGTTTTGGGCCTGTTGCCGTTCTTCACTGGATAAATCGGCAGGAGTTGTAATATTGAATACGGGATGATCGGGATCTCCGTTAAAATGAATAGTTACCAGGATGTCCCGTTCCTGCAACGGCAGGGGACGCGTAAATCCCTCTTCAAATATGCGCTCCGGGTCGTGTTCGTGATCGAAATAGGCATCCACATTCAGCCCCAGGTAAAAATCGTGGGGAGCAATGGATGAAATTTCCAGGTGAGTAGACATAGCAGCTATTTGGAAGTTTTACGATTTTGGAGTAAATAGAAAAGATGGATTTTGATCCTGTTTTTTCCGCTTCTTATTTAATTTTTCCTGGTAGAGTGCTTCAACATCTTTCAGGGTATCACTATCTTCGGGACCCAAATCCCATCTTATGCTACGAAACCGGGGGAGGCGCAGCGTATAGCCAGCCTTAGTGCGTTTATTGACTTGTATATCGTCGAACTCAACCTCAATCATCAAGGAGGGGGCAAGGGCGAGTGTGGGAGAGGTGGCGTACAGATGTTGACTCTTGGGGGAGCCGGGAATATGATCGCTGTGGGCATGGGATATAAAAATATAATCGCCCTCGGCTCCATTGGCGTCCAGACTCACAGAAAGTTCGGGTATTCGTAAACCCGATCCGTATTTGTGGATGGAAAGCATATTTAATTTCCGATAAATTGGATAATTCGGAAGAACAAAATAAATATAACACCCCCGAGTGACAGCATAATGGCACCCGTGATACGTATATATTTTTTTAGAAGTCGGGGGGATAGGTCCACGAGGAGGGGATGGATTGTACTCCAGCGCAGCAACAGAGATCCTGTCAGATAGATGATGAACAGGCACCAGAGCGAAAAGGCCAGTTCAATCCACGAAAATGGGAAAAAAGAAAGAAAAAGGGTGGGAATCGTAAAGACTAAAAAGTACCTCAGAAAAATCTTGAGACGAACCGGAGGATGGTCGGATTTCGTTTTTTCTATCAAATCCCTTGCAATCTTCCCGCTGCGCAAAAGGCAGTACAGACCTCCTGACAGACCCAGTATCCCCAGACAGAGATAATAAACGGTGAACCATTTAACGGAGTAAGCGGACAACATGTTTTTTACGGTCAGTCTTTTTCGACAAAATCAGAGGTAGCGGATTCCCCTGATGGAATTTCTTTCCCGGGCTTCTCTTCCTTTGGCCAGAGGAGGGATGCCGCTACCGATGCGGTCAGGACCAGTCCAATAAATCCTAACGCATAAGCGGTCGGAATATGGTATAATTCGTGGATACACATTTTAACCCCGACAAATGACAGGATCGCGGCGAGTCCGTAATGCAGATAATGAAAAAGCCTCATGATTCCGGCCATTGCAAAATAGAGGGCGCGTAATCCCAGGATGGCAAATACATTTGAGCTGTATACAATGAACGGATCATGGGTTATTCCGAGTATAGCCGGTATGGAATCAACCGCAAAGACGACATCGGTCGTTTCAATAACTATAAGCACCACGAACAGGGGGGTGGCCATTCGTTTCCCCATTTTTTTTATAAAGAATTTCGATCCGTGATACTGTTTGGTGACGGGAATAAATCTGCGAACCAGGTTGATGACGGGATTGCGTTCGGGGTGAATTTCCTTGTCTTTCTCCCTGGCCAGTTTTATACCGGTATAGATGAGAAAGACTCCAAATACGTATATAATCCAGCTGAAATAATGAATGAGGGCAATGCCGGCAAATATAAAGACCAGGCGCATGACGAGGGCGCCCAGGATTCCCCAGAATAAAACCTTGTGCTGATATTGACGATCTACCTGGAAGTATTGAAAGATAAGTAGAAACACGAATATATTGTCGACACTCAGTGATTTTTCAATCAGGTAGCCGGCTAAAAAATCCAGGGCGACTTGCGTGCCCATTTGCCAATAGACCCCCACATTGAAGATCAATGCCAGGGCGATCCAGACGATCGTCCAGATGATCGACTCCTTAATACCCACCACATGGTCTTTACGATGAAATACGCCCAGGTCCAGGGCCAGCATGATCAGCACAAAGACATTGAAAAGGGTCCACAATAGTATACTGTGATGTTCCATCAATAGATACAAGATTTATAAAGCCCGAATAATTGAGCCACAAAATAGAAAATTAAAGGAAAAATACTTAATACAGTATATATTTGGTTGGGAGCGGTTCTTTTGATGCTTGAAACGAAATCCGTAATTAATGACTTTATGCTAATGCGGATCACTTCGGAAATCAGTTATTATTGAAAAGAAAAAAGTTCTTATGGCTGATATGACAAGAGCTCACGTATTTATCGAAGGGCGTGTTCAGGGCGTTGGTTTTCGCCATTTTACAAAAAAAACGGCTGTACGGCACGGCATTAACGGCTGGGTTCGCAATCTCAGTGACGGCCGGGTGGAAGCTGTTTTTGAAGGAGCCGAGGAAAAGGTGGAGAAAGTGATCGACGCCTGTAGACAAGGTCCTCCCATAAGTAAAGTAGAGAATCTGAATGTGGATTGGGAGGAGTATGAAGATGAATTTGATCAATTCGAGGTAGCTTTTTGACAGACTGTTATGGGTAAACGTTTATTTGTAGCGATAGATCTGACCGATAAGGCAAACCGGGCATTGAATGAATACGCGGAAGTATTGCGTGATGTCCGTTGGTATGAGCCTTCCCGCTACCATTTGACGCTGAAGTTTATCGGGGATACCGAAACGTCTGACTATGTGGCTATTGAATCGTCATTGGAACAGATTGCACATGCTCCATTCAGTTTGACTATTGATAAGATGGGTTATTTCCCGCTAAACCGGCATCCCCGGGTCATATGGGCGGGGTTTGAATATTGCGAATCCCTGCATCAGTTACATGATAAAGTGGAGGATACGCTTGCTGAATTGGGCATCGAGAAGGAGTCGAGGGACTACAAACCTCATGTCACGCTGGGAAAGAATAAAGGGGTGCCGCGCAGCCGGGTGGCGTCTTTCATTGATAAGCGAAGTGATATTTATATTCCGGATATCCCGGTAGATTCCTTTATATTGTATTCCAGTGAATTGACCCCGGAAGGAGCTATTCACAGGCGAGAAAAAATATATCCTTTAACTGAATAAAAACAGGATGAAAGAATATGGGATCAACCGACGAAATGACTATTGAAGGCAAGGAGATTACCATCCAGACCCAGGGTTTTTCGGATATTAAAAACATTACCGATACGGTTCGAGGTTTTGTGGACGAGACGGAAGTAAAAGAGGGATTGGTTAATATTTTCGTAATAGGTTCGACGGCTACCATAAGCACGATCGAGTTTGAACCCAACCTCGTTAGGGATATGCAGGAAAAGCTGGAAGATTTCATATCCAAAGACTCAACAACCCATCACGGGCAGACCTGGGGCGACGACAACGGCTTTTCTCACATCCGGGCTACGTTCATGGGACCTGGTATTACGGCACCGATTCACGAGGGCAACGTATTACTGGGAACCTGGCAGCAGATTGTGGTAATCGATAATGATAATCGTCCCCGTAATCGTCGCATATTCCTTCAAGTGATGGGACGGTAGATATATGCTGAAAACCATTTTTTGGATACTGCTTACCGTTGTTGTTACCTATGTAGTCGTGGTGGTCCTTCTATTCGCGCTGCAGAAGAGGCTGGTATTTCACCCTCATCAATCGGTATCGCAGGATCCCGGAGATATGGGGCTGGATTACGAGGAAACTACGTTTACGACCGAAGACGGGGTGGCTTTACATGGTTGGTATATTCCGAAGAAACAGGCCAGGGGAACCGTGTTGTTTTTGCATGGTAACGCCGGGAACATTGCTGATCGCATGGATACCATTTTGCAATTGCATCGTCTGGAGCTGAACCTGTTTATTTTTGATTACCGTGGATATGGCCGAAGCGAGGGCTCTCCGTCGGAAAAAGGTCTGTATCGCGACGCCCGGGCGGCTTACGACTATTTGATTGGCGAACGCCGTGTTGAAACGGATCGACTCATTATCATGGGGCGGTCGCTTGGAGGTGCCGTGGCAGCCTGGTTGGCGGCCCATGTTCGTTGTCGACTGGTTATCCTGGAGTCCACCTTCACCTCTGCCCCGGAGGTTGCGGCAGATATCTATCCGTTCCTGCCGGCCCGGTATATGATCCGTTACGTTTTCCCGGTTAAACAATGGGTCGATCAAATACGAGTCCCTCTTCTAATTGCCCACAGCAAAAATGACAAACTTATTCCCTACGCGCATGGCCAAAAGCTGTATCACGCGGCGCATGCTCCTAAAAAATTCCTGGAACTGCAGGGGGAACACGCCACGGCAACCCACGATAGCGGGGAAAAATACGAAAGGGAAATGAATGATTTTCTTCGCAAGTATCTGCCGCCGGATACAGCTAATCAATAAGTATTGGGGACAAGTACATGATAACTTGTCCGGCAGTTATGTGAGTGTTTGAACTCGAAGAGAAGTGTCAGCGTATATAAGTATATAAGATAAATTATTTTGAGGAAATAGAGAAAGTCCCAATGTTTTTTTGATCGATTTGTGGATCTGGTGATGAAATTCGATTTTTCAAGGCATATTTTGCAGAAATTGTAACGACAGGTAGTTAGTATTTATGAATCATATTATTATTACGGGAACTTCGCGGGGATTTGGAAAGGAAATTGCTATAAAGCTGGCTTCTCAAGATACGTATCTCCACCTGGTTGCCCGAAGTGCGAGTCGCACTGCAGCGGAAGATATTCGAGAGCAGGGGGGAGAGGCTACGGAATATCAACGTGATTTGACGGATTTCTCCCAGGCAGAAAATTTGATGAAGCGAATATTTTCCTCTTTTGAAACGGAAGCGGCTGACTTTATTGGTCTGGTGAATAATGCAGGTACTCTCCATCCCATGGGACCTCTCGGGAAATATGATGCAAAGGATTATCGAAATAACCTGGAGATTAACTTCGTAACGCCGGCGGTCTTAACGCATCTTTTTGTTCAGCGGATCCAGGAGCTTCCCATCGAAAAAAGGGTGGTCTTTATTTCTTCGGGAGCTGCTCAGAAACCTTATGAGGGCTGGTCTCACTACTGTAGCACCAAGGCGGGGATCAACATGCTGCTCCAGACGGTACACAAAGAACAACAGAAACAGACTCATCCCGTAAAAGTGATCGGCTTTAATCCCGGACGTATTGAAACGGATATGCAAGCATTGATCAGGATGCAGGACGAAGAGGACTTCCCCGCGGTCCAGGATTTCATAGATGCCAAAAAAGATGGGCGGACGGGATCGGCGGCTGAACAGGCTGCCGTATTGGCGGAGATTATGCGGAAAAACGATTTTCCTGACGGTCGGATTATAGATGGTAAACGGTATATAGATCGTTAGCTGCGTTACC
This sequence comes from uncultured Balneolaceae bacterium, assembly GCA_964421495.1. Classification (GTDB taxonomy): domain Bacteria; phylum Bacteroidota; class Rhodothermia; order Balneolales; family Balneolaceae; genus CAJXOW01. Next base: position 14,021 of record CAYQXO010000018.1, on the reverse strand, counting down.
TAACCCGGATTTCAAACTTGGAAATTTGACCGTCTGCAAGGCGACAGGGGGCCGGCGAAGGAGATGTACTGCTGCAGGTTTTCCTCACCGTTACCCTTACACCTTGCAACCGAACAAAATTCTTGGTGAGTACTGAGCGAAGTGTCACCCACGAAGTGCTCCGAGCGTCAGCGATTCCCGCGAAGCGCTCAGAGCGAAGCGTTACCCATGAAGTGAAATCCGGGTTAAGACGTCACGGATAACGAAATTGTAGAAAGCAGTACAAGAGATTTTTAATTAAGTGGGCCACCCCCTAAATTGCAATGTCTTTTCCAATGAAATCTGACTGAGTGAAATCTATTATGCATTTTTCCCATCTCCATTCGCATACACAATTCAGCATGCTCGACGGAGCGGCCAGTATCGACGATATGATCGAGAAAGCCAGGAAATCGGAGATGCCGGCAGCGGCTATTACGGATCACGGCAATATGTTTGGAGTTCCCGAATTCGTAAACAAAGCCCGGAAAGAAGGCGTCAAGCCGATTATTGGATGCGAGTTTTATATTACCCCGACGTCCATGGAAGATCGTGAAACGCGGACCCGTTATCACCAGGTTCTGCTCGCCAAGAATATGACGGGATATCGAAACCTGGCTAAGCTTAGCTCCCTGGGGTACCTGGAGGGCATGTATTACAAGCCGCGTATCGACAAGGAAACGATCAAGAAATATTCGGACGGACTGATAGCCACTACTTGCTGCATCGCCAGTGAAATCAATCAGAAGATTATCCAAAAAGGGGAGGAAGAGGCCCGCAAGATTTTTGAATGGTACCTGGATCTGTTCGGTGACGACTACTATATCGAGCTTCAGCGTCACGGATTGGAAGACCAGAAAAAGTGTAATGAAATCCTGGTGCGGTGGAGCAAGGAGTACAATGTAAAGATGATCGCGACCAACGACAGCCACTATGTGGAGAAGGAGGATTCGGAGGCCCACGATATCCTGCTGGCGCTTCAGACCAACGCCGAACTCGGGGATCCCAATCGTTTTCGTTTTACGGATGATTACAATAATCTGAACCGTGAATTTTACCTGAAGACGGCTGATGAGATGCAGAAGCTGTTCGACGATCTGCCCGAGGCGGTCGACAATACGCAGGAGATCGTTGACAAAGTCGACGAGTTTGACATTACCTCGGAATTGATGTTGCCCCAGTACAATATTCCCGAGGGATATGATTCGATGGATGACTATCTGCGGGCCAAAACGTATGAGGGAGCTAAACAACGGTATGGCGAACTCACCCAGACGATCACCGAGCGGATCGAGCAGGAGTTGAAGATCATAAGCGATATGGAATTTTCGGGGTACTTCCTGGTGGTCGAGGATTTTACGACCGAGGCGCGCAGGCGCGACGTTTACGTGGGACCGGGAAGAGGATCGGCGGCCGGATCGGTGGTGGCTTATTGCCTGGGGATTATCAATATCGATCCGATCAAGTATGATCTTATTTTTGAGCGATTTCTGAACCCGGAACGGGTAAGTCCCCCGGATATCGATATCGATTTCGACGACAAGGGTCGCCAGGATGTTATCGACTATGTAGTGGAGAAATACGGACGGGAAAGTGTGGCGCAGATCGTGACCTACGGAACTATGAAAGCCAAGACGGCGATCCGTGACGTAGGTCGGGTACTTGGGGTTTCGCTGGACAAGGTCAACCAGATTTCAAAACTATTCCCGGAGCGACCGGGACTGGATACGTTTGACAAAGTCCTGGATAAAAGCAGGAATCCGGAGTCGGCCGACGATATCGCCGCGCTTTTCGAGGACGATGATCCGCAGGTCAGTAAAATGATGCGTTTCGCCAGAACCCTGGAGGGATCGGCCCGGCAAACCGGGGTTCACGCGGCCGGGGTAATCATTGCTCCGGGCGAGGTAAGCGACTACGTGCCGGTGGCCTTGTCAAAGGAAAAGGATGTCATAACGCAGTACGACGGACCAAGCGCCGAGAGTTGCGGACTGCTGAAGATGGACTTTTTAGGGCTGAAGACGCTTTCCATTCTCAAAACCTCCATTAAATTCGTAAAGGAAAATTACGGGAAGGAATACAGCCTCGATAATATTCCCCTCGACGATGAAAAAACCTTTGAGCTATACCAGAAGGGCAACACGGTCGGCACCTTTCAGTTTGAATCGGACGGGATGCGTCGGTACCTGAAACAGCTTAAGCCAACCAGGTTTGACGACCTGATTGCCATGAACGCGCTATACCGGCCGGGACCCATGCAGTTTATCCCCGATTATATCGAATGCCGCCACGGGGATCAAAAGCCGGAATATCCCCACGAGTCGATACGCGATATTCTCGAGCCCACCTATGGCATTATGATTTACCAGGAGCAGATTATGAAGGTGGCCCAGCGGATGGCCGATTATTCGCTCGGGGAAGCGGACCTGCTGCGGCGTGCCATGGGCAAGAAAAAGAAAAAGGTGATGGAAAAGCAGGAGGAAACCTTTATCCGTCGGGCGTTGGACAACGGTATTGAAAAGTCCACGGCGCAGGAAGTATTCGACAAGATGGCGAAATTTGCCCAGTACGGATTCAACAAGTCGCACTCGGCGGCTTATTCGAAGGTGGCTTATCAAACGGCGTTTTTCAAGGCCAATTATCCTTCGGAATATATGGCCGCGGTGTTGAGCCACAATATGGAGGATATCGACAAAGTTTCGAAGTTTATTGAAGAATGCCAACGGATGGAAATCACCGTGGATCCGCCCAATATCAATTCCGGTGAAGGCGAGTTTGTGGCGCGGGACGGACGCATACAGTATGGTATGGTAGCTATTAAAGGCGTGGGGACCAATGCCGTACAGAAGCTGGTGGAAGAGCGATATGAAGATGGAAAGTTTACGAGTATATTCGATTTCGCCTCACGGATCGATACGCGAGTCTGTAATCGTAAGACGCTGGAAAGCCTGATCCAGGCCGGTGCCTTTGATACCTTACACGATAACCGGGCGCAATTAATGGAAAGTATTGACAGGATTCATAGTTACGCCGTCCGGAAGCAAGAGGAAGAACGAATGAATCAGGCGAACCTGTTTAGCGGAGGGGACGGAGAAGATGCCGGTGTTGAAGAGCCTGAACTCAATGAAAGGGAACCCTGGTCCAATATTGAACGACTAAATCGCGAACGGGAACGGATTGGCTTTTATCTGAGCGGGCATCCGTTGAAAAAATTCGAGGAAGACATCAACCTGTTTTGCTCGCATGAATTGTCAGCCGAAACCGTCGGATCCGTCGAAAACCAGGAGCGAATGAAGGTGGCCGGCATTATTACCAATGTAAATAAAGTCACCGACCGTAAAGGACGTCCCTTCGCCTTTCTTCAGCTGGAGGACCTGAAAGGAACGATCGAGGTTATAGCCTTCAATGATATCTATGATCGTCGAATGGGCCTGATACAGGTGGATACGATTGTTGTTATAGAGGGAACGCTTGATCGCAGCCGGGGAGAGCCCAAAATTATAGCAAGATCGATGGAGCGCGTCGAAAATATCAGGGTGAAATTACAGGATAAGCTTCGCTTGAAGCTTGATTTGAACACCGGGGAGGTCAGTGAAGAGGAACTCGAGCGGATGGCAAAACTGTTTCGGCAGCACGAGGGAAATTCCAACGTGCGATTCAATATAATCAGCAAACATGCCAAGCGCCCGTTTCCCATGAATGTCCGTAAATATGTGGTAGATCCGAATAACGAGCTGGTAAGTGAACTCCGAAATTTGCTCGGTGATGATCAAGTTACACTTGAACAGGTTAAACAGAATGGACAATAGGTTGGGCAAGTTTGACCTGAGTTATTTAAAAAACAAACAATATTTTGAGGGTCGCAAAGTTTATTGAAGTGAATTGATGAGATAAATATATAATCGCTAACTAACTATTACCTATGGGAAAGCCAGTTGAAGTCACTGAAGATACATTTGATGATGAAGTTTTGAATTCGGAATTGCCCGTTCTGGTTGATTTTTGGGCTGAATGGTGTGGTCCGTGCCGTATGGTAAGTCCAATTGTAGAGGAATTGGCTGAAGAGTATGAAGGCAAGGCTAAGTTTGCCAAGGTGGATGTTGATGAGAATGCGGATATTTCCATGGAATATAACATCCGCAGCATTCCCTCCCTTTTGTTGTTCAAAAACGGGGAAGTGGTGGATCAAGTGGTCGGTGCCGTACCTAAATCCAAGCTGAAGAAGAAGCTTGAAAGCCAGCTGAATGGAAGTTAAAAGTATTGAATGGAGAAGGGATGGCAGCGCATCGTCATCCCTTTTCTAATACTTGGTAAGTTTCAGTAGTAGAGCTTTTCAAAAAGCTCTATAAGTTTCCGTATCCCGGTACCGCATACGTTATACAGCTCTCTTTCATGCTATCGTAACTTAAAAGTCAACGTAACTCTGGATCCTCCTTCCGAGAAACTTACAGCGTCGGCGTATTGACGCATAAGATAAACACCACGCCCTCCTTCCTTTAAAAGATTGTGGTCTTTTAATGGATCCGGAAGAGAATCTGGATCAAATCCTTCTCCCTGGTCCTTGACGCTTATGTGAACGGAATTTGATTTTACCCAACCCTGTAAAAAAACTTTCTTTGATTCGTCTTCCTTGTTGCCGTGGACTACAGCATTGGTGACAGCCTCGCTGAGCGCCAATACAAGATTATCATATTGATCTTGGTCCAGTTCCACGGACTTATTTAATCGGTCAGCAAATTTTTTGACCCGGGGAATCTCCTCGCGAGTGGAGGAAAGCGTCATTTTTGTTAACGTGGAATTAGAATTGTTTTGGGCCACAATAGGTAAAAGTAAGATTCATGATAATTATTTCTTTTACGAGGGATATAAAATATTTGTGTCAAACGTTGGTAAATAATATAATTTTATCCATAATCATTTGACAGTTTGAGGATGAATGGATTGAATGGGCGTTTCACTTTTTCGTTTTGTGAAGTTAAACGCCTGCTTCCCTGAAACTTTGCATCTTTTGAGGAAAGCGTCAACTCTTATTTAGGGAAACTAAGAGGCCAAATGATGAAATTTTTCAGGAGATGAATCCGTTCTAAGACAAGTTTCAACGTTTGATATCAAAGATATGGATACGTCAAGTACCTTTGGATTTGCACATTCGGGGATCGTTCCCATCCGAAAAGATAAATCGGATGCCTCCGAAATGTGTACGCAGATTTTGTTGGGCGAAACGTTCAGGATCCTGGAGACTACGGACCGCTGGTACAGGATTGAAACCGACTTCGACAGCTATCGAGGATGGGTGAATCGGAGCGAAACAAGTCCGCTTTCCACATCCGAATATAAATCCTGGAAGCGGCACGCGGATCGTGTGTGCAGCAGATACTATACATATCGGGCTTACTCATCCGAGCGAGAAGCACTTATAGTGCCGCCGGGCGGGCGCGTCGTCCCGGTCGATGAAAACGGAGGAGTCCAATTGCCGTCGGGCACTTATCATCCGCAATCAACTGTTGAAAGTTTGCCGGAGGGATCCATTATGGAAACGGCTCTGGGTTTTTTGGGAGCTCCCTATTTGTGGGGAGGGAGAACCGACGTGGGTTTGGACTGCTCCGGGTTGATTCAAACTGTTTACTTGCTTTACGGTCGGCGGATTCCTTGTGATTCCTGGAAACAGGAAGAGTATTTTGAGCATCCTGTTAAAAAACTTGAGCATGCTGCACGGGGAGATGTTATTTTTTTTAACCCGGGAAAAGAAAAAGTAAGTCATGTTGGTTTCTATCTTGGCGAAGGTGTGTTACTGCATGCGTCCGGAAAAGTCCGATTAAATACGATAGCGGATATGCCCGGGTCCGACTTCGATCCAGGCTGGTTTAATGAACGTTTGGCACAGTCTGTTCATTCTATTTATCGACCCACCTACGAAACCGCATAAGTAATCGCCGGTTCGTGGACAGGTATTGAGTTTTTAATTATTTTTTTCATTATATAAAATGTTCGCTACCAGTAAGATCAAGGTTACCCCTGAAAGATGGATACTAACGTTCTCTTACTAAACCAGGATTATCAACCGCTCAGCGTTTGCTCGGTGCAGCGATCCATTAAACTCCTGTTTATGGATAAGGCTGAACTGGTGCATGAGCTGCCGGACCGTAAGATACGGACGGTCAACGAGGAGTATACCTATCCCTCGGTAATTCGATTGCGAAGGTATATTAATATTTCCTACAACCGTATCGTCCTTTCCAGGCGGAATGTTTTGAAGCGGGATAATAATAACTGTCAATATTGTGGTTCTTCACATGATCTGACCATCGACCATATCGTACCGCGGAGTCGGGGTGGCCGGGATTCCTGGGAAAATCTGGTGGCGGCCTGCAACGAATGCAACTTGCAAAAAGGCAATCGTACTCCTGAAGAGGCGAACATGAGCTTGAACAGGGATCCCTTCCGACCCGTTCATATAACGTTTTTTCAGGCAGTACTGGGTAGCATCCAGGAAAATTGGAAACCCTACCTCTATATGAGATAATAAATGGTTGTTTTGTATTCGCTTCTAATGGTCCCTACTGAAAATAGATGTAGTTTTAGCCCGTATTTCGCTTCGCGGGTAACGCTTCGCTCTGAGCGCTTCGCAGGAATCGCTCCGCTCGGTGCGCAGCGCTGACAGACTGTTATCCAAGATAAAATCTATATTAAAGTTAAACGGTTGAATTTCACGGACATAACGTCATGTAAAAATTTCTCTTGTGAGAAATTCGGGTTAGCGGTCTTAGCCTTTCTGATTTCCATTGTTGTGACGGGTTGCCAGTCTAAAAAGAATTTATCGCAACCTGACTCGTCCCCCGGCCAACAGGTACCCTCGATTGTGTCGAAAAATCATACCCTGGATGGTTCCATACCTCGCTCCAGCTCATTTATATCTGATTATAAGCCTTATATCGACAGCGTGGAACAATACAGAGAGACGCGATTAACCACCACAGAGCGTGATCTATTTCTGAATAAACCGGAAGGATCCTTAAATAACTTGCTTGCGGATATGCTGCGCTGGCACGCCTCTCGTATCCGCGGGAATCAGATTGATGTGGGGTTTATACCCTATAATTTGATGCAGGATACCCTGTGGAGCGGACCGGTTCGAATTGGAGATATGTACCGTATTATACCGCGAGATCGTAAAATGGTTTTATACAAGGTTAATGGTCATGTTTTGCGGCGAATAACCGAAGTGATTGCAGCAGAAGGCGGCGGTGCCGTCAGCGGACTTCGTATGACATTGGACCCACGGGGAGTCCATGATGTATTAGTCGGCTCTCAACCGTTAAAACACGAAAGCTGGTACGGTTTAATAGCTCCGGCCGGGATTTTTTGTCTGGAAGAAAAGGGACAGCTGGTCGGTTTGCGTGGAAATAATCCCCAATGTAACTCAAAACAAGCTTCTGACCTGAATGAAAACCGGTCGGTGAGCAGGGGGTTTGTTCGTGCGCGTATACCGATTCACGGGGAATTGAGAGACATCATTATACAGTATATGAATGATCAAATAGGATTGAATGGACACCGGGACAACAGAATCAGGATCCTTAAATGAATCGTAAATCGTTTTTACAGAAGCTCAGTTTGGCAACTTCCGGCTTGATGTTGGGGGGGACTGCTATGTTAGAGGATTATAAAGGCAGGGATAAGATCATTGTTTTGCATACGAATGACACCCTGGCTCATGTGGAGCCGTTACCGCCCTATGAAGGTAAGTATGCGGGGATGGGTGGCATGGCCCGTAGAGCCGCTTTTGTTGAGCAGGTTCGAAAAAGAGAAGAAGAGGTGTTGCTGCTTGATGCGGGAAATGTCTTTGGGGATACGGAGTATGCCGACCTGTTTGGCATGGGGTTGATTTATAAAATGATGAGTGATATGGGATACGACGCGGCAACGGTGGGGTATCGGGATTTCGAGCGGGGGATTCGTGTTTTTCTACAAGCCGCTGGTAAAGCAGATTTTCCGTTTATAGTGAGTAATTATGATGTCCGACATGGTGATCTGAGTCGTTTCCTGTATAAATACAAGGTATTCCAGAAAGATTCGATCAGGATCGGGGTGTTCGGTTTGGGAGAGGATCTCGAGAAGTATCCGGAGTCGGAACCAGCAATGGCCCTCGAGTATCGGGATCCCTTGTTAATTAGTGAAGCGATGGTGCGTAAACTTCGGCATCAACTTGACTGCGATTTAGTAATCTGCCTGAGTCAGCTGGGTTGTCATTTCGGACAAAAAGCCAAAACCATAGATGATTTGGAGTTGGCTCGTGAGGTGGAAGGTATAGATATGATTGCCGGAGGTAATACCCGGCGCTTTATGGAGCGTGGAAAAAAGGTTCAGAAGAAAGATGGAAGTACTACGGTGGTGTCGCAGGCTGGTTATGGCGGTGCAATGGTGGGACAGACCTCATTCGATTTTTTGGATAAGAACTGGCTGCGAAAAATATTTTCCTCAAACCATTTGCTGCGTTCTGAATCGCAATGAGTTATTAGAAGATAGCATTATTAATGCATTTCCCGGGTTTTGCAGAGTAATTCACCCTATAATTCCAGCAGATCTACCATTTCCTCCGGGTCAGTCGTGGGCAGGTTACACTGGTAATTTTCACAGACGTATGCAGTCGCCTGTCGGTTTCGTGCCTTCATATCGCTCGTATAAGGTGCAATTTCTTCAATAGCATTTGCACTGTTGGTGGATTTAAATAAAACCACCTTTTTCGGTGTGTAGGTCTGGTTGAGGTGTTTCCACATTTGCCGGGTGTCATCTTTATGGGGTTCTCCCACCAGCACCACTTCGAACGAGGGACCGAGTCCGAAGTCCACCGCTTGCAGCAAGTGCGTATATCCCGCGGGTACTTCCTTTACATGGCGATAAAATAATTGACCGATACGTTTCGCATTTTCTTCCCACTCCGCTCGGGCGGTAAGTTTACTCAATTTGAGCAGGTTGTTCATTGCTACTGAATTTCCCGACGGCAGGGCGCCGTCGTAAACCGGTTTTTGTTTCCCGAGCAGCTCTTCGTCGAACGATCCGTTAAAATAGTAGCCCCCGCGTTTGGTATCCCAGAAATATTCGTCGAATTCCTCTTGCAGCTTTAATGCTTTTTGAAGGTAGTCCACCTCAAAGGTGGCCTCATAAAGTTCCAGCAATCCCCAGATCAGGAAGGCATAGTCATCTGCATGTCCGGCAATCGCTACATCCCCCTCACGGTAACGATGCATAAGGTACGATTGCCCTTCATACATGTGCTCAAGAATGAAATCGGCCGCCTCCCGAGCTCTTTCTATATACTCGTTGTCGTTGAACACCTGTCCGCCCTTCGCCAGGGCCGCAATCATCAACCCGTTCCAGTCGGTAAGTATCTTGTCATCCTTTAGGGGACGTACTCGTTGATTGCGGTATTGATACAGGGTTTCCCGCAATTGATCGATATAATCCCTGAATTTCTCGGTTTCCATGTCATAACGCATTCCCAGCTGTTTATGCGTATTTGTCATATGGAGAATGTTAGCCCCCGTTTTTTCCCCGCTGGCTTCGTCGTGGTAATTTCCGGTAGATTCCACATTGAATACGTCGATGATTAGATTGGCGTCTGACTCGTCCAGTACGTCCAGAATTTCTTCTTTGTTCCAGATGTAAAACTTGCCTTCTTCTCCCTCACTGTCGGCATCCTCGGCAGAGAAAAACCCTCCATTCTCATGTCTCATGTCACGGATGACGTAGGTGAAAATTTCTTCCACCGTTTGCTGAAACAGGGGTTTGTGGGTCACCTGGAATCCCTCGGTATATGCAAGGGCCAGCATGGCCTGGTCGTAGAGCATCTTTTCGAAATGTGGAACAAGCCAGCGAGAGTCAGTCGAATACCGGTGAAACCCGTAGCCGATATGGTCGTAAATGCCCCCGCGCCGCATCTGGTCGAGCGTTTCGTTGACCATATTCATGGCTTTGTCATCCCCCGTTCGTTTCCAATAACGAAGCAGGTAGAGCAGGTGATGCGGAGTTGGAAATTTCGGAGCGGAACCGAAGCCCCCATGCTCTTCATCGTACTGGCTTTCCAGCTTTTCAAAACATTCGTGTAATATGGTTTCGTCCAGCGATTCTTCGGAGGGCTCCATGCTTCCCATTTTTCCCAGCGCCTCTGAAATCTCGTCTGCCGAGCTATGGATTTTTTCCCGCTGTTCTTCCCATAGTTGTTTAATACGGGGGATGAATTGTTTCATTCCGGGCCTTCCGAAACGAGAATTTTTTGGAATGTAGGTTAAGGCGTAAAACGGTTTTTTATCCGGGGTCAGCAAAACGTTCAGGGGCCAACCGCCCTGGCCGGAGATAATCTGGCAGGCCGTCATGTAGGTATGATCGATATCGGGCCTTTCTTCGCGGTCCACTTTTATATTTATGAAGGCCTCGTTCATCAGGTCGGCAACTTCGGAGTCCTTGAACGATTCGTGAGCCATTACGTGGCACCAGTGACAGGTGGCATACCCGATGGAAAGGAAGACCGGCTTATCTTCCTTGCGGGCCTTTTCAAATGCTTCATCGCCCCACGGGTACCAGTTTACCGGGTTCGAGGCATGTTGTAACAAATAGGGACTTTTTTCGCGTGCAAGATGGTTTTCTTCAGCCAAGATGCTTGAATTTGAAGATCCTTGTGATTGTTTGGATTGATGTGGTATTGTATAACGAAGAGGTGTCCGTTATATATTTTTTGAAAATCGTTTACTGTAGTCGGTCAGGAATCGATCGTAACTTTCGTTGAACAAAGGAGAGGAGATGAGGAAATCGGCCGAGGATCGGTTCTGGGCAATGGGAATATTATATACTACGGCAATGCGGAGTAGCGCTTTTACGTCTACATCATGCGGCTGGGGTTGCAGGGGATCCCAGAAGAAGATCATAATATCAATGTCCATGTTTGAAATCGAGGCCCCCATCTGCAAGTCGCCTCCAAGCGGACCGCTTTTGAATCTATGCACGGGTAGGTCCAATTGTTCGGTAATAAGTTTTCCGGTCGTGCCGGTACCGAATAACTTGTGTTTCGATAATTTATCACTGTTGTATTCGACCCAGTCGAGCAAATCGTTTTTACGGTGATCGTGAGCAATCAGGGCGATACGTTTCCGGGGGTTCATGGGGAAGGTGTGATCTACTATTCCTTCCTTTTTTTCTTTATTGGACGACATATTGGAATAGGATTAATTATTTTTGCCATGTAACCACAAGGTAGAAAGAGTGATTCATTTTTAAAATAGGAACACCTTTTTGAATTTGGGGCGGTCGTCAGAAAAATACGGGAAATTGAAATTCACAATCTGCTTGCTAAACCCTATATTGGCAGCCTGTTCGAAAATTGCAATTAATATAATAACAAGTAAACAAGCTATTTTATGGCTAAGGAAAAAACATTGGCAATTTTAAAACCCGACTGTGTAAGAAAAAACTTGATAGGGAAAGTGTTGCAGCGAATCGAGGAAGCCGGTTTCGATATACAGGCTATGAAAATGACGCGGCTGACGGAAGATACGGCCGGCGCCTTTTACGCGGTTCATCGTGAACGCCCATTCTTTGATGATCTGGTGGAGTTTATGACCAGCGGACCGTGTGTCCCGCTAGTACTCGAAAAAGATAATGCTATTGAAGATTTTCGAACCTTGATCGGGGCTACCGATCCCGGGGATGCGGAAGAGGGAACCATTCGTGAAGCTTATGCCGACAGTGTCGGAGAAAATATTGTTCATGGATCCGACTCGGTCGAAAACGGTAAACGTGAAGTGGCTTTTTTCTTTTCCGAGGAAGAAGTAACGGCAAATTCAGCCGGTTAACCCATAGTTGAACAGACCTATGAATCGAAGTTCCTCCGTAGTGTATTTCCTGGTATTTTTGCTGTCCGTTGCGGGTGCCTGGTCTTGCAGCGGTCAGCATGGATCGGAGGAAACGGTGGAGAGCCTGCCGGTAAAAGTTGGAGCTGAAGTACTGTTGGAGGAGCATCTTGATACGCTTCGCCGGCATAAGGTCGGGTTGGTTATGAATCCGACAGCTCGCGTCAACGGCGTACATATGCTGGATACCTTGTTGGCTGAAAATGTTCCGGTGAAGGCCTTGTATGCGCCGGAACACGGATTTCGGGGCCGGGCCGCGGCCGGTGAACGGATCAAAGACGGAAGGGATGAGGAAAGTGGATTGCCGGTGTATTCCCTCTACGGAGAGACCCGCAAACCCACTCCAAAGATGCTGGAGGGAGTGGATCTTCTTCTGTTTGATATACAGGACGTTGGGGCCCGTTTTTATACGTATCACGTGACGTTGGGCAGGGTGATGGAAGCTGCCGCAAAACAGCGTATCCCCGTATGGATCCTGGATCGTCCCAATCCGGCGGGGGGAGAATACGTTTCGGGCTGGTTACTGCGCGAACGCTATCGTTCCTTCGTCGGAGAATACCCGATGCCCATCGTTCACGGAATGACGATGGGAGAACTGGGACGAATGATGATCGGGGAAAAATGGATTTCAAACAGCGACCAGGCGGATTTGCGTATTATTAAAATGGAAGGGTGGACCCGTGATATGCTGTGGCCGGAAACCGGGCTTTCCTGGTATCCCCCTTCACCAAATCTGCCCCGCTTTGAGAATGCATATGTATACCTGGGTACGGCTTTTTTTGAAGGCACTACACTGTCGGAAGGTCGCGGAACGGAGGATCCTTTTTTGATGGTCGGCGCACCGGGCACCCAGGTGCCCGATACCGTCTTGAAACAATTGGAGCGCCGATATTCGGTGCTATTGGAGAAAATATCGTTCACGCCGCGCTCGATTAAAGGCAAGGCCGTGGATCCGAAATATGAAGGAGAAAACATCCAGGGCGTGCGAATTTCAATTGAAGGAGGTCCCTCGGCACTGAAGCCGCTGGAGTTCGGAATCAATCTGTTACGGGAAATGATCCATTATACCCCTCGCGTGGAGTATAAGGAGCACCTGTACCGGTTGGCGGGTACAGAAAAAATTCGTGACTATTTGAAAGGAGAATCTGAAGAGTCATTGAAAACGCGTTGGGAAGAAGAGGTCGGATCCTTTAAAGAGCGGCGGCAGCCGTATCTATTATATCCATCCAGCGAAAAATAAATAGTGAGTTTAAAATGTTAGAGATCTTTGAAAAACCGGGACCAACGGCCGCTCTGAGAAATAAAAATTTTTCGAACGGATCATGGTAAATGTAAAAAAGCATGAATTTGCAAGTGACTAAGAACGATCCGGCAAAGCCGCAGGAAAAAATTTTCAATCGAAAGAGCGGCCGTTGGCCCCGTTTTTCAAAGATCTCTGTTATTGTCGTTGCCGGAGCCATTCATAACATAAAACGCCGGCGCTTACGGAGGCGTTTAGGGAAGGAACCCGGTTAAGCATGGGAATCGTGATATTGAAATCGCAATGTTCCAGTGTTTTTGGGCTGATGCCGTCGGCTTCATTTCCTACGATGAAAGCCATGGGTACGTCAAATTTCTGCTCCCATAACGGGTCATCTCCTTCCTGATCCAGCCCGGCGATCCAGAAACCTTCATCCTTCAGGCTCATAATGGTTTGATTCATATTGCCGATGCGTACAATCGGAATTCGGTCAGCAGTGCCGGCCGAGGTTTTGTACACGGCAGCGTTGATGGGAGCTTGGCGGTGTTTCGGAACCATAACGGCACTCAGGCCGGCCGCGGCGGCAGTGCGAACAATGGCCCCGACGTTGTGTGGATCCTCTACTTCATCCAGCATCAGTATTGCCGGTTTGTCGGAGGTATCCAGTTCCTCGTCCAGCCAGGTACCGTAATCCATATAGGGGACGGCACTCATGAGCGCCACAATTCCCTGATCATTTACATTGCCGACCAGGTCATACAATTTCGGTCCCGGAACGTGGGAAACCGGAATGCGACTTCGAGACGCCAGATCCAACACCTGCTTGACTCCATCCGATTTGAGCGTATTACGCAGAAATATTT
>CAYQXO010000017.1:7371-31601 GCA_964421495.1 uncultured Balneolaceae bacterium | reverse complement strand
CCTGGGCGGGGCCGCCGTCGGATCCCTTCTCATTAAATGGCAGTACCAGGGATTGGATCTGAGCGGGATGGTGCGACCCATTGAGCGATGGTATCACCGGTTGAAGCCGACCCGGCGCGGTCGACGGGTCAGCCATATGGAGTCGGTTTCCGATGCCGAGGTGGTAGAGGAGACAAATGAGACGGACCTGGATGAGATCCTGGAAAAAATTTCCAAGGATGGCTATGAAAACCTGACGGAAGAGGAGAAAAAGAAACTGTTTGAGTTGAGCAAGAAGGATAAATAGGGCTCGCTTTGCTCGCCCGTCGGAAGTCGGAGGTCGGATGACTATTCCAGCAAGTTACCCGGTGGTGTATATACACCACCGGGTAACCGGTCAGAATAAGCATCCGACCTCCGGCCTCCGACTTCCGACATTTTTCAATACAAGAATAAGCGACTCGTACCGTTTGATAATCCAGACATGCTAAATTCCATCAAAAGTTCATTATGCCTGAAATAGAAAGAAAGTCCACGTACCGGGTCATGGTCGGGGACGTGCCGGTGGGCGGTGATGCGCCGATTGTAGTGCAGTCGATGACCAACACGGATACGTCCGACGTGCAGTCCACGGCCGACCAGATTGAGTATTTGCACAAGGCGGGTTCGGAGATCGTTCGAATCACCGTTAATAACAAGGAGGCCGCCGAGGCGGTGCCTTACATTAAGGAGGAATTGGACAAGCGGAATGTGAACGTGCCTGTAGTAGGGGATTTTCATTATAACGGGCACAAGTTGATACCGGGCTATCCGGAAACGGCGAAAGCGCTGGATAAATATCGCATCAATCCGGGTAACGTGGGAACGCGTACGCGCGACGAGAACTTTTGCACGATCGTGGAGCACGCCGTCAAACACGAGAAACCGATCCGCATCGGGGTGAACTGGGGATCGATTGACCAGGAATTGCTGGCCGACAAGATGGATGAAAACAACAAGCGTGATAAGCCGAAATCCTCCAAGCAGGTGTTGCTGGACACAATGGTGGAGAGCGCCCGCCGCTCCGCCGCGCTTGCGGAGGAAGTGGGACTATCCTCCAACCAGATTATCATCAGCTGTAAGATGTCGCACGTCCAGGATATGGTCCACGTCTATGAGCGGGTTTCGGAACAACTGGATTATCCGCTGCACCTGGGACTCACCGAAGCGGGGATGGGGGTGAAAGGCATCGTAGCCAGCACGTCCGCCCTCTCCTTGTTATTGCAGCAGGGAATCGGAGATACCATCCGGGTTTCGCTGACGCCCGAACCGGGAGGAGACCGCGCCCGGGAAGTCCGCGTATGCCAGCAAATATTGCAGTCGATGGGTATCCGCAGTTTTATGCCGCAGGTGACGGCCTGTCCGGGTTGCGGACGGACCCAGAGTACCTACTTCCAGGAGCTGGCCGAGGAGATTCAGGATTACATTAAAGAGATGATGCCGGTCTGGCGGGAAATGTATCCGGGCGTGGAGGAGATGAATGTGGCCGTCATGGGGTGCGTCGTCAATGGACCGGGAGAATCGCGTAATGCCAATATCGGTATCTCCCTGCCCGGTACGTTCGAGGAACCCAAGGCGCCGGTGTATATGGATGGAGAACACTATACGACATTGCGCGGAGAAGGGATCGGAGAGCGGTTTAAATCGATTCTCGAGGACTATGTAATGGAACGGTACGGCAAAAAGCAGCAGAAGGAGATGGCAGATTAAGTGGAAGGACTCAAAGGAGGATTGTTGAAAAAATTATTATGTGGTTGTATCGGCCTGTTTTTATTGATGACCTCGGGGGTCTGCGCAGCGGGGAATGCGGTTCAGATCTCCGATTCGCTCGCCGAGCGGGCCGACTCCCTGTTTCATCATTTTGAGGATGATCAAGCTCTCGATCTTTATAATAGTATAATAGAGAGGGAACCGGATTATTATCCCGCCTGGTGGAGGAGCAGCTTACTCTATGCGCGCATCGGCCGCCAATTCGAGGACAAGAATAAGCAGGATCAGTATTATCAGCATGCTCTGAAACGTGCCGAACAGGCGATGAAATTACGCCCGGACGAAGCTGCTTCGCATTTTGTGATGGGCGTGTCGATGGGTCGCAGAGCGCTGGTAGCGGGTCCGCGCGACCGCGTAGCGGCTTCGAGGGAAATTAAAGAACATGCCGAAAAAGCCCTGCAAGCGGATTCATCACATGCGGGTGCGCACCATCTTCTGGGAAGGTGGCACCTGGAAGTAACGAATCTGAATATGGCCGAGCGAATGGCGGCAAACTGGCTTTTTGGAGGACTCCCGGAAGGAGCCAGCATGGATAAGGCCGTTAAACATTTGCGCCGGGCCACCCAAAAAAATCCTGATTTTGTCATATACTGGTATGATCTGGGACGAGCCTATCACCGAATGGATCAAAAAGAGAAAGCCAGGCAAGCTTTGTCGAATGCCCTGGAAATAAAGCCTAAAATGCCCTCCGAAGAAAAGGATAAAGAAGCAGCGCGTGAGCTCTATCAGTCCCTCAAATAGCACGTACCCCTTTTAACCACCCGGGATATCCCACCTGAAGCAAGGAGAAATGGGGAAGAGGTGTGAAAGCCGTATATCCCATTGGAAAAACTGCGTATGAACTGCTATCCTAAAAGGGTAAAATTTCCTATGTTAACGTATGTGCTACTTCCGTAATCCAGGCACCTCGAACATACATGATCAACTATCCCGATAATTCATGAAAATATTTTTGAAGATGATTAAGAAGATCTCTATTCAAATCCTGTCTCTCGTCGTATTGACTGGATTCCTGATGAGTGCAGAAGCCACTTTTTCAACGGTTCAGGCTCAGCACGAAGCACCCGAGTGGAGCAAGCAGGCGGTGTGGTACCAAATATTTCCCGAACGTTTTCGAAATGGAGATACGACCAACGATCCCACGGCTGAATCCATTGGGGCACCCGATAATTGGGAGATTACCTCGTGGACCGGCGACTGGTATCAGCGAAGTCACTGGGAGCAGCGAGTGGGTCCCCGGTTTCAGGATTTTGTCCGTATGCGCCGATACGGCGGGGACCTGCAGGGAGTTATCGACAAACTCGATTATCTGAAAGAGATCGGGGTGAATGCGATCTATTTCAATCCCGTATTCGAGGCCCGTTCGCATCATAAATACGATGCCCGTTCCTACCGGCATATCGACCGGTTTTTCGGTCCGAATCCGGAGAAAGATGCAGAAATTATAGCTAGCGAGGATCCGGACGATCCCTCCACCTGGAAGTGGACGACGGCGGATTCTCTATTCCTGAAATTGCTGAAAAAAGCGCATCAAAAAGATATGCATGTTATTATTGATGGGGTTTTCAATCATACGGGGAGGGAGTTCTGGGCATTTCAGGATATCCTCGAACGGCAGAAGGAATCCCCCTATAAAGATTGGTATGATATAAAATCTTTTGACGATCCGGCGACGGCCGATACGAATGAATTTGATTACAGCGGCTGGTGGGGATACAAGGGACTGCCGGAATTCCGGGAGAAGGATGGTAACCTGGTTAAACCGGTGCGCGAGCATATTTTCAGGATTACCCGCCGTTGGATGGATCCAGATGGGGATGGTGATCCCTCGGACGGCGTGGATGGTTGGCGACTGGATGTGGTTCAGGACGTGGGAATGCCTTTCTGGGAAGCGTGGCATGAGCACGTTCGAAGTATAAATCCCGAGGCCTATACAACAGCTGAAGTCTGGTCCGACGAGGCAGGCCGGTATGTCGGCGAAGGACCGTTTACGTCCGTTATGAACTATCGCTTTGCCAAAGCTCTTCAGCAGTTTCTGATTGACCGGGAAATTTCGGCTGCTGAATTTGACCGGAAATTGAAAGAAATCCGCGAAAGCTTTCCGGATTCCGCGAATCACGTGCTGCAAAATCTGATCGACAGCCACGATACCCCGCGTCTGGCTTCCATGGTTGTGAACCCGGGTCGCGAATATGATCGTAATGGACAGCCGTCTGACGGATTTAACGTTCGCAGGCCGGAGTACGAAGAACGTGAGCTCAAGAAAATGGTGGCTTTGTTTCAGTTTATGTACATAGGTACGCCGATGATCTACTATGGTACGGAAGCCGGTATGTTCGGGGCGGACGATCCCCATAACAGAAAACCCATGGTATGGTCGGATAAGCAATACAGGGAGGAAATAAATCATCCCCTATCTAAGAAAAGACCTCGCGACGACAACAATTTTAAGTGGAACATGTTTATCTGGTATAAGAATATAGGACTCATTCACCAGAAGAATGAAGTGTTTCATACAGGTCGCTATAAAACGCTGGTAGCCGACCAAAACCGGGATGTTTTTATGTTCGCCCGCTATATGAAAAATGGAGATGTAGGATTGGTGATCGTAAATCCGACGGAGCATGCACAAAAGATACGGATTCATAAAACGGATATTGCAGTTGAAGAGTGGCAGCCGCAGTTGTATAATCCGCTCACCAATGGCGTTAAAAAAATTCAATCGCAGGAGACCATCATTTTTGAAATTCGACCACGAAGCGAACAAGTATGGATATAGGGTGAAGGAGCATAAACTTTGCGGATAGACCCCAAATATTTTAATCGGTTTATTCTTGTCGCGGCTTTGATAGGAGCCGGTTTGATAGTGTTTTTTACATTGTGGAATCAGGAAAGCCGTGAACGAATTTTCAGCCATCGACTGGAGGAAAATACGGATACCCTGCGTTCCATATACCTGCAGGAAGTCCTGGGAACGGACAGCGTGCGTGTCCGTCAGTTTAAGCGTCAGTGGGTGATGCTTGATTTCTGGGCGAGTTGGGCGTCGCCTTCCCGAAAATCACATCAAGTATTGGATCGTTTAAAAAAAGAGTATCCTCAAAAGCTTGAGATCATATCGGCAGCTTCCCAGGAGCCGATCAACGATATTGAAAAGTATATAAAAGAACATCGGTACGATTTTTTATTTGTAAAAGGCCGTAGTTTATATAAATATCTGAATCCCCCGGGAGTCCCGACGCAAATCATCTTTAATCCGGAGGGCAACGTGGAGGAGGTAGTGATCGGTTATCATGACTCAACCCATTACGATCAGCTCAGAAAGGAGTTGAAGCGGTCGAATTAACAGGTTGTGAAGCAGGCTGATAAATTTAATTTCAAACCAATGTCAACCCGATGGAGTGGTTAATCTACAAGGGAGAACCGACGAAGGCTGACGAGGCCGGATTGCCGGTTCAGAGTCGGGCTGTGGCGTATGGAGATGGCTGCTTTGACACGTTGCGAAGCTATGAGGGTTGTTTCCTGAAGCTGGAGAAACATATCGACCGACTCCATTCGGCCATGGAGTATCTTGGAATTGGGATGACCGCGGATTTGCAGAAAGCACGCATAAAGGACCAAATCCGGCAATTGATTGACCGGAACGATTTGTGGGAGGACCGGGCGTCGATTCGCATGCAAGTGTGGAGAGAAGGTCCGCTGGGATATGACCCCGGAACAGAGACGGGCGCCGGATGGGCTATAACGGCTAACTTGCTGTCGGATTCGGCTGCCAAACCCGTTACCCTGGTTGAAGTACCGACACGGCGCATACCGGCCGATTCATTGAACGGTTCGTTTAAATTGTCCAACGGGATCAATTATATTAGAGCTCGACTGGAAGCCCGCGAACGAGGAGGCGATGATGCTCTGATGCTAACGACAGAGGGTTTGGTGAGCGAGACCACCATCGCCAATATTTTCTGGATAAAAAATGATATTATATATACCCCGAACCTGGAGTGTGACATTCTGCCGGGTATTACCCGCGGCATTTTGGCGAGTATCATACGCGAGCTGGACGGAGTTCAGTTGGCTAAAGGTGAATACCGGCCTGACAAGGTTTATCAATCTGATGCCGCCTGGATCTGTAATTCGCTTCGCGAGGTCAGGCCGGTAAAACGCATTGGAAACCATCCACTGGATACCGATCATCCGGTGTTTGATCGGTTGTATGAAGCTATGGAAGCGTATAAGAAACGACATCTCGTTTCTATTAAAGAATCGTAACCCGCGTTAGCGAAAATCGGGCTAACTCCTTACGAGAATGCGGTTAAGGTAGAAATGCAACCCAGTAATGATGAATAAAACGACAGGTAAGACGACGTGTTAAGATACGGCCAGGGACATATGGATATACCGGTTGAAAATATATTGCATGCCCTCAGTGGCTATACGCCGGTTATATACCTGGAATCGCAGTCCGACGAGCACCCGGCCTCGCGTTATTCATATCTGGCGGGCCTTCCGGAAGCGTCTCTGACAGCTCATGGAGATAAGATCACGCGCATGGAAAAGGGTGAAGTTTATACGGAGGACCAAAATCCGTGGGAGGCGTTGCGGGCATTTCAACATGAACAGGATGATTGGCTTTTCGGTTATATTTCCTATGACCTGAAAAACTATTCGGAGGATCTTTTCTCGGGAAATCAGGATCCGGTTCGAGCTCCCGACCTTTATTTTATGAAACCTGGTATGGTACTTCAGCATGATCTTCAGCGGGGCGACTCCCGGGTGATCAAGGGAGACCTGCCCGTGGAGATATCACTTGATTTTGATGTGGATTCGCAAGTCGACTTTGATCGGCTGGAGTACAGTGTCGACAAAAGCGACTATCTCGCTATGATCCGTGAGGCTCAGCGGCGTATCACGGAAGGGGAGTTTTATGAGATCAATCTCTCTCATCAATTACGTATGGATTTCGCCGGCGATCCGGTCGTACTGTACAATCGCATGAAAAAAACCGGTCCGGTTCCCTTCGGGGCATACCTGCAGCTGGATGACCTCACCGTGGCCTGCGCCTCTCCCGAACGGTTTATGGCCAAAGAGGGGGATACCATCTATTCTCAACCGATTAAGGGGACGCGCGGACGGGGACAGACGAGCGAGGAGGATGAAAGACTGAAAGAGGAATTGACCTCCTCGGAGAAAGAGAAGGCGGAAAACCTGATGATTGTAGACCTGGTACGAAACGATTTTAATCGGGTGGCAGAAACCGGAAGTGTCCATGTGCCCCGCCTGTTTGACCTGCAAACGTTTGGGACCGTTCACCAGATGGTTTCCACCGTCCAGGCCCGGGTCGGAGACATATCGCCGGTGGATATTTTGAAAGCCTGTTTTCCCATGGGATCCATGACGGGAGCTCCCAAGATAAGTGCCATGAAATCTATTGAAGAACTGGAGAACTATCGCCGCGGTATTTACTCGGGAACGATCGGTTATTTTACGCCCGCGGGCGATTTTGATTTTAATGTTGTCATTAGAACGGCTTTATTAAAGAATAATCGACTCTATTATTCGGTTGGTGGAGCCATAACCAGCGAGTCGGATCCGGATCAGGAATGGGAAGAGACCCTGGTCAAAGCACGCACGCTTACGGAAGCAATGAAAACTCCATCCGGGAAGTTGCATTAGATAATATAAATTAAATGATATGATGATAATTTATGTCTGAATTGCATGAAAAAGTGAGTACGTTGGGAGATCTCAAGGAAAGCGGATGGGAATCCGTATCCATCAAGGAGGAAATTCGCCGGAACCTGATCCAGAAAATGAAGAGGGGGGAAACCTTGTTTCCGGGCGTACTGGGATATGATAATTCCGTCATTCCACAAATTCAACATGCGCTCCTCGCCCGCCACGATCTCATTTTGCTGGGGCTGCGGGGACAGGCCAAGACGAAAATCCTGCGGTTACTGGTTCATTTTCTAGATGAATATATACCGATTGTGGCAGAGTCGGAAATTAATGACGATCCCCTGAATCCGCTTTCCAAATATGCGCGTGACCGGATTGCCGAGGAGGGAAACGAAACGCCGATTGAATGGATTCATCGTTCTCAGCGATATGGCGAGAAATTGGCAACGCCCGATACGACGGTCGCCGACCTGATAGGAGATATTGATCCCATCAAGGCGGCAAGCAAACGCCTGACCCTGGGGGATGAAAATGTCATTAATTTCGGGCTCATTCCACGGGTGAACAGGGGGATCTTCGTGATAAACGAATTGCCCGACTTGCAGCCGCGCATACAGGTGGCTCTTTTGAATATTATGCAGGAACGCGATATCCAGATTCGAGGATTCAACGTGCGTATTCCCCTTGACGTTTCCATGGCCTTCTCGGCGAACCCGGAGGATTATACGAATCGCGGAAATATCATTACACCCCTCAAGGATCGAATCGACTCCCAAATCATTACGCACTACCCGCGTGATTTGTCCACTGGTCTGCAGATTACCCGCCAGGAAGCCTGGATAGAACGGGAAGATGAGATCGAGGTCCATACTCCCGATATCATGCGTGAAATCATTGAACAGGTGGCTTTTGAGGCGCGTGACTCCGAATATATCGATCAAAAAAGCGGCGTTTCAACGCGGGTTACCATCTCGGCAATGGAAGAAGTAATCTCTTCGGCCGAACGTAGGGCCATCTCCAACGGGGAGAGGCAAGCTACGGTGCGGGTGTCGGACCTGTTTCATATGGTGCCGGCTTTAACCGGTAAGCTTGAATTGGTGTATGAAGGGGAACAGGAGGGAGCTCAGAATGTTGCATTTTATGTAATCGGAAAAGCGATCAATACGATTTTCAATAAATATTTTCCAGAACCGCAGCGTAAAAACAGCGAAAAGGATGAAAATTACGGAAATATTATATCATGGTTTGCCGATGGTAATACCATTGAACTTGATGATCGTTTGAAGGAAAAAACATATCGCGGCACGCTCGACAAAATTGACGGCCTGGGTGAATTGGTCGGCCGGCAGGTCGATCCCGATAAAAATGCGGAACAATATGTTTTGATGGAGCTGGTACTGGAAGCTCTACACCAGAATTCGATGCTGGGTAAAGAGGATATGGACCAAAAAAGATCCTATAAAGATATGGTCGGCAGTATGCTTGGATCGATTGATGACATGGATAATTATGACGATCTGGGAAATGAATAATAAAGCTTTTGCAATAAGTGTCATTAAGCTTTATCTTATGCGTTCGGATAAAACTGGAAATTTAAACCACAAGATTCCCTTGCAGAACGAATGAAAGAAGGAATACATCCAGAATACGACGAAATTACGGTTGAACTTAGCGATGGAACCAAGTTTAAAACGCGAAGCACGCTGAATGCTGAAGAGGGGGTATATCGTAGCGAAGTGGATTCGAAAAATCATCCCTTCTATACGAATAAACAGCAGTATACTCAGAAAGCGGGACAGGTTGACCGTTTCCATCAGCGTTACGGCAGTAAGAGCCAGGGTGAAGGGGAGGAGAGCCAACAAGCGGAAGATCAGCCGGAAAAGGAATCTGAGGAAGAACAGTGACCGGTTGACAGCGTTTTCTCTTCGAATGAAGGATGCAGATTTCACTGCATCCTTTTTTATTGCATTCTCCTTTGAGTATGACGAATTGAACACCCCTTGTCTATGACTCCTAACCCGATTCCCGCGAAGCGCTCAGAGCGAAGCGTCACCCGCGAAAGCGCACCGAGCGTTAGCGATTCCCACGAAGTGAAATCCGGGCCAGGACTGGAATTTCTGTTATAATGCGATTTTCTGATGCGATCTCTGAAAGCCAAGTAAATAGGTTATACAGGTAATTTATTATATATGAGAATTAAGTCTTTTACGGTTAATCCATTTAGTGAAAACACCTACCTTATAATTGAAAATGGCTCCGCATTACTGGTGGATCCGGGATTTTATAAACATTCGGAATATTCGGCCTGTAAAAAAGTACTTGACGATTTAAAAGCGGAGCTTCACGGTATTATTCTCACCCATGCTCACGTAGATCATATTTTGGGTATTCAACGGGTTCGTGACGACTATGAGGTGCCCGTTTATCTCAATCATGAAGATCTTTATCTTTGGAATAATATCTCCTCTCAAGCTCTTATGTTTGGCTTGCAGGTCGACGGCTTTGATTTTGAACCGGAGTTGCTCCCGGTCCAGAACGATTGGAATATAGGGCCTTTCTCGTTTGATGTACTCTTTACGCCGGGTCACTCTCCTGAACACGTTTCCCTTTATTCCAGGGAGTATGACGTCTTGATTGCCGGTGATACGTTATTTAAGGAGAGCATCGGGCGGACGGACCTCTATAAAGGGGATCTGGAGACCTTGAAAACCTCGATACAGGAAAAAATATATGCTTTGCCGGACCAAACCCAGGTTCTGCCGGGTCACGGTCCCGCTACAACGGTGGGTCACGAAAAGATCCATAACAACCTGGTGAAAGCGAAAGAAGGGGCGTGAAACCAGCTACTCATTTTTGTCGTCAGGTTCCATGCGTTTTTCCAGCCGATCAATGGCTTGCAAATATTTTTCCTTCTCTTCGGGATGCAGCTCGATCAATTGCCGATAAACACGGATGGACTGCTGGAATTGGTTTTGTTTCTCGTAGATGTCGGCCAGCGTTTCAGAAACGATATCATCTACGTCATCGGTCCCGACACTTAGATCTTTTTGTTCAGCTCCCTCCTCGGCGGCTTCAGATTTCTCACCTCCCATCTTTTCGGGATCCACTCTGCTGATTTGTTCAATTAACGTATCAAGATCCATGTCGCTTTCGGGATAGCGAGGTTGCGAGAATACCGATTCGGTTATTTGCTCATCGGGCGATTTCGTGCTGGGTTGCCAGGCACTGAATGTTTCCGGATGACGGATGAAATAGGGGAGGTATTCCAGCAGGGGACTGCCAGGCGCGTAGGCTTTTGCCTTGATAGCGTGTTTTAGTGCCGACTCTTTATCCTCTTGATGCAAGTAAAACCAGGCCAGCAAAAATTGGCCGATCGGATCCTGTCCCCGCCGGCTCAAATGGTTTGCAAGTTTTCCGGTAATGCGCTCGGGTTGTTCGTCAAACTTTTCAAGATAGCTGTAAAGCGAAGGCGGTATTTCAAACGGAAATGAGAGCATCTGGCTAAGCTTTGATAAAATTGGATTTTGAGTCTGTTTTTAAATTGGCTGCACCTTGCCATTGCTATGTAAAATAAGCAGATGTGCCGTTAATTGAAAAACGGAAAGTTACCACTGTCCAACCGCTTCGTTAAATATATTATCGGATATTTTGCGTAGAGCGTCCTCGGCCGCATTGTTTTCGCCTTCGATGGGATTCGTCCCGGGATCATAATTGGAGTGATCCTGGAAACGCTGGCTCTGCCATTCGGGTTTATCCTCGCTTGCATAGGTGAAGGTAGCTTGAACGGTGATACTGACCCGGTTTTCACTGGTCTCATCATCGCCTCCAACGGTGAAAGGCCTGTTGTTGTAAGATACTATGGATCCGTCAAGAACCGCATCCGCATTTCCTCTGCTGTTGGCAAGTTGAAGTCGTGTACTGTTGACGAAACGATCCACGAGCGCGTCGTTTAGCTGGTCGCTGAGGTTACCCAGACCGCTGTTGGATTGATCGGGGAAAAAAGGAATATAGATCGTGGACACATCGGACGGAATAGAGGTGCCGGTCATACTGTAGCGAAAACATCCGCCGGTTGCAAGTAAAACAAGTAACAGGGTGATCACCCCATATCGATACCTACTCAATGCCATACTGATCCAATTTGCGGTAAAGGGTGCGTTCACTAATGCCCAGTGCTTCGGACGCCTTCCGGCGGTTGCCTTCATATCGCTGCAAGGCTTTTTGAATCAAAAATTGCTCCATGTTTTCTATGCTGGGTATTTCCTCACGGTCTATAAACTCATAGAATTCATTCTGGTCGGTTTGTTCCTCTTCCTGGTAGTTGGAGGTTAAGTTTTGACCGTCTTCCTCGTCGGGTTCAAACCCCGGCATATGGGATCTTTCTACCTCGGAATGTATATGTTCCGGCAATGCCTTTCGGATATTGGATTTTGAAAACGCATTGTAAAGGAAACTTCCAAGCATTTTTTTTAGATCGCCGATGTCATTTTGTACTTCCAGTAATACGCGATAAATAAGTTCACGATCTTCCGTCTTGAAATTACGTTCCTCTGATCGTTCGTTTTCTGATAAGATGGGAAGATTGTCGGCCCGACCCTCGTGCTGCCTGCCTTTCAGATATTTCCGCAGCGTATCGGTGTCTACATATTGGGATTGTTCAAGTACGACCAGTTGTTCGGCTATGTTGCGAAGCTCCCGTACGTTTCCGGGCCATCGGTAAGAGGTGAGAAGCTGTTCGGCTTCCTCCGAAAGTCCCTTGAACACCGAATCATATTTGGATGCGTATTCCGATACAAAAGTCCGGAAAATGGGAATGATATCCTCCTTTCGTTCACGCAGGGGAGGAATGCGAATTTTTACGGTATCCAGCCGATAATACAGGTCTTCGCGGAATTTACCCTCCTTCACCAGGTCGTAGAGGTTTTGATTACTGGCGGCGACGATTCGGACATCCGTTTGTCGCAGTTTACTGGAACCGACCCGAAAGTATTCTCCGTTCTCGAGCACTCGCAGCAGTTTGACCTGTATGTTTTTGGGAGTATCCCCGATCTCGTCCAGGAATATGGTTCCGTTGTCAGCTTTTTCAAAATATCCCTGCCGTCCTTCGTGGGCTCCGGTAAAGGCACCTTTTTCATGGCCGAACAATTCGCTTTCAATAATACCTTCCGGAATGGCTCCACAGTTTACGATAACCAAGTCGTCATGTTTTCGCGAACTCAACTGATGAATGGCGCGCGCCGTAATGTCTTTCCCAACCCCACTTTCGCCTTCCAGCAATATAGTGATGTCGGTCGGGGCCACCTGGATAACCTTGTCAACCACGTGATTCAACGCTTCTGAATTCCCGACTAAATTGAAATGTTCTTTGAAAGCTTCTCGATCCATACTCGTATTAGACTATGCTGGGCTTTATTGAAATTGTTTTACGTGTATAAAACGTGATTTCGATAAACGATTAATTTTCCTCGTGAAACGGATAAAGTCAAAGGTCCGCATCTGCATCAAACACCTCTAAAATAAAAAAACTACTTTGTTTTACAGATTATTTTATCTATACGAAATAACGTTTCTGTATGGGGTACGCCAATATATACTAACTTCCAGGGAGCTCGCCTATTGTTCGCTTGATGTACTTTACAATTTATCCGGAGTTTGCAGGACAGAAGGAACTTGATTATTATACAGGAACAGGAAGGTTCCACACGCTCGATTCCGGTGGCATTCGCAGTTTTTATGATCGATCATACCAAATGAAGGTGAGCGGATCGGGTTTTATAATTCTTGATAAACGGGCAACAAAATGCATACATTCTCCCAATGGTTTACTGCGACTCTCGCTTTCTGTTTTCTGGTGGCCGGACCTTTAAATCTACAGGGTCAGGCTACCTACAAAGTAGCCTATCCAAACCTGTCCTTCACGCAGCCGGTGGATTACCAGGTAACCCCGGACCAGGGGAATGATGTATATGTGGTAGAGCAGGGGGGACGCATACATGTCTTTGATAATGATACGACCGTCAGTTCTACCGACACCTTCCTCGATATACGCTCTCGCGTCTTGTCCGACGGATACGAAGAGGGATTGCTCGGTATGGCTTTTCATCCCGAATATCCGGACAGCAATTATTTCTATGTGAATTACACTGCTGATAATTCGCGACGAACCGTGATATCCCGGTTCGAGGTAAACCCGGAGGATTCCCGCGATGCCATGGAACAGTCAGAAGAAGTGATTATGGAAGTCAGCCAGCCCTATGCGAACCATAACGGGGGCAAGTTGACGTTCGGCCCCGACCAGTATTTGTATATCGGATTTGGGGATGGGGGGAGTGGAGGCGACCCATTAGAAAACGGACAGGATCGTTCGACGATTTTGGGCTCCCTGAGTCGGATTGATATTGACACAAGTACGACAACCCGAAATTATGGAATTCCTTCCGGTAATCCTTTCGTGGGAGCGGATTGCGGTCCCGAGGGATGTAGGGAGGAAATCTATGCATACGGTCTGCGGAATCCGTGGCGCTTCAGCTTCGACCCGGCAAATGGTCGCCTGTGGCTGGCCGACGTGGGACAAAGTTCGTATGAAGAGGTGAATGTTGTTGAAAAGGGAGAAAATTACGGCTGGAATATTATGGAGGGCACACACTGTTACGACCCCTCGAGCGGCTGTGATCAAACGGGACTGACCCTGCCCGTCTGGGAGTACTCTCACGACGTTGGCGGGTCCATTACCGGCGGAGTGGTGTACCGGGGATCGGAAATTGACGAGTTGACGGGACAATATCTGGTGGCCGATTTTGTTGACGGTAAAGCCTGGGCTCTGCAATACGACGGTGAAGAGGTGACGGGGGATCAAAAACTTTTCGATATTCCGCGTGTAGCCGCGTTCGGGACGGATCGGTCCGGCGAAGTTTATATGTGTTCCTTTGACGGTAATATTTACCGCCTGGTTTCCGATTCGGGGACCGGCATTCCCGGCAAAGGGGAAACTCCCAATCAATTTCGCCTGTACTCCAATTATCCCAATCCGTTTAATCCGACTACCCATTTTGAATTTGCACTCCCGGAATCGAGAGAGGTTACCCTCCGCATTTATGATACCGGCGGCCGGTTGGTTCAAGAGAAGCAGCTGGGAAGAATGCAGGCCGGATTACAGACGGTTGCATTTAATGCCGATCAGCTAAGCAGCGGCGTGTACATGTATGAGATACAGGCGGGGGAGGAAGTGCATTCGCAAAACATGACTCTGCTGAAGTAGCTGTTAAAGCGGTTAAGCTCCCGCCAGGGCGGCTTCACGTTCTGCGCTAAAGGAACGGATGCTGCTTTTCCGGATGACCTCGCCGAACAGGGTGGCGGACGTATAATCCCGTATTTCGACTTCCAGGTAATCACCGGGTTCAAAGTCATTCCGGTCTATGATCACCATCTTGTTTGTATCTGTCCTTCCGCACAGTTGCTTATCGGATTTTTTACTGGGTCCCTCCACCAGCATCAGATGTCGACGACCGACTTCCTCTTTATTGAGCTCTTCCTGTATACTCATTTGCTGGGATATAATTTCGTTGAGCCGGCGTTTTTTCACTTCCTCGGGAACATTGTCTTCATATTTACGCTGGGCGAGCGTGCGCTCCCTTTCGGAATAGGCGAACATAAATGCCATATCGTAACGAACCCGGCGCATCAGGCTCATCGTATCTTCGTGCTCTTCTTCGGTTTCGTCGCAAAAACCGGCAATAATATCCGTGGAAAGCGATACGCCCGGAATAATAGTGCGCATTTTTTCAATCAACTCCAGGTATTGCTCGCGCGTATAGGGGCGGCGCATACGTTCCAGAACGTCGCTGTTTCCCGATTGAGCTGGAATATGTATATATTCGCAGATGTTGGGTTGTTCGTTGATTACGTGCAACAATTCCTCGGGGAAATCCTTGGGATGGGAGGTGGAAAACCGGATGCGCATTTCCGGGTCAACCTGGCTGGCTTCGTACATCAGTTCTGCGAAGGACGTATTGCTGTCTTCGTCGTAATAGGAATTCACATTTTGCCCCAGCAAGGTCACCTCTTTATATCCCTGGTCGCGCAGTTGGTTGAGTTCCTCCCGGATGCTGGTAACCGGTCGACTTCGTTCTCTTCCGCGGGTAAAGGGTACTACGCAAAATGAACACATGTTGTCACAACCGCGCATAATGGTAACAAAGGCGCTGATCCCGTTGGTGCTGGTTCGGACGGGTTTGATGTCGGCATAGGTCTCCTCGAGTGAAAGCTGAACGTTGACCGCTTTTTGCCCGCTGTCGACTTCCTGCAGTAACTTGGGCAGGTCCCGATAGGCATCGGGACCGACGACCAGGTCTACCAGCTGATCTTTTTCCAGCATCTTGTCGCGTATCCTTTCAGCCATGCATCCCAGAACGCCCACCGTGATAGTACGCCCAATTTCCTCCTGCATCGACTTGAATTGATGCAGCCGATTCCATACCCGGTTTTCGGCATTTTCACGAATGGAACACGTGTTGACAAAAATGACATCGGCCTCTTCCGGCTCATCTATCGGTTGCATACCGTGGTCCATTAAAATCGAATTCACGATCTCGGAATCCGACACATTCATCTGACAGCCGTAGGTCTCTATATAAAAATTACGTTGTCCCAAGATTCCTGAATATTTGTTTTATAAGTGATGTAGAGAGTTAAATGCCCTATTTGAGCATCCGCGGCGGACGGCCGTTCCTTCGATTGAAAATTTTTTCACACGGCTTTGCCAAGTCAATGTAAGACATCCTTAAATTCATAACTTTCCGACTTTCACAGAATCTGTTCGAAAAATTTTTAGTTCTCCGGAACGGCCGTCCGCCGCGGATGCTCAAATATAGCCAGCACAGCTAATATAATAAACCTTATCCTCAACGTCATCAGGAGTCGATATTCAACCGGCGAGGTTATCCTGGATCAGCATTTCGATATGAGATAGCGATTGGGTCGTCCAGACCAGGTCCCGATCAGAGATTTCGAGGGGAATTTTTTCCGGATTCCAGAGCGTTAATTGTTGATCGAGCAGGGGTATGATCGCCTCGATTGTATCCGGATCACGATAGAGTAGCTGGTGATGCATGTGTTCGAAACGTTCGTATACCTGCCGCCGCAAGAGCAGGGTGGAAACCTGGAATGAAAGATAATCCGACGAAGGGTCTGTCGAGGTGATTTGCAGTCCTTCGTAAGCATGGATTTTATGCTCCAGGTCGTAACAGATGGCATGCAGTTGCTCGCAGTCGGCGTACTGCCAGGAGGTTTCGCGATAGCGTTGATAATTTCTGAAAAATCGATTGACAATCCCCAGCGTCAGCAGATGAGCGGTGTTCCAGATAATTTTGTTGGAGCGCGATGGATCGGAAAGGTCGTCGGAGTTTAATTCGGCCATGTATCGGGTTGAGCCCTCCATTCATTCAACAATTGAATGTCATCCTGTTCAATATATCCCTCTTTTTGGGCGACATCCGTCAAAGTGGCAAAATCGGTCAAGGCGTGAACCGACGTATCGGCTTCCTCGAATTGTTCGTTGGACTTGTCGAATCCATAGGTAAAAATGGTAAAAACAGCCGGTACGCTGGCACCGATGAATTTCAGCGTGTCGACCACGGTCAGGGCGGAATTTCCGGTAGAAATTAAATCTTCGATAACGACCGAGGTTTGTCCCTTGTCGACGCCGCCTTCGATCTTTTTCCCCAATCCATAGGATTTATGCCGTGCTCGAACGTAGGCGAGGGGTTTCTCGAGGCGGTCCGCTATTAACGTGGCGTGTGGAATTCCGGCGGTAGCCGTACCGGTAATTACGTCGGTGTCCGGGTGATGATTTTGGACGGCATCGACCAGGTTATCAGCGATTTCAGTTCGAATATCGGGAAATCGCAACGTTTTCCGATTATCGCAATAGATCGGTGAATTCCATCCGGACGACCACGTAAACGGATCGTTTGGCCTCAACAAGACAGCATTTATCTCTAAAAGTTGTTTGGCCAGTTTCCTCGAATATGTGGAGTCATGAATATTATACATTCAAAAACATCTTTTTTTATTATTAAACAACGTCTGATCCAGTTTGCGGTTGTGTTAAAACCCAAACATTCAGAGCGGTACTACGGATTGAACCAAGATAAGAATTATTTTTAAGCAGATAAAAGCATAAATACCTGCCAGCAAGTCATCAATTACGATACCCAGTCCGCCGGATACATTTTGCAATCGATCGACTCCCAGGGGCTTTTTAATATCAAAAAGGCGAAAAAAGAAAAATCCTCCCATAAGCAAGACCAGATTATAGCTGGCGTGCGGGAAAAATGGAATCCAGGCAAACGTCATGCTTTGACCGGCAAACTCGTCCATGACCAGGGGCGAGGGATCGCCGCCCCAGGCTTTTTCACAGTCTTCCGCCACCCACAGGGTTAGCAAGGCGCATAGCAGCGAAAATATCAGCATCGCATACGTGGGTAAATAGGTCCCGATGAAATAAATCGGTATCAGGGCGAATAAACTTCCCCAGGTGCCCGGCGCATTTGGTAGAAATCCTATATTGAAAACACTTCCTATCAGTGGTTTTAATCGACCCATGTTCGTGATTTAGTGAATATTTCCCGGTTAATATAAATATATTCAATTCCTGTTATTACGGTTAAAGCGACCACGGCGTACATCATCCATCCCAAAAATCCGGATTGCATCAACTGCCTGCAATAATAGCTAAGCGTAACGTCGGTTTCAATAAAAACTCCCACTAACAGCGTAACATAAAGAAAAAACATCTGTCCCATGGTTTTTATTTTGGCCGAATAACGCGTACGTATGATAATATTGTTTTGATGTGCAATAACACGCAGGGTGGTAATGATGATATCTCGTATGACGATAAGATATACGGCCCACCACGGAAATTGTGCTGCGTCAATAAAAGGCAAACAGATAAAACCGGCAAAGGTTAACAGCTTGTCGGCCAGGGGATCCAGGAAAACTCCATAGGCGGTATGTGCACCGTATTGGCGGGCGATATAACCGTCAAAAAAGTCGGTCACCATGGCCACGGAAAATACACCTACACTAAGAGCACTCCAGACTACCTCATCCTGGATATACATGATGAGGAAAATGGGGGTCAATATAATACGCAGCGTACTCAGTATGTTGGGTAACTTGTGCACAGCCCAAAGATAGGTAATTGTTAATCCGAATTAAATCTGCTATAGTTGAAATTAATATAATTTACCGATAAACGTTTCGAAAATTAGCAACGTATGTAAATCGATGATTTTTGTTATCTAAGAACGGAAGAACATGATTGCTGATATCATAACGATAGGGGACGAACTGTTGAGCGGGGAGAACCTCAATACCAACAGCCAATGGCTGGGCCGGTATTTGACGAATAAAAATATCGAGATTCGCCAGGCCGTCACCGTATCCGATCGACTGGATCCGGTTAAACAGGCACTGAGGGTTTCCCTGAACGAGGTGGATCTGGTGATTTTAACCGGCGGACTGGGTCCCACCCGGGATGATATAACCAAGGAGGCTCTTCAGGATCTTTTCCAAAAACCTCTGACCCGGCACGAGCCGACCCTGGCTCATATAAAGGAGTATTTTAACAAAAAGGGACGCCAGATGACTCAATCCAACTATCGGCAGGCGGATGTTTTGAGTAATTGCGATGTCCTTTTCAATGAACGAGGGACCGCCCCCGGTATGTGGTTTGAAGTTGAGGGAGTGGGATTGGCGGTGCTTCCTGGCGTGCCATACGAAATGAAGGTTTTGATGCGGGAAAAAGTGCAGGCTAAAATCGAGCGCCTGAAAGGATGGAAGGAACGTACTCCTGAAGTGATCCATTATTTACAGACGGCCGGGGTCGGGGAAAGTACCCTGAGTGATTCGATGCTCCCCCGATTGAATGAATTTGAGTCGGATGAGCTTACGGTTGCGTTTTTACCGCACGCGGGAGGAGTGACGTTGCGGGTAAACAGTTGGGCTTCGGATATTGATAAGGCCCGGGAACGGGCAGAGCCGGTGCTTTCCTATATACGCAGCCGGATTAGTGATCACCTGTTTCACGAAGGACGTGAGCGCTCTATGGAGAAGGTCCTCGGCGAGAGGCTGCTCGAAAAAAAACTCTCTATAGCCGCGGCGGAGAGTTGCACCGGGGGGTTGCTTATGAATAAGCTGACCGATGTGCCGGGCAGCAGCGAATATGTTAAAGGGGGCATGGTAGCCTATTCGAATGAGATAAAGCAACGGTATTTGGAGATATCGGAGCAAATGTTGAACGAGCACGGGGCGGTTAGTAAACCGGTGGCCTTGCACATGGCCCGTGCGGCAGCCCGCGTTTTTGGAGCCGATGTCGGGATCTCGACCACCGGCATTGCGGGTCCCTCGGGAGGGACCGAGGCAAAACCGGTGGGAACCATTTGGATCGGATATTATTCGGAGGATGAACATTTTGCCGTTAAAACAGTATTTTCTAAGGACCGACTAACGAATAAGCAAAAAAGCGTAGCCGTTGCCATGGATTTAATGCGTCGACGGATAGAAGGCATTGAAACGTATCCATATGATCTACAGCCTGAATTTGCATAAGGGGAATTTCTTAATGAGGTCATTTAAATTTTTAGGTTTACTGGCAGTTTTTAGCCTTTCGGCGGGTTGGGCCTCGGCCCAAACCACTGCGGATACTACCGCGTTGCTGCTGGATGCGACGATGATAAGGAAGGCGCAGCTTCCCGACACCCTTGCCGGAGATACGATTCCCGGCTCCCCCCCGCCCCCGACTATCGATCCATGGCAATTTGCCGAAATCCCGGGTTTTCGGGAAGTAGCC
Organism: uncultured Balneolaceae bacterium; assembly: GCA_964421495.1. Classification (GTDB taxonomy): domain Bacteria; phylum Bacteroidota; class Rhodothermia; order Balneolales; family Balneolaceae; genus CAJXOW01. The sequence goes on along the minus strand of CAYQXO010000017.1, from coordinate 11,287 downwards.
AATGACAGTACCCTGCGCTGGAAGATGGGAAATGACTGGCTGGCCTTTACCAATCGCGAGCCGGGGGTCATTACCTACCGGCGTGCCCGCGTCGGCTATAGCCGTTCGATGCTTATGGATGCCCATGAAAGCCGACATCAAACTTTAACGTGGGAAAATCATCGTCTTAATGACCCGGTGACCGGGGCGGTCGCCTGGAGTGAATTGCCTCACCATAAATTGAATAGTCTGACCCACGATCCGACGGGAGGAACGTATCAAGCCAATTTCAATATTAATCAATATTACGTAAATAAGCCGCAGAGTCGCTTGAATTATGATGAGGGAAAACTTGACTACCGCAGCCTCGATTTTATGGTAACCCGGAATTTCAGCCGTCAGACGAATGCCGAGATCAGTTATTGGCTGCGGCGCGACGGCGGAGCCTACAGTCAGGATGTGAGCCGGGGTAGCCAGATCTATGCAAGTGTTTACCACCACCTCGACAGCGACCGTTTTTTAAAGGCTGCTTTTTTACATAATGGATTCACCCTGGAAGAGTCTTTTGGATACCAGATTCCCAACATGAATCTGTTTGATTTCGATCGGTTTAATACGACCCCCACTGAAGCGTCCGCCATGAGCGACTGGTCTTCCAGTTACCTTAATATGGGGTATTACAGACGTAATGTTTCCAGCGGACCTAGCCGGTATCGGGTCAAAATGTTTCTGAATTCAAGAAAACGCCATTTATCGTATACGGCCGATACCCTCCGGTACAAAGTCCGCTCGGCGACCACCAAATTGCAAGCCTGGAAAGAATGGACCGGGGCGACCCTTTACGGGGAGCTGGGAGTGAGTCATCATGCAGATGGGACCGATTCGCACCGCAGTTTAACGAGAAACTCCTGGAGCACCCTCGAGGGGAAAACCTCCCTCGAGATCACTCCGTTGAAACGCCTTCACTGGTCGCTTGATCCTGAATTTAAGTGGCGAAGCGACGGATTCCGGCAGTATAAAATCGGTACCGCGTTGTCATGGGATGCAGGAGGTTGGCTGCTGATGCGGGCGGACGCCTCCATCGGCGATTACATGCCTACGCCTCAGCAATTGTATTGGTCGTCGGTCGAATACCAGGGTAATACAACACTTGAAAACGAGCGAATAGCGACGGCGGGAGGAGAGCTGCGATTGCATTCGAATTTGTTCAACCTGGGGGTCAGGGGACGAATCAAGGATATCGATAAAGGCATATTTTGGGATCCTCGCCGGGATTCGGCATTTGTAAATACGGATCAGTATTATTCAGCCATGGCCCAATCTTTCCTGGAGTGGACCCCGCCGCATTTTGAACTGGAAGGTTCAGCTACCTGGCACCGATATCTTTCGAATTCCGACCAACCGCTACTGAACAGTCTTACGGAAGGCCCGGCTCGCATTCAATTTAAAGGGGAGGCCTATGTTAAAGGGTATGTTTTTGACCGGGCTGCTTACGTGAAAGCGGGTTTGTTTGGTATTTACGCCCCGAACCCCTATCGTGCCTCCCGGTATTATACGCCATTGGACATCTGGCAAAGTGCCAACTATACCTCGCCGATCCCTTCCCATCACCGGTTGGATCTGGATATTTCGGCCCGGGTGCGATGGATTATGGTACACTTGAAATGGGAGAATATTACCGACGAATTGACCCAGCAGGGATATTTTGAAACTGCACAGTATCCCATGCCGGGACGTCGTTTTATGCTCGGTATCCGGGTTATATTCAATAATTAGAAAAAGAGGTTGACGAAAATATTTGAAAATTTCATATACTAACAGAGTCCGTTATAAAGGCTAACCGGGGAGTCCGGGGGAACGGTATCTGTTGAAAGGTCTGCCTGAGTTCCCGGTAGTAAAAGGAATAAGTTTCGCTTTTTTACATTCGATAAAGTTTTATACGGTGGACATGCCTGTCAGATACCAAAGAGATTTTGCAAAAACCTCCATAGATAATTTGAAATATCCCGATTATGAGTCTACGATATGTAATAGCTGAGGGAATTGCAGGTATTAAACGTGCCCGTCTTGCGGCATTTACCTCTATCTTCTCCCTTTTTATTGCCATTCTGTTACTGGGTATTCTGGCACGGGTTTCGTATAACGCCTATCAGATTGCACAGTCCATGCGGAGTAGTATCGATATAGAGGTGTTTCTGATGGACGTGGACGAACGAACGCGAAACCAGATACGCTATAAGCTGAATAATGAGTCGACCATTACGAAGGTGCATTATATTTCGAAAGACAGTGCCGCCCGGGTTTTTCGCAGTCAATTTGGTTCGGAAGGCGGGGAGCTGACCGATCTTGATTTTCTGCCGGCTTCTTTTCGGTTGGAAATGGACGAAGAGGCCACCTCGGATTCTATAAATGCCCTGGTCGAGGATGTCAGGCAGTATAGAGGGGTAGAGGATGTAAAGTTTAACCGCAGATTGCTTCAGATGCTGGAAAACCGGTTTGACAACGTGGTGAAAATTGGATCGGGAGTCGCCGCCCTGATATTGTTTGCGGCCCTGGTGTTGGTCTTTAATACGATCCGGTTAACCATCTATGCAAAACAGAATCTGATTAAGTCGATGAAGCTGGTGGGAGCCACGAATAAATTTATTCGCCGTCCCTTTATTATCGAGGGCATAATCCAGGGAGTAATAGCCGGAGCTTTGGCAGTGGGATTCGTATACCTGTTGTTTAATCTCATGCTTCCGTCATTCCTCCCCCAGGTGGGGATGTTGGAGTGGCCTTTTGGGAAATGGTATTATCTCTCCTCGGCAATGTTGCTCGTGTCAGTGCTTATGGGATACCTGGGAAGTAGATGGGCAGCGCAAAAATTTATTCGCAGAACTTCAATTACGGACTAGATTTCGAGCAGTGGCAGGGGCACGGGCGACCCGCCCCGAATTTTCGTCGATCTCTTACGATTCCTCTTTTTTCTTTTCTGTCTTTAGTTGAGCTTTTTGATCGCAATTTTCGGGATCATTGCAGGCACCGAAAAAATGGAGCGAGTGACCGGATATGTTGAAGTCGTAGACCTGTTCCATCATACTTTGAATTTCCTGGATTCTGGGATCGCAAAACTCCAGGACCCCGCCGCACTCTTTGCAAATTATATGATCGTGTTGCTGGTAGGCATAGGCACGTTCATAGTAGTACTGGTTTTTACCGAACTGGTGACGCTGAACCAAACCGCACTCTACCAGCAAATCCAGCGTATTATATACGGTGGCCCGTGATACCCGGGTGCCGGCATTTTTCATATTGAAATAGATATCATCGGCGTCGAAATGCCCGTCCGCCCGATAAATATCCTCCAATACCATAAAACGCTCCGGCGTTTGCCGTTGATTGTGTTCCTTTAAGTAGGAACGAAAGATCTCTTTGACGACTTTGATCGTTTCTTCTCCAGCTGGATGAGCCATGTCTTAGCGTTGTTAATATTCGAAATAAGCTATGCTGCCAGGGTAATATCAGTAAACAGATATCGTAAGTTACAATTTTCGGCACCATATCGAAACGTTTTCCCCCCGCATTAGCGTATAATGATGGTAAAAATTTTGTTAACGGGTTTAAAGTTTATGTATAATATAATTATAGAGCGCTACCCGTGAGGGGATACCGAGCCTGTGGACCCGGGGCGGACGGCCGTTCCGGAGAAATAAAAATTTTTCGAGCAGATCCTGTTAAATGCTGAAGTGTATGAATTTAAGGATGACCAACGTCGAGTTGGCAAAGCCATGAGAAAAAAATTTCAATCGAAGGAACGGCCGTCCCCCCCGGATCCACAGGCTCGATTACTGTAAAGCCGGAAACATAAACGTTAATTAACAAACGAAACTATGCCTACGGTAGTACCTTTTGAAACGTTGTCGGAACTGCAAAAAAACCTTGTCCGAAAGTATAA
>CAYQXO010000017.1:0-7361 GCA_964421495.1 uncultured Balneolaceae bacterium | reverse complement strand
GGGGAGGACAAGACGGCATTTGCCTATAAGCCGGGCTCTGACGGTGACTATAAACCGGTTCGGTGGGACCAGGTGGATCGCGATGTGCGGGTGGTTGCCAGTTATTTGATCAAGCGGGGGATCGATGAGGGGGATCGCGTAGCCTTGCTGAGTGAGAACCGGTACGAGTGGGCGGTGGTGGACCTGGCCCTACAGTTGATTGGCGCGGTGAATGTCGGTCTGTATACCTCCCTGCCGCCGGGCCAGTGTGAGTATATTCTGCGGGATTCTGAAGCAAAAATATTTTTTGTCTCTACCAGTATCCAGCTCAAGAAAGCGCACAAGATTTTCAACCGGCTGGAAGACCTGCGACAAGTGGTTGCTTTTGATGCCCCCAAACAGCAGAAGTACCTGGAGGATCGATGGACCGTTCTCTTTGACGATGTATACGAGGAGGGAGAGGAAGTTCTGGATCTATACGAGGACGAAATCCATAAGCGCAGTAACAACGTCGAGCCGGAAGATCTGGCCACCCTGATTTATACTTCCGGCACCACCGGGCAGCCCAAAGGCGCTATGCTGACTCATCGCAATATCGTGAGCAATGTGAAGGCGGCGCATCAAGTGGTTCATATAGATCAGCAGGACCGGTGCCTGTCGTTTTTGCCGCTTTGTCACTCGTTTGAGCGAACGGGGGGGTACTACGCAATGTTGGCTGCAGGGGCCGAAATTTACTATGCGGAAAGCATTGACACGGTATCCCGGAATTTGCCGGAGGCCAGGCCGACGCTCATGATAAGTGTGCCTCGCCTGTTTGAACGTATCTTTAACCTGGTCAAAAAGGGAGTGGAGGAAGGTCCCGACTTTAAAAAACGCATTTTTGAATGGGCGCTTGAAGTGGGGGGACGCTATGCGAATGGTGAGCGGGGACTGGTAAGCCTGCAAAAGAAGGTAGCTGATACCCTGGTGTTTAATAAGCTCAAGAAGCGAACGGGAGGGCGTATTCGATTCTTCGTATCGGGGGGAGCGGCCTTGCCCTCTGAAATAGGGGATTTCTTTATGGCGGCGGGACTGAACATCCTCGAGGGATATGGGCTTACCGAAACGTCACCCGTTATAGCGGCAAACCATTTGGGAGATGAGCGAATTGGTACGGTCGGTAAAATTATTCCAGGCGTGACCGTGGGCATACAGCGCCTGGAGGATAATGAAATTGTAGCGGAAGTAAGCGGTGAGGATTATCCCACTCATGTAGACAGTGAGGAGGGAGAAGTCATCGTTAGGGGCCCGAATGTAATGAAGGGCTATTGGAAGCGAGAGGAGGAAACCCGGGATATCATCGACGAGGATAAGTGGCTACATACCGGGGATATCGGTCAGTTTACCGATGGACGACTGAAAATAACGGACCGCATCAAGCACATGATCGTGAATGCGGGCGGAAAGAATGTCTATCCGGGTCCGATAGAGGATATGTTTAAAACGAGCAAGTGGATCGATCAGATGATGATTGTCGGGGAGAACCAGCCGTATATGGGAGCCCTGATCGTTCCCGATTTTGAAGTGCTCGAGGAGCATGCCGACGAGCAGGAGATCCCGTATGATTCCATCGAGGATCTGGTGGAAAAGGAGGAAATCCGGACTCTTTATGAAAAGGAGATAAAACGCTATTCCCACGAGTTGGCCTCCCACGAAAAAATAAGGGCGATCCGTATCGTACCGGAGGAGTTTACCGTGGAGGGGGGAGAGTTAACGCCGACCCTGAAAATTAAACGCCGGATCGTGGAGGATAAATATCATCACTTGATACACGAACTGTTCGAAGAGCGATAGCTCCTCAGCCGATAATCCGGTCAAGCACTTTTTCCAGGACCTGCAGGGTATATTGGATCTGCTCTTCGGTGTTGTCTTTGCCGAGGCTGAAACGAACGGCGGACTGGGCTTCTTCCCGGTCCATGCCGATACTTTGTAGCACATGCGAGGGCTCGACGGCACCCGAGGCGCAGGCGGAGCCGCTTGAGGCACAAACTCCTTCCATGTCCAGGTTCATTAGTAAGATCTCCCCGTCTACCGGTTTTCCGTCGTAGTCGGTAAAAGTTAGATTTAAAATATGGGGGACCGCCTTTTCTTCATTTTCAGGTCCGTTGACGCAAAACCGGTCGCCCAGTCGCGCATCGAGCCCCTCCAGCAGTTTACGGCGCAAGCTAAGGACGTGTTGGCTTCGCGCTTCCCGTTGGTCTACGCTTAAAGAGACCGCTTTGGACAAGGCCATAATGCCGGGGACGTTCAACGTGCCCGCCCGGCGGTTGGCTTCCTGGGATCCCCCGTGCATCCAGGCCGTCCAGGAATCCGGATCCCCCACATACATAAGCCCGATCCCTTTGGGAGCGTGCAGTTTATGTCCGCTGATACTTAAAAAATCGACCTGCATTTCCCGGATATTAACGGGTACTTTCCCAAGGCTTTGTACCGCATCGGTATGAAACGGAATGTTCTCCCGCCGGCACAGGGAGGCAATTTCGGGGATGGGATTGATCGACCCGAGCTCATTATTGACATGCATCAGCGTTACCAGGGCGGTTTGGTCACTCAGCGCCTCGGCGACCTGGTGTGTTTGAATGGTTCCGTCGGGCGCCGGGTCCAGGTACACCGGTTTCATGCCCAGGGACCGACAATATTCAACCGCATTGAGGACCGCATGGTGTTCGGCTTTGCTGGTTACAATTTCCGTACCTTCCGAGACCTGTGCGATGCCTTTGATCAGGGCGTTGTTGCTTTCAGTTCCTCCACTCGTAAACACAATGTTGGAGGGATCGGCGTCCAACGCATCCGCTATATTCTTGCGGGCGGACTCGACGGCGCCGTTGGCTTTCCTTCCATGCTGGTGAGGTGAATGCGCATTGCCGTAATGTTGTTTTAAATACGGATACATGGCTTCAAGCACTTCCGGATCCGGTGGTGTCGTAGCCGCATGATCTAAGTAGACAGTTTGCATGGTCAGTGAAATCGAAAAAAAGTTATATTCTAAGATTCAGTATTATTATTTAAACAGAGAGCTCAAACAGTGTACTTGCGTAAGCATTGGATCACAAGGTAAATTTTGCAAGAAAAAATGCGCGTGTATTTTCATACCTTGTGTATCGTATAAAATATTTTCATAAATGGATAGATGCGGCTTGTATCGTCGACTGAATTTCATGGTAGTTGAACGATAAAGCCGCTGCAATTATTGAATTTAAAAAAATATCGAGGTAATTATGGCTAAGATGACTTTGAAGGATGTAACGTTGAATGGGAAAAAAGTGTTAATGCGGGTGGATTTCAACGTTCCCATAGAAGACGGGAAAATTACAGATGATAATCGAATTGTCCAGGCTATGCCCTCCATTACCTATGCGGCGGAACAAGGGGCACTCGTTATTTTGATGAGTCACCTGGGTCGCCCGCAAGGCTCCTATGACGAGAGCTTGAGCCTGAAGCCGGTGGCTGATTATCTTGAAAAAGAACTGGACCAAACGGTGCATTTTGCACCCGACTGTATTGGCGATGAGGCCCAATCGGTTATAGATGACGCCCATTACGGGGAAGTGATTTTGCTGGAAAATGTTCGCTTCCATTCCGGGGAGAAACAGAATGACGAGGATTTCTGTCGCCAATTGGCTGCCCACGGAGATCTTTTTGTAAATGATGCTTTCGGGAGCAGTCACCGTGCTCATGCATCGGTCGCCGGCGTTACCCGTTTTCTGCAGCCGGCCGTTTCGGGGTATCTGCTGGAAAAAGAGATTCAATATCTTGACAAGCATATCAATAATCCCAGGCATCCCTTTGTTGCGGTGCTCGGGGGAGCCAAAGTCTCCGATAAAATTGGAGTTATTGAAAACCTGCTGAATAAAGTCGACAGTATATTAATCGGCGGTGGCATGACGTATACGTTCTATAAGGCGAAAGGAATCCCGATCGGCGAATCACTGGTCGAAGATGGCAAAGTGGAAATGGCGGGCACTTTGATGGAAAAAGCGGAGGAAGCCGGCGTTGATCTGCTTTTGCCGGTTGATTCCGTGGTGGCCGACGAATTCAAGAATGACGCGGAATATAAAGTGGTGGACGACCAGGGGATCGACGATGGCTGGATGGGCGTGGATATCGGTCCCGAAACCATCAAGAAGTTCTGCGAACGTATAAGTAATGCCCAAACTATCGTCTGGAACGGACCCATGGGCGTTTTTGAAATGAATAATTTTGCGGAGGGAACTTTCGCCATAGCCCGGACACTGGCTGATGTGACCGGAGAGGGGGCTACTTCCATTATCGGGGGAGGCGACTCGGCCTCCGCAATCCGTAAGGCGAAACTGCAGGACAAGGTTTCTCATGTCTCAACCGGCGGTGGAGCCAGCCTGATGTTTCTGGAAGGTAAAGAACTTCCGGGCGTTGCGGCGCTGACGGACCAGTAGAACCCTCCCAGATACGTGCTGTTAGTCGCTTGACTTGCAATAATCAATTGCTTTTTAGCCAGGTCGAAGTGAAATAGGAAGATAACCGCTCAATATTTTTTATTCTGATCTTCATTTGCGATCTTTATTAATTGGATTGCCATGCAGATTCAAAGCGCCGAATTTAAATAAATTTTGACCGTTATTCCTTCCTCCTTGAAAAAAAATTGTAAGGAGCGCTTACTTGATGATTCTACTATACAGGAAATCATACTTCTAACTAATAAGTGATTTAAGATATGGGCACGCTAAACAAAGCAATGATTATTGGACGATTGGGCCAGGATCCCGAAATACGTTATACGCAGTCAAATACCGCTGTTGCTAATCTTAGTATCGCGACCAATGAGCGATTCAAGGATAGTATGGGGGAATGGAAAGAGAGAACGGAATGGCACCGCGTGGTAGCCTGGGGGCGAAAAGCGGAAATATGCCAGCAGTATCTGAAGAAAGGGTCACAGGTTTATATAGAGGGACCGATCCAAACCCGAAAATGGGAAGATCGTGACGGTCAAACCCGCTATACGACCGAAATAAAAGCTCTTGGACTTCAAATGCTGGATTCCTCCGGAAATGCTGATATGAATCAAGGACCTCCCACAGGGGAATCCTCATCTGCTCCCGCCGGCAACTCGAATCAAAATGAATCGGTTTCCGGAGATGTGGATCTGAATGATAAATTTGATGATATCGATGACGATCTGCCTTTTTAGCCCGAATCTCTCATAAGAGAAATTCGGCTGGGCCTATTCCATATCGGTAGCCATAGATTTATTCCAAATGTGAATTAATTGGCAAACGCGGCATCATTACGTCGCGTTTGTCGTTATATTTGCAGAGGTCGGTATAAGTCAGTAATTTTCTTTTTCATATAAACAAGCAATCTGATTGGAGGCTATCGCCGGTATAGCTACTGTAATTCCCGATATGGTATTGATACTGCTGCAGGAATCGGTACATGTGTACCGAGATACGCTGCAATGGTCCAATATTCTGATTCAAATCTTTATCATGATATTGGGCCTGGTGCTTTCAGCGGTATTTTCGGGCTCTGAAGTTGCCTTTTTCTCGCTTACCCATAAGATGGATCTCCTTCAAACGGGTACCGATGAAGTGGACCGCAAAACCGAGCGTATAATCAAGATGCTCGACCGACCCCGTCGCTTGCTGGCTACTATCCTGATCGGGAATACTTTTGCCAATATAATTACCTCCGTGGTAGCGGCCCTTTTGACCGGTAAGCTGATTGCCTATTTTGGGTTTTCAGAGGTTATCGTCTATACCATTGAGATTATTGTGCTTACCTATATGATCCTCATTCTCAGCGAAATCACGCCCAAGGTTATCGCGATCAACAATCCCCTGCGGGTAACTCGGGTCTATTGTAATTTTATCTATCTGCATTTTATTCTATTGAGTCCCTTTACCAATCTGATTGCAAACAGCACCATGAGACTGGAGAAGCGTCTTCCCAAACCGCCTTCCAGGATCTCCTCGCACGATATCAAGACGATGGCGGAGGTCAGCGAAATGGAGGGATCCATCAAGGGGGAGGAACGGGAAATTATTGAGAACGTCATCGAATTTTCCAATACAACGGTGCGGGAAATTATGACGTCCCGTGTTAATATAGAGGCGGTATCCATGGAGGATGATCTGAGTGACGTGATCACCTTGATCCGCCAAAAGGGATATTCGCGCATGCCCCTTTATGAAGAAGATCTCGACAACATATTGGGAGTTATTCATTCCAAGGACGTCTTGCCCTATATTAATTCCGATCTCGATCGCACCACCATTAATTGGCGCACGATTGCACGTAAAGGACTGTTTATACCGGCTACTAAAAAGTTGGATGATCTGCTGCGCGATTTTCAGCAGGAAAAAACCCATATAGCTATTGTTGTGGATGAATATGGGGGTACGGAGGGACTTATCTCGCTGGATGATATACTGGAAGAAATTATCGGAGATATTTCTGACGAATATAATGACGAAGAAAGGCTCTATACCCGTTTTAAAAGCGGAGTCTACCTGTTTGACGCCAAAATAGATCTGGACGATATGGAGGAGGTCCTGGATTTGGAATTGACTACGTCAGACGACGAATATGAAACCCTGGGGGGACTTATCTATCATTTAACGGAGCGCCTTCCTGCCGTGGGAGAACGAGTATTTTATGATCAACTGGAGTTAACGGTACATTCGGTGGAAAATAACCGGATTCGCAAGTTGCGAGTACGTAAAATGGCCGATAGTTCGCCCCGGAGAGATTCAGAAAAACGCGAAAATGACCAAAATTAATCCGGTTGCTATACATAGTCTATCGAATGTCGATTCCCTGTCTGCCTTATGACCCCCGAATCCCTTTCCTTTATCGAAAAGAATAAAAATATCCAGGATTTTAATACATTCGGTGTACCCTGTGTAGCTGCTTATTATGCTCGAATTGAGAGCTTGCGGCAGTTGACGGAATTGCTCGAAAAACATTCCGGATCTGAACAGTCCATGCTGACGTTGGGCGGTGGCAGTAATATGTTGTTTGTCGGAAATTATGACGGCCTGATCCTGCATAATGCGTTCAAGGGCATTGAGGTACTCGAAGAGAACGACCGGTTCGTCAAGGTACGGGTGGGCGGGGGAATGAATTGGCACCGTTTGGTCTCGTATTGCGTAGAACAGGGATGGGGAGGAATTGAAAATCTGGCCCTTATACCCGGTACGGTGGGAGCGGCTCCCATTCAGAATATTGGAGCGTACGGAGTGGAACTGGAAGAAGTTTTTGACTCGTTGCAGGCCGTGAAACTGAGCAGCCGCGAACGAGTAACCTTTACAAATGACGAGTGCCGGTTTGGATATCGGAATAGTGTCTTCAAGGGCGAGTATAAAGGG
>CAYQXO010000016.1:0-38954 GCA_964421495.1 uncultured Balneolaceae bacterium | reverse complement strand
GGATGTGATTGAACAAACCGATCTGACCGTTTCACCCCGCCGCTGGCCCAGCATGAAACGGGGAGAGCAGATCTACGTCAAAAAATGCGCCACTTGTCACGGGCAGAATGGGGGAGGCGACGGTCCGCAGGCCCCCAACCTGAATCCCCCGCCCACGAATTTTCATGACGATCAGCGGATGACTCAAATCTCTCCCTATCAGGCCTATAATACCATTCAAATGGGCGTGTCGGGTACTTCCATGCGGGCTTACAAGGAACTCAGCAACCTGGAAGCCTGGAGTCTGGCTTTTTATGTAAAGAGCCTGCGTTTTACCGACGATACGACAAACACGCTGCCCGATCCGGAAGTCGATTCGCTGCTGGCTCACTCCTCCCTCGATCTGACGGCCGTTTCACGGCTCAATGACCGGCAGCTTAAAGAAAAAATTCAGGAAACCGACTTCGACGTGACGCCTGCCCGGGGAGTTCAAAGCCTGCGGCTGTATCAACCCGAAGTGGATACCAGCCAGTTTTTGACCAAGGCATCCCGACTCCTCGAGAAGACGAACAATCTATACGCGGAGGGCAGTTACCAGCAGGCTTACCAAACCTCGCTACAGGCTTATCTTGAGGGCTATGAACCGGTTGAGGCGCAACTCAGTACTATCGATGCAAGTTTGATGCGGGATATCGAGAACAGCATGATTACTCTCCGCACCAAGATCAACAATCGCATTCCGGCGAAGGAGCTCGACCGCAACATCGCGACGCTTCAACAGCAGCTCGACCAGGCGCAGACGTTGATGGACGATTCCGAAACCACGCCCTGGCTGTCGTTTCTGCTTTCCTTTACGATTTTGCTTCGCGAAGGACTCGAGGCCTTCCTCATCATTATCACGATATTAAGTATCATGAATTCCCTCAATGCCTATCGTCAGAAGTGGTGGATTCACGCCGGATGGATGTCAGCCGTACTCCTCGGATTTGTCGGCTGGATCTTCACGGATTGGCTGATGGCCATGGGCGGCGGCAACCGGGAACTGATGGAGGGCAGCATGTCGCTGGTCGCCGTACTAATTCTGATCTATGTCGGCTTCTGGATGCACAGCAAGAGCGAGGCCAAACAGTGGAAAGAGTTTATCAACACCCAAATTCGGGAAAAGCTGCGGGGCGGTAATCTGTTCGGACTCTTTTTTGTTTCCTTTATTGCCGTGTTCCGGGAAGCTTTTGAGTCGGTGATTTTTATTTCGGCCATCAGCCTGGAAGCGGGTCCGTCGGGCGATACCGCCATTGCAATCGGCGCGGTTGCTTCCTTTGTCGCACTGGCGATCATCGGATACGCCATTCTTCGACTCACGGTCAACGTGCCGCTGAAGTCGATCTTCCGTTACGGGTCCTATGCTATTGGACTGTTTGCCTTCATCATGGCCGGACAGGGGGTCCACGCCATGCAGGAAGCCGGCTATTTTTCCGTCACTCCCACCCAGCTCCCGATTCAGGCCACGTTGATCGGGGTCTACCCGTCGTGGGAGTCGTTCGGCGCCCAACTGCTGACGCTGGCCATTCTCGCCGGACTCTGGCAGTATTCGAAAGAGAAATAAAACTCGATTACGCTCGCCTGCTGAAAGCTCAAAGCTGGAAGGATATTCTGGTCGTCAAGGGGGTAGTGTATATTCCCCACGGAATTGCAAGCTGAAATTGCTTTCCGCTCATCCAAGTATGTTAATTGGTCCGCACACCAAGCCGGCCCCCTTCCCGTAAAATCTCTCTGTTAAAATCGTAATTCTCCCTCTATTTTTCGTAATATTACCAGAGATCTTATACTATAGCACTTAGTTATAAATATAACATTCATTTATGAAAGACAAACTACGAGAGCTGGAAGAGGAATCCCGCAAACTGGATCCCGATGCCGTACAACGAAAACATTACAACTCGAAAATCACCAGCTACGCCGAACATTTTTTGCAGCGACTGAACCGTCTGCCGGCCTATGAGGAAACGGACGATCAGGGCGCCGGACTCTACGAGCATCCGTTCCGGGAGGAACCGGAACAACTGGACAGTTTATTGGAACTGCTTGAGGAACAGGTCGACCGACCCGGCATCAATACGGCCTCGGGGCGCCACCTCGGATACATTCCGGGAGGCGGACTCTATCCCGGAGCGATGGGCGATTACCTGGCGGCTGTCACCAATCGGTATGCAGGCATCTATTTTGCCTCGCCGGGTGCCGTACGACTCGAAAACCAGCTTATTCGGTGGATGGCCGAACTCATCGGCTTTGACCCGGAACAGGCAGGGGGTAACCTGACTTCCGGCGGGTCGCTTGCCAACCTGATCGGACTGGTTACGGCGCGCGACAACAGCCAGGTGCCGATCCGCGAGTTTCGAAACATGGTGATCTACGCTTCCGAACACACGCACCACTGTATCCACAAATCCCTCAATATCACCGGTATGCATGAGGCCGTACTACGGCATATCGAACTGGACAGCAGCTACCGGATGAAAGCCGATGCCCTGAAACAACAGATCAGGCAGGATGAAAAGGATGGGCTGTGGCCTTTTATCATTGTCGCTTCGGCCGGTACCACCAACGTGGGCGCCGTGGATCCGCTCGACGATATCGCCGACATCGCCCAGCATCATAATATCTGGATGCATGTAGATGCGGCGTACGGCGGCTTTTTCCTGCTTTGCGAAGAGGGACGAAAAAGCATTAAAAATATTCACCGGGCCGACTCGGTCATCATGGATCCCCATAAAGGACTCTTCCTTCCATACGGCACCGGTGCCGTGCTGGTTAAAGACCAGAAAAAACTCTTCAGTTCCCAGCACTACACGGCGGACTACATGCAGGAGGCCCAGGAGCATGACGAAGAGATCTCTCCCGCCGACATGTCCCCCGAGCTAACCAAGCATTTTCGGGGGTTGCGGATGTGGCTGCCTCTCAAACTGTTCGGCCTCAAACCGTTTCGCGCCACCCTGGAAGAAAAGATCTGGCTGGCTCGTTACCTGTATGAAGAACTCAACGATATCGACGGAATCGAAACCGGTCCCTATCCCGAACTCTCGATTACCTTCTTCCGCTATGTTCCCGATGAAGGCGATACGGATGCCTTCAATAAACAAATGCTTAAACGAATACGCGAAGAGGGTCGCGTTTTTATGTCGGGCACCCGTATCGACGGGAAGTTCTATATCCGCGCCGCCGTAATGAGCTTCCGCACCCATCTTGACGAAATCGAAGACGTCTTACAGGTAATCAGGAAACAAATCGAGGAATTAACATAACAAACGGCGGCAATCCCCTTTTGATCATTTCGATTCGGGAACGGTCACCGCCGAAGCTCCGGCAGCTTCAACGGCCTCGTTAAATTCCGTCAATTCCTGCCGGAAAAGCTGTTCCAACGTGCCGGCATGCTGTTCCAACTCCTCGTTTAAATCCCGGTAACGCTCATAAGCCTGCTGGGTGGGTCGGGCCGGTGCCGAAGCTACATAACCGCCCAGCCACGCGATCTGGCTACTCCACTCGGGTTCAAGCTTTGCTACATCTCCCGACGTGGTTTCGATAAGTTCGTTTTCGACACGGGTGAGCCCCTGTATAAGCGTATCCGCTTTCGTCTTCAGAGACCCATTATATCCGGCGTCGGATAAGTGCTCGACCGTATTATTCAACTGTTCACGAACCGATCGCAGCTTCTTCAAATGATCGTGGCCCTCTTCAAGAGAATTGCCAATATCAGATAGCAGATCGAACTGCTCCTCCAGGTCTTCCGTTGAAGCCGAGATTCTCGGGTCTTTTTTCACCCGAAACGTCTTCTTTTGCGACCAGTCGCCGGCTTGCAGCTCAACCGTATAGGTGCCGGGGACGGCACGCGGACCGTCAAGGTATCCCCAGATAATATCGTCATCCTCCGTCGGACGTGCGCTGGAAACGACCTCCGGACCCGGGTATTTCAGATTCCAGTTGAACCTATTCGCTCCTTCTTCGTCCGGCAGCAGGGACACGTCCTCATGAGCCCTGTTTTCTTTACTATTCGTATAGGAACGGACGACATTGCCTTCGAAGTCCAGTATACGCAACTGCAGTTCTTCCTCGGGTTCCTCGTCCAGGTAATAGTGAAATACGGCACCTTCCGGCGGATTTTCGCCCCATCGCGGTCCGCTGACCGACCAACCGTGCCTGCGCAATCGGTGCACATCTTTGGGTTGGTAGAGATGACGCTCCGCCCCGGCAACCTGCTCATCCAACTGCCGCAGAATTTCCAGGTTGTCCAGAATCCACAGCGAACGCCCCTGCGTGGCAACCACGAGGTCGCTGCGTTGAATCTTGAGATCCGTGACCGGGGTTACCGGCAGGTTCAACTGAAGCGACTGCCAGTGCCGCCCGTTGTCGAACGAAACATAGAGTCCAAATTCCGTCCCAGCGTACAACAGTCCCCTGCGTTCCGGATCTTCCCGCACCACGCGGGTGGTATGATCTTCCGGGATACCGTTGTTGCCGTCGGTCAGGCGCCTCCAGTCCTCTCCGTAGTTATCGGTGTAATAGATATAGGGTTCAAAATCGTCGTATCGATAACGATACACCGCCAGGTAGGCCGCACCCGGTTTATGAGGGGAAACCTCAATGCGATTCACCGTCGAGAGGCGGGGCAGGCTTTCCGGCGTGATATCCTTCCAGGAAGCGTCCGCGCTGCGTCGGATGTGCACGCGACCGTCGTTCGTCCCGGCCCATAACTCATCCTCCGTATGGGGCGACTCCTGCAGGGCAAAAACGCTGCCGAAAATCTCCACTCCGGTTATATCGTGCGTGATCGGACCGCCGGCATAGCCTTTAAACTGCTCCAGGTTTCGTGACAAGTCCGGGCTGATCTTTTCCCAGCTCTGTCCCTCATTCGTCGTTTCAAGTACGTGCTGGGAAGCATGATAGAGGACCGTGGAATCATGCGGAGAAGTTACTATCGGACTGTTCCACTGGAACCGGTAGCGCAGATCCCGCTCCGCCTGACCCAGTTGAAGTTGCGGATAGTCCATGATCTGCCGCCGTTGATTCGTCTTGTTGTTATAGCGGTACACGCGTCCCCCGTAGCAACCGCTGTAAACGATATCGGGGTTACCCGGCTTTACGGCAATCGGACCGGTTTCGCAACCTCCCACAGCGTACCATTTCTCATAGGGCGTAATGCCCTCGGTATAGACGCTGGGCAGTGAAATCGTTGAATTATCCTGCTGGGGAGCATAAATGCGGTACGGGAATTGATCGTCGACCGTCACGCTGTAAAATTCTGCCGTCGGCTGGTTCAACTGGGTCGACCAGGATTGTCCCCCGTTAACCGAAACATTCGCCCCGCCGTCGTTGCCCTGCACCATAATGCGGGGTTTTTCCGGATTCTGCCACAACGCGTGATTGTCGCCATGCGGGGTGTCAATCTCTTCAAAATCCTCTCCGCCGTCGTGCGAGACAAAGAAATCCTCGTTCGCCACGTAAACGGTGTTTTCATCCCGGGGATGGGCGTACACGTGCGTGTAATACCAGGGACGGGCCATCAAGCTTTTTTTCTCGGCATTGACCGGCTCGAAGGAATTGCCGCCGTCATCGGACCGATACAGTCCTTCTCCTTTTTCGGCTTCCACCAGGGCCCAGACGCGTTCGGGATTGGCGGGAGAGACCGTCACGCCAATCCGACCCAGCGGCTTGTCCGGAAGCCCGCTTTCCAGGCGCTCCCAGTTGTCGCCGCCGTCCGACGTCTTATACAGTCCGTCGTTGCCTCCGCCGCTGATCATGGCCCAGGGCTTGCGTTCTGCCCGCCACATGGCCGCGTAGACTTCCTGCGGATTCTCCGGGTTAAGCGCAAGATCCACGGCTCCGGTACTGTCGCTCAGATAAAAGACCTTGTTCCAGCTCTCGCCGCCGTCGGTTGACTTGTACACGCCACGCTCCTCATTTTTCCCAAATATATGTCCAAGAGCGGCCACGTACACCGTCTGCTTATCTTCGGGGTGGACCAGGATCCGTCCAATCAATCCCGCCTCGGGCAGACCAATGTAGGTCCAGTTTTTGCCGCCGTCGATCGATTTGTATACACCTTTGCCGGTAGAAATGTTGCCCCGTGGACACGCCGACCCCGTGCCCACATAAATGGTATTCGGATCGGTGGGAGCCACCGTTACTTCTCCAATCGAGGCCGCTTTAAACGATCCGTCCGAGAGATTGGTCCAGCTTTCGCCGGCGTCCGTGGTTTTCCAGACGCCGCCTCCCGTTGAACCGAAATAAAAGGTATAGGGTTTATGTTTGGTCCCCGCCACGGCCGTTACACGTCCCCCGCGGTGGGGTCCCACCATGCGATATTCCAGGCTTTCAAAAAGGTCGGTTCGGAATTGAACATTTTCCGCATTTCCCTGGGCGACCCCCTCGAAGGGTGACAGAAGCAATAATCCCCCTGTCACCAGTATCGTTAACAAACTGGCAAAAAAGCTTTTCTCTGTATTTATAGGTGACATAGTCTTGAGTTAGTTTTATGTGAAGTTAGCAGTATGATTGGATGCCTGACGGCAGTTGGCTTTTAATTACAAATCCACATTTGGATTGGACCGTATTTCGGTAATGGTAATGGGGAAGAACGTCCCGCTTTCAACCCGGGATGACACCCAGGCTGGAGAACTTTCCCGGAACCGATAGAGGTCAGCCAGCCGACGTCCCTGCAAAAACAGGTTCACCCTGCGTTCGTGTTTCAGAATTTCCACGGCCGGTAGTTGATCTTCATATTCCGTAAGCTGATTGAACCGACGCACGGTATTGATATGCTCCTCAAAAAGCTGATCGTTTTCGTTCGCGAGGGCGTGTTCCGCAATGATCAGATGGAGTTCGCGCGTAGATAGCAAGGGAATGTCGGCATACTGTTCGGCCGCGGAAAACTCATTGATCACGGTGCGCAAATAAGGATGAGCGACATCGTCGATGGGATCCTTTAAAATTACGGAATCCACTTTATGGTCGGCCGTAGGCTCGATGTACTGATCCCCAAAACGAAGCTCCAGCCGCTGATTCACGCTATAAGCCATGTCATTGTCCTCGGTCTGCGTGGTTACTTCAAGCTGGTAGGCCCAGTCATTTTCCGACCCGATTCGATCCAGGGCGCTCCGGGCTGCATCGGCGGCTTGTTGACTGGAAACCAGCGGGTTGTCCGTATCCACGGCGGGATTCAGCTTCTCCCACAGACTCCGGGAAAACAGCACCCGCGCCTTGAGCGCAAGCAATCGGATTTCCCATTTCGCCGCGTCGGCTCCGGAGGTCAGTTGTCGGGCGTTTTCTATATAATTCAGCGCCTCCCCAAATACTTGCTGCATCGACGATGCGCCGACAGGGGGTGCCGCCTCTCCCTTTTCAGAAATGACAAAATTGTCAAAAAATTCTCCGATCGAGGTATAGGCCACCGCACCATAGAAATAGGCGCGAATCAATGCCGTCGTATTTTGCAGTTTGCCTTCATCCCTGAACTTCTGGAGGCGACGGATCGCCTGATCGGCCGTCCAGCGGGCTTCGGCAATTTGATTGAAGGCTTCGTCGACAAATTGATTCTGCGGGTCACCCACTTCTCCCTGGTCGAGCTGCTGCCAGGCATCCAGCGTACCGACCCACGTGAGTTCGTCCGTAGCCGTGGAATAAGGTCCCAAGGCCTCTCCCAGTGCTTCCGTCACCGATGCTTCCGCCCCGTTGGCCAGGGCTGAGGCCGAAGCCGGGTTTTCCAGGTCTTCTTCGACGAGACTATTGGGATTGTTGACATTTAACAGATCGCAGCCCGAAACTACCAGTGACAACGTGAGAAAGACTGCGAGAAATCGAATTTCGTGATATATCGTTGATTCGGAATAAAACATAATTGATTACCAGATTTGAAAATTAAGTTAAAAGGGGGATGGCAGCCGGCCGTTACAGTCCGAGATTCACCGTTAAAAAGAATCGACGGGGAATCGGCATATTCCAGGCGTCGGTACCCTGGAGGAAATTATTTGCCAACTGGGTGTCTCCTCCCCCACGTCCGATGGCATTAACCTCCGGATCAACTCCCGGATAGGTACTCCACAGAGCCAGGTTGCGTCCCGAGAGGCTCACCGAAAGTTTTCGGACATTCAACCGATTGAGTACACGCGGCGAGAAATTATAGCTGATGCTCACTTCTCTCCACCGCACAAAATCAGCTTTCTGGATCTGATTCATCCCCGAGAAAGGCGCCATCGCCAGCATCTCGTTCATCCAGGTTTGAGCTGCCAGCAGGCGTTGCTCTCCACTGTTTTGAGGTTGCAGTTCTTCGTTTACGCCTCCCGTCACATACTGGCGTTCAACAGCGGCTGACGCGGGAGTGTTGCGACCGATTCCGGCACTGCGCTCACGAAAGGCATCGGTCAGGTTATTGATGTGGAAGTTGCCCGCCCGGTACTCAAACAAGGTGGAAATTTCCAGGTTCTTGTAGCTCGCCGACGCTCCAAAATTGCCTTTCCAGTCAGCACTCGGCTTACCGAGATAATGATCGAGCGGATCCCCGTCACCGTCCTCGTCAGCCATCAGGACGAAACTGTTCAGATCGCTGAGGCTTGCGGTTTGAGGACTGAGGCTGTTCAAGTAGTCGAGCACCAGTTGGCGGGAAGCGGGCTGACCTTCCGGAACGCCGCTGTAGCTGCGTCCCAGTTCCTTCAATAATCCACGCTGGTCGAGCGGCAGCTGACCGCTTTCAACCTCTCGAAGTTTGGCTCCGAAGAAGGCGCCTGGGGCGTATCCCTCTTTCACAAACTGTCGGTAGCGCGCGTAAGAACCGCCCACTTTCAGGGAGGGAGCACCGCCGAGCGATTCTACCTGTTCCCACAAATAGGCGGCACTCGCGTGCAGTTCGGCCGAGAAATTCTGCCTTTCAATCACCCGGGCTTCGGCTCCAAGCTCAACTCCCTGTCCCTTCACCTTGCCGAGATTATCCAGCTGGGTTTGGAGGAATCCGCCGCTGGGAGCAAACTGGCGTTGAACCAGCGCGTCTCGTACGGTGCGGTTCCAATAGGTGGCATCCACGCTATAACGTTCATCGAACAACCCGAGGTCAATACCGAGCTCATACTCGGTGGAAATTTCGGGTTTCAGGTCCTGGTTCCCCAGGTTTTCGGGAACAATACCCGGTCCGCCGGCCGATATCTGGGATTGATACGTCGTAAGCGCATCAAAAGCGCCCGGCTGCAGTCCGGATTGTCCCACGGCTGCACGAATACGAGCCGAGCTGACGGGGCCGACCGGTTTCCAGAAGTCCGCACTCGATGGAACGAAAGAGAGGGAAACTTTCGGATAAAAGACGCCGGAGAAATTCGATCCGAACGCACTGTGCATATCATAGCGGCCTCCCACCGTGGCAAACAGGTAATCGTTATAACCGAGCTGTTCCTGCAGGAAAAAGCCTGCCTGAATCTCTTCCCGATAGAATTCCGACGAATTTTGATTTTCTGCCGCATTGGTTACATCCAGGCCGGGTCCCGGAAAAGTGATCGCCTCTATACTGCGCACCAGATTCCTTTCCCGGAACAGCTGGGCGCCTCCGATCACTTTGGAGGTGAAGCTGTTGCCGAGCTGATTTTCGAGGGTTCCCTTCACGTCCATCGTTGTATTCAGGTGCGAACGATCCGACGTTCTGCGCGCTCCGTCGGTTTCAATTCCTGCATAATTATTGATGTTCCAGCCGAACGGTCGAACGTCTTCACTGAACTGGCTGGTATAATCAAGTCCCAGCGTAGCGTCAAAATGCAAGTTCTGCAGAAGACGGTAATTCAACGCGGCGCTTCCGCTGAAGTGCTGCACATCCTGGCTCACTTTCTGCTGTAACCGCTCCTGGACCGTCGATACGTAAGAGGATCCGCTCGGGTTATCGTGACTCACCAGTTCCGGTTTGCTGTGAAGGGCACCGGAGGTAATACCGTTGATATTATTCCCGGTTTCGTAGGTTTCAAGGTACGAGTCGTTGTAACTGGTTCGCACGTGCAACTGTAAATCCTCCGACGGAAACACATTCAAATTAGCCGCAAGCTGCATCCGATCCAGTATATCGTCAACGCGCGGACCAAAGCCCGGAGGGTAGGGAAAGTTATCGCCTCCCATCGGACCATCCTCGCCGGTCCACCGGCCATTTACGAAATAGGTTATCCCTTCGGAACCTCCGCTAACCGAGGCGGAATATTCCTGCGTGACGCCCGTCTCATAGAGTTTATGTACATAATTTTCCTGTACCAATTCATACGGACGCACATTCCGTCCCAGGTAGCGGCTCATGGTATCGGCCTGGGCCTGGGTAGTTGCGTACCCGGTATTGGCGGGTACCGTACGGGGAAACTTCGCGATTCCCTGCTTCACGCGGAAGTCGAACCGGGGATCTCCGGCCTGACCGTCTTTGGTAAATACCTGGATAACGCCATTCGACGCCTCGGTCCCATAAAGCGTAGCGGCCGCGGCTCCTTTCAGCACCTCGACGCGCTTGATCGAATTCGGGTTGATATCGTCCAGGCGGGAAGGTGACGCCGAGCCGCCGGCACTGACAAATCCGCCGTATCCGCCGCCCCGGTCGATCCGTATACCGTCGACAATAACAATGGGCTCATTGCTCTGGGACAGGCTGGCCGAACCGCGGATTCGAATGCGGGTGCCTTCGCCGGTAACTCCACTCGAAGGCAGTCCCACCATTCCGGGCACGCGGCCTTGCAGGGCATCCGAAAAACTTTGAATGGGGGCATTCTCTATTTGTTCGGTACCAATGGTGCTAATCTGGTTTCCCAGCTTCCTTTTTTCAACGGGTCCGCCTGTACCCGTGACCACCACCTCGTCCAGGTTCAGGGCTCCGCTTTTTAGTTTGAATTCAACGGTTTCGGTAGCATTGGCGCCGATCGAAAGAGTGCGTTTCTGCTTCTGATATCCTATATAGCGAGCTACCAGGGTATACCTGCCAGCCTCTACTTTATCGATTCGAAACGATCCCTCCGAATCGGTCGCGGCTCCACGCTGGGTTCCTTCAATAACTAGATTGACACCGGGCAGCGGATCACCGGTCTTGCTATCCACCACCGTGCCCTTGATCGTGCTCTGTGCTTTTAATATAGCGGGCAACGCTATCAGCACACTCAAAACAAAAATCGGTAACGTTCGTTGTAACATATCGTATTATTATTTGATCCCTGACGGAGTTCCATGAAAACCGTCAAGGTTGGATTGGATATTTCTGTTAGGGGTTTACGAACCGGCTTCTCCATTGCATCGCCAAATACTTTGGGGAAGTCGGTTTTCCAATGTTAGGGTGAATGACCTGAAATAGAGTCGTGTACAGGAAAGCGAATTATTTGCCTGATTCTTCTACTTCAAGACTTTGACTTTCAGCATTAGAAGTGCAGGTCATAAAAAAATCCGCTCACCTGCAAAAAGCGAGCGGATCAATAATTACTGAAAGTTTCTCGGTTCGCTATAGGGAAGGAACCATTTCAGAATCCCACGCTCCTTTGCAGGCGCATTGCATACAACACATACAACAGTCCATACACTGTTGGCTAAGTGCTTTGCGTAAATTCATACAGCGCGTGCAAAAGAGTTTAAAGCGTAACATGCGTTATCTTATTGATATTATTCTTGTGGAACTCATTAATGGAAACCCAAATATAGCGGGTTGGTGTAAACGTGTCAAGTCTTAATCCGACTTTCTCTTTTTCAGTGCCTTATAACTAAACTGAGCGCTCCTTATCCGCCAGCCATTCCTTTACTGTTCTCTTTTACGACTGAGCTTCGCCTTGTATTCCAGTATGGATATAAAAGGAGTGTTTCAGTTTCCTGTCGCTAAAACCATCTATCCCGAACCTTTAAAATTTTTCTCTCTTAACCTGTCGCCTCTTCTCCTCGACTGCTTTGAGGAATTCCCGGAAATATGTATGTTACAAAGTTGGGAGTCTGTCGGGTTGTTACAAATCTACTGCAAAAAAGCCGGATTTGGGTACCTTTTTGTCATTTAATAGCCTGGACGGTGGATTCACTTAATACAAGATTGCTCAAATACCGTTCAATCCCGACTTGCTTGCGGAAGTTCGATTCATTGTCAGGACATTCTAACTTTTTGATTTCCTCATGTACCGTGTTCAGTTAAAAAACTTTGAAGGTCCCCTCGACCTGCTCCTCTTTTTCATCAAGCGCGATGAACTGGACATCTATGATATTCCCATCGCTTATATCACCGAGCAATTCCTCGAGTATATTCACTGGATGGAAGAGCTGGATCTGGACGTTGCCAGCGAGTTTATCCACATGGCCAGCATGTTGATGTCCATCAAGGCAAAGATGATGCTCCCGCATGTGGAATCGGATGACGGAGAGGATATTGACGAGCGGGATCCGCGATACGAGTTGGTCCAGCGGCTGCTGGAATATAAGCGCTACAAGGAGATGGGCGAGAAAATGGAACAGATGGATCGTGACGCCCGCAAAAGGTATCCCCGGGGAAATACGGAAGTCGACAAAGTGGAAAAAAAGGCCAGCGGGGAGGCCTTGAAAGATGTAACCATGTATGACCTGATGGCCGCCTTCAAAAAGGTGCTCAGCGAGGTAAAACAACAAAATGCGGTTCACACGGTCGAACGCGAGGATGTAACCGTCGAACACCAGACCGAGTACCTGCTGAACAAATTACACCGGGAGGGAAAAACCTCCTTTATTTCCATTTGCCGGGAACTCAAGGACCGCATGAAAATCGTAGTAACTTTCCTGGCTATCCTGGAAATGCTTAAAGAACAGCAGATCAACCTCTTGATGGGCGATGACAGTTCCGATTTTGCCATTAAGCTCAAACCCGTGGACGAAATCCTGCAGTAAGGAATCATTCGCCGAATAACGCATTAACGAAGCTTTCCCGCTCAAAAATCTGCAGGTCCTCGATACCTTCCCCGACCCCTATATATTTCACCGGCACATCGATTTCATTGGAGACGCCCAGAACGACGCCGCCTTTGGCCGTGCCATCCAGTTTAGCAAGGACCAGCCCGGTAACATCCACGACATCGGTAAAATGTCTGGCCTGCTGCATGGCGTTTTGTCCCGTAGAGGCATCCAGCACCAGCAATACTTCGTGGGGCGCCCCGTCGACGACTTTGCCCATGGCCCGTTTTATTTTCTCCAGCTCATCCATCAGCGCTTTCTTGTTATGCAGGCGTCCGGCCGTATCCACCATCACCACATCCGAATCCCTCGACTTCGCCGCGGCCACCGTATCGTAAGCAACCGCCGCCGGATCCGCGCCCTGGTTTTGCTTGATCAGGGGCACCCCGGCACGCTCGCTCCAGATCTCCAACTGTTCCACGGCCGCAGCCCGAAACGTATCGCCCGCCCCGACCATCACTTTCTTACCCGCTTTTTTATACAGATGGGCCAATTTTCCAATAGTGGTCGTCTTGCCCACCCCGTTGACGCCCACCACCATAATCACATGCGGCTTATTCGGCAGATCCGCCTCAAACCGAGCGGGTTGATCGGGCCGGTGATCTCTCAGCAATTGGATAATTTCCTCCCGCAGCATTTGCTGAAGCTCCGACTCGCTTACATACTTATCCCGCTTTACGCGTGCCTCGATACGGTCAATGATTTCCAACGTCGTATTCACCCCTACATCCGAGCGAATGAGGATTTCTTCCACCTCATCGAGCGTCTCCGCATCCACTTCGTCCTTCCCGGCAACGGCCCGGCTCAACTTATCCAGAATACCGTCCCGACTTTTTTCGACACCTTTGTCGAGTTTTTCTTTTTTCTTTAAACCTATCTTTTCCAAAAATCCCATAAAGAAGAGTCCTCCTCAGCTTAAACAATCTACCTTGGTTTCCTTTTAAGACGTTGCAACTTATTAAAAAATCGCACCATATAATCGCTGAACGAATATATCATCAGCACGAGAGACAGCCACAAAAACAGGTCGACGATCCATTCAACTTCCGGCACGAAAAATGTAGTCATCCAATATGCGGCTACCGCATTAATCGATATCTTCCCGGATGCGATCGCCTGCGGCATCCTACCACCCAGCCGTCTAATGTACACCGATATGGCCATAATGATCAAATCTCGTGCAATGAGAAAAAGTAAGTAGGCCACCGGAATCCGTCCAAGCCAAACTGCATATACAAACAAGAGCCCGCTGCCAATTTTGTCAGCTATCGGATCAAGGGCATTTCCCAATTCCGAGACTTCCCCTCGTCGACGGGCCCAGTATCCATCCAGGTAATCGGATAAGACCCCAAATACGACCAGGGCAATCACAAGCCACGAGATTTGATGGTTATGGGCCTCATAACTCCATATGATCAAACCGGCAACAAGAATACGAGATAGCGACAGGAGGTTTGGACCTTTCAGCAAATCACCCGCCCGGGCGTCAGCGAGTCTTTTTAAATTAGATGTTTTTGCCAAAGTTTCGTTTTTTGCCTTGCAGTAAACCGGTTGCGAACGGCAATAAAAATAACAAGCATCACCGCTAATTCATAAAATGGACACCGAAGAAACCGATAAAAGCCTGAAAGAAAAAAAACTGTCTTCAACCTCCGTTTTCCGGGGAGACTTACTGGATTTTTTCAAAGACGAGGTGGAACTGCCCGACGGAGAAACCGCGTCGCGCGAATATGTAAAGCACCAGGGAGCAGCCGCTCTTTTACCCGTATTCAAAAACGGCGACGTTATGCTGGTTCGCCAGTATCGCTATCCCCTTGACCTGATTTTTCTCGAAGTTCCCGCCGGCAAGATCGATGCCGATGAATCTCCGCGTACCACAGCGAAGCGAGAACTTAAAGAGGAAACGGGAATCAGCTGTAGCCGGTGTGCCTCTCTGGATTTCTTCTATCCCAGTATTGGCTATACCGACGAAATCATACACCTGTACGTCGGCTGGGAGCTCGAGGAGCAGGCCCAACAAATTGATCAAGAGGAATTTCTTCAAAAACATCGCATCTCATTCCCCGAGGCTCACCAAATGGTCCTCGACGGGGAAATCACGGATAGCAAAACGGCCCTTATTTTGTTGAAAGCTGCTCACTGGTGGAAGAAAGAAGGACCCTTTCCCGTAAAGTTCGAGTTTTAAAATAGAGCCCGCATCAGGTTTTCCCGTGCCCAATAGCATCCAACAATCCAATGTTTTTGGCATCCTGCGTGATAACCTCCCTTTCTTTGTGGCAAAACCGATCAGATACAGCTTATAAAAACTATCTCCCCGGGTTAAAAGGAGGCAGCTTTTGAAGATTACCCCCTACTCTATAATACCTTCCTCAACGGCCAGGTCATAGAGAGACTTATGCAGATTGGCGTCATTAATATCGCCCCGCTCAATCAATTCTTCCATCTCCTGGCCGGTTACCATTACGATGCATCCCATTTTGTCCAATTCCTCGTCAAAATTGCGGGGATCGGCCAGCTTGAGTTGTTCAAGGTCTATTCCGTCAGGACTTTTGGTCAAATCCACCAGGCAATAAAACGTATCATCCGTTTCTTCACCGAATCCAAAAATTTCCAGCTTCGTATCGTCTTTTTCCACCATACGTAATTTTATTCAGTCCATGGTTATCATTGCTTTCACACTCACGTGATTAAACTAAGAATGGCACTCTTTATTACTTTTAGATGGATACAACCGCTCCTGCGCAACGCAAGATTTTGTTTTCTTTATCGGTAAGCGGGAGCGCGACATTCCCGGAAAACCGGCTTCAGGAATGGCGATCCATAAACTCCCTCGCCTTGATCAATTCGACGACTTCACCCGAATCACGATTCACCTTGGCGACCTGGAATAAACTGATAATAGCCTGATTTTCCAGGCACTCCAGCGCCTCTTCAACCGTATCGCACTCCTCCTTTTCCGATACCAGGTCGTTAACCCCCTGGATCACATATTTATACGGGATACTTGCCGAAGACGCTTCTGAATTGGCCGGGGTGCTGGAGTTTTGAGTTGATTCTCCGAAGTATTCCCGCAAGGCCTCTTCCGTCACATACCAGGATACTCCCAGCTTGCGCCCCCGGATACGCCCTTCCCTCAAATAAGTGCGTATGGTCATTTTACTGAGACCGAGTTGCTCATGTAAATCGTCTACGGAATATAGCGTAAGGCTGCCTATCTTTTTGGGCATATATCAGAATGTTTGCATTATCGACTTTCGCTTCATTTTCACTACCTTCTGATCATATATTAACTTTTTGGGCGGTGGAATCGTATATAATAACGATTCGTCCTCTCCCGGATGACATCGTACAATAAAGAGGCACTAAATTGGCGTCCACTCCGGCCTTTCCATAGTACCCATTGTAATTTTCAAAGGTCCGTCAGATTCCCGAATATGCATTAATGGCGGAAATTTTTAACTTCCAAGGAGTCTGTCGGACTTTTCGGATCGTAGCGAAAAAAAGTCCGGTTTGAGGTAGATTTTGGCCGATTTTGAGGTAAAATAGTGGATCTATTTAACGATAAATCGGTCAATAGGTACCCAAATCCGGCTTTATTGCCAGTAGATTTGTAAAAGTCCGGCAGACTCCTTGCCAATATCAACGCAGGGAGATTCCCTTTAAAGCTATATAGCTTGACATGAGATTCAAAGAATTAAAAACTTTTTTTCGTCACGTTCGGCTGGGATACCTTTTGTTGACCTCCCTTCTTATAGTCGGACTTGTGTTCGGGATTTTTGAAATTATAGAGGAGGCTTTTTTCTCCAATTCCTCTTTTCTGGCCCTTCGATGGCTCTACATAAGCCGTGGTATTGTATCCTCTGTTCTGCTGATAGCATGGGTGGCGTGGACGGTGTATTATTATCGCGAGATTTACCGGTCCAAGCTCGAACTGAAGGAGGGGCGTTACCGGGACATCATTGAAAGCTCTGCCGACGCCATTATAACCGTTGACAATGATAATCGAATTTCATACTGGAATCGCGGTGCCGAAAAGATCCTGGGATGGCGGCGCGACGAAATTATCGGCAAGCCGCTGGAAATACTTATACCGGACGAACTGCTGGAATCCCGGGAGTTGTCGCTATTGGAATACGGACTCCGAACCAGCGGAGAAGTCACCAACTACCAGACGGAACGCTTAACGAAAGACGGGAAACACTTGCTGGTTAGCTTAACGGTAACGCCCCTTCCCGGCGAACAGGCATCGGTCGACGGTTACTCTATTATCATGCGCGACTTGACAGAGCTTAAATTGCGAGAGGAACAGGTTCGCCATTCCGAGCGACTTGCCACCGTCGGACATATGGCGGCCGGCGTTGCTCATGAAATCGGTAATCCGCTGACGGCGATCTCCTCGATTGTCCAGGTTATCCAACGCAAAGTGGATGATGATTTTGCCCAGGAACGGCTCGAAAAAGTTCGAGAAAATATAAAACGCATTAACAAAATCGTGCGGGACCTGGTCGATTTCTCCCGCCCCTCCAGTTCGGAACAAGTCAAATCGCAACTTAACGAGATTATCGAGTCAGCCGTAGGGCTTCTCCAGCACGATGCCCGCTGCCGCGACGTCACATTCGATCAGGAACTGGACCGCGACCTGCCGCCGATCCAATGTGTCCCCGACCATATTCACCAGGTGCTGGTCAACCTGATGCTCAACGCCGTTGACGCACTGGAAAATGAAGATGATCCGAGGATTACCCTCCGTACCTATCAAAGGAAGAATCACCTTTTTATTGACGTTGAGGATAACGGAGAAGGAATTGAACCGGAACATATTGATCATATTTTTGAACCCTTTTTCAGCACCAAGGAGGTGGGCAGCGGTACCGGACTTGGATTATCGGTCAGTTACGGCATCGTATCCAAAATGGACGGAACTATCGACGTGACCTCCGAAAAAGGGAAAGGAACATGCTTTATCATAAAGCTACCGAAAAAATCAACTAGTCAGACATGAAAGGCCAAATACTAATTGCTGATGACGAGCAGGAAATACGTGAATCTCTTACCTATATTCTGGAAGAGGAGTCCTATCAGTGCAGTATCGCAAAAAATGGAAAGGAAGCTATTGAACAGGCCCGGGAAGGAAACTTCGATATCGTCATAACGGATCTGAAGATGCCCGAGTACGACGGACTGCAGGTGATGGATCAGATTAACCGCTATTCACCGGACACGTTGGTTATCATTATCACGGCCTACGCCACCGTCGAAACTGCCGTCGAAGCATTGCGTAAAGGAGCGTCCGATTACATCCTTAAACCCCTGGAACTCGAGGAAGTGAGCCTCCGGGTCAATCAGCTCATGGAGCGGAAAGCGCTTGTCCAGGAGAACAAATACCTGCGCGAACAAATAGACAAAAACTTCAACTTCAATCATATTATCGGGGAAAGTGAAGCGATGAAGAAGGTCTACGAGCGGATCGAACGGGTGAGCCAGGCGCAGACCACCATCCTGATCAGCGGAAAAACCGGTACCGGAAAAGAATTGGTTGCCCGCGCCCTACACAATCACAGTCCCCGCGCCAACAAGCCCTTCATAGCCATTAATTGCGGAGCCACGCCCGAAGATCTCTTCGCATCCGAGTTGTTCGGTCATAAAAAGGGCGCCTTTACCGGGGCCAATGAGGATAAGGAGGGAGTTTTTGTCGCCGCCAATGGAGGGTCTTTATTTCTGGATGAAGTGGGAGAAATACCGTTTAAAGTTCAGGTCGACCTGCTTCGCGTCCTCCAGGAACGGGAGGTCAAGCCGCTGGGAGCCAATTTCACCAAATCGTTCGACACGCGCATTATCGCTGCAACCAACCGCAGCCTGGCCGATGAAGTGGAAAAAGGAAATTTCCGGGAGGATTTATACTACCGGCTCAACGTGGTTGAAATTCCCCTACCCACGCTTGAAGAACGGCGACAGGACATTCCGCTTTTGGCGAAACACTTTATCGACAAATACAACCGGCAGGTCAATCGATCCGTAAAAGGGATCGACAGCCAGGCACTTCAGCTCATGATGGCCTATGAGTGGAAAGGGGAGGTGCGCGAACTTGAAAATGTCATTGAACGAGCACTGTTGCTGGGTGATTCCGACTACATACAACCGGAAGACTTGCCGCCCGCCATTCGCGAATCCGATCCCGGCACCGAAGATGAAATAAGTTCGGAATCCCTCAATGAAGCGGTCCAGTCGTTTGAAAAACATCACATTAAAAATATCCTGCAACGGACCCGGGGCAACCGCTCGGAAGCCGCTCGTCTGCTCAATGTCGATCCCTCCACCCTTTATCGGAAGATGGAAAAACTGGGCATCGAATATGAAAACGATTCTTAGCCGGGATTACCCGGTGAAAATCCGGGTTAGCCGTCTGTCAACTCCAGGCACCGAGTGAAGCGATACCCGCGAAGCGGGATCCAAGAATGCCGTTATAAAACGGCACCTTCCCAACCGTTACCCGCAAGCCGTCATTCGGATTACTCCAGGCGGTCACGCAATGCTTCCCGACTGATCGAATCGGTCGGCGAAGTGATCAAGTCAAAATGCACGCTCAAGCTGTCCTTGGCCCGTACCAATCCGAACAGAGCCGTCGGGGGATCTACCCCGTAACTGCGCATGTTCAGGCTTTTCTTGCCTTTTACACGAATTTTCTGACCCTCTATCCTTTTACCGCTCACTTGCAAATCAACATTCCGGGTACGACCCGCAATCGTTAACTCTCCTTTTGTTTTGATCTGCAACCAGTTCTCTTCACCGGTCCCCGAAAAGTTGAAGGGAGTTGTCTCCCGGTTTATATCTTTTAATTCGTAATGGATATAAGGGTGTTCCTCGCTTTTTAAGGCCTGGTACATATCCCGGTTCATCCCCGGCTTCCCGCAGTCCAGTTCCCGAACCGGAACTCGTACCTTAACCACGGCCCGGCTTTTCGATGAACGCTCGTGGAATGAGGTATCCGCTATAAATCCAAAACCGTCTATATCCCTGGCATGACACTCATAAGACGATACCGACGTCTTTCCCTCAACCCATAAACTACTTTCGGGAAGGGGAACCAGAGGCTTCTCAGTTAAAAATTGTGCCCCGACCCGGGTTAGGAGGGGGAATGCAAATAGCAAGAAGACAAGGGCTATGATAATACCCAGGGGGGATATTCCATGGGCAAGGGGATCATTGTGCATCTTGCCTTTGCAACAGGGTCGGGGCATTAGGGGATTTAGAAGAAATTATTTAGAAGCCGTTTCCTTATTCATGGGGGACATCGTTAAATCAAAAGAGATCGTAATTTCATCGCCCGCCTTGATAGCTCCAAACATAGCCGAGGGCGGATCTACCTCAAAATCAGTCATTTTCATCGACTTTTCTCCCTTATACTTAAAGGAGCCGTCGGAGAGTGACTGACCTTCAACATCACTAATTGTAATCGTTCGAGTTTTTCCTGCAATCGTTATATCCCCCTTTAGAACCAGCGTAAACGTTGTATCTTCCGTGGAACTGGAAACATTATTTATTTCATTCATTCTGAAACTTATTTCAGGATGCTTGTCCTCTTTTAACGCGTTGTAAATCTTCTTATTCATCCCTCCTTTCCCGCTCTCTATCTTCTTTACGGGAGCCTCGAACCGAATTGCTTTATAATCACCTTTCTCCGGCGTCTGAGCCTTATCTTTGTTGACCGAGATATCCAATTCAACATTAAATTCCTTCACGTCCGCCTCCCAGTCATGGACGGTCGATGTTCCCGAAATTGTCATGGAACTCTGTTTTGTCGCTTTATACGTCGCCACCGTATCAGATGTGGACTGACTTACTCCTATGCTAGCGCTTAGAAAAACCAGTAATAATGGTATCAGTAGTTTCTTAAATAGTTTCATATCAATTTTTTCTTTGTTTAGTATGTACATGGTATAACTAACAAATACCATACCAAAGTATATGTTAATTTCAGATCTTGTGTAAAAACCGGGAGAACCGGCAATTCATCGAACATGGTACTTTTTTGTAACTTATATGGGACGACTAAACCTGAATCTGTGATTTGCAACAGTGCAACGGTTGGCCCCTGTTTCTGTGCAATCTTGCAAAAAGCGGGACTCCATTCGTAACAAGCTGCTGACCACCCGCCGTCCTTGCTAACCCGGATTTCCTGGTAAGTACGGTGCGAAGCAATTCCCACGATGCGCACCGAGCGGAGCGATTCCCACGTTAGTGAAATCCGGGCCAGGAGTCTGTCCCGAGCGGTTTTTTAAAGACTGCTTTTTATTTTTTTCTGTTTTCCAGCAAAAAAATGTTTATTTATTCATTTTTTATATTATATTTGGTGAATATTTTGTTCAAAATGAACAAAGAGAGGCGTTCTCACATATTAAACATCAAGATCTAAAACACATATCTAATGAATTATTCAAGCCTGGTATATGCAGTTCAGAACAACGATAAGAAAGAAATAAATCGTATCATCAACAGGATTTATCCTATCTTGCACAGCTATCTCATAGGCCGCTTTAATGCGAATACGGAAGATGCTGAGGACTGCGTACAAGACGCTTTGATCAGTTCTCTTGAATCCATTCGACAGAATAAAATTCGCAACCCGGATATGATTCTATCCTTTATGCTGTCGGCCACCCGTAATAATTTTTATAGACTTCATAACAGAAACAGGGAAATTCCCTATGCTTCCATGGAGTATAAAACCAGCCAGCCGAGTCTGCAATTTTCACGATTGGTTGAAGAGGAGGTGGAGGCCCAATTATATGTCTGTGTAAAAAAGCTTAATAAAAATTACAGGGAATACCTTCTTTACTGGTTCAAGCATGCTGACGATCCCGCCTCCGAGATTGCGAAACACTTTAAGATCAGCCTCTCCAATGCATGGACTCGCAAGCATCGAGCCCAGAAAATGTTGGAAGAATGCCTGCAAAAGCATTTTCCGGACGGAATCACCAATTGGTTCTCTGTCAAGGGACATTTTAAAGAGATGATCCACAGAGTGACCGAGCCCAAAAATCATACGTACGAGTGACGGCCCCCATCCATTCCATTATAAATATAACCCGGAGAATAAATTATGAATTCACCAAAACGGATCCCCAGCCTTGAAAAAAAGATTCGCACCTATATAAATGGCGAGCTGGAAGAAGACCAAATTGAAGAGCTATGGAAACAATTGCTTAAACATCCTCACTATCATGGGTATTTACAAATTGAATACCTGCTTAAAAGAGCCGTTACCAGTGGAACCCTGCTCGATTTCAAAGATGAGGACACAGGCGAGGAGGGGATCAATTTTAGTGATTGGTACTCTCTGGCCGTTATTTTACTTGCGGTACTGGTCTTTTAGGTAAATTTCTTTAATTTGAGGGCAGACCTTGTTTTTTTAATAGAGGCATGCACTTGCTCGTATATTCGGGCGGTGCGTGCGTTTATAATATATTTAATCTCTAAATTACAGGCTTTTGCGTAACCCGCTGTTAAATGCATCCCAAAAAGAAGAGGCATTCGAGCGTTCGGTTCGTCCCACGTCGATTGATGAATTCATTGGCCAACAGAAGGTTATAGATAACCTGGAAGTTTTTGTCGCCGCCGCCCGCAAAAGGGAGGAAGCGCTGGACCACGTTATCCTTTCAGGTCCCCCGGGACTGGGAAAGACGACCCTGGCCCATATTGTGGCGCACGAAATGGGAGTTCAGATCAAGCCCACGACCGGCCCGGTACTGGAAAAGCCCGGTGATTTGGCCGGAATGCTTACCAATCTTGAAGAGGGGGATGTGCTCTTTATCGATGAAATTCACCGGCTCAATCCTGTTATCGAAGAGTATCTCTATTCGGCCATGGAAGATTACCAGCTGGATATCGTGATCGATTCGGGACCCAATGCCCGAAGTATACAAATAGAGCTGAACCGGTTTACCCTGGTGGGAGCTACCACTCGGAAGGGCCTGCTTACCGCCCCACTTCGAGCCCGTTTCGGAATCGACATGCGCCTCGATTACTACGACGTTAAGCTTTTAAAAAAGATCGCCCTGCGAACCGCCTCGATACTGGACTTCGGCATAACCGACAAGGGGGCATTTGAGATCGCCCGGCGTAGTCGTGGGACCCCCCGTATCGTGAATAAGTTATTGCGTCGCACCCGCGATTTTGCCCAGGTTGAGGATATGGATCGAATCGACGACGCCATAGCGGACAAAGCACTCAACGCCCTTGATGTCGACGAAAGGGGCTTTGACGACATGGACATTCGTATCCTGGAAGCAATCATCGAAAAATATTCGGGCGGGCCCGTCGGATTAGGGACACTGGCCGTTTCGGTCGGAGAGGATAAAGGAACTATCGAAGAAGTATACGAACCCTATTTAATCAAGGAGGGTTTTATAAAACGCACTCCCAAGGGCCGAGCGGCTACGGCCAAGGCATTCAACTACCTTGATGTCACTCCCCCCCAAAAAAACAACGACTTATTTTAACCGCAATCCCAATCTTTCAAAAGGAATTTTACTCCTTGCTGCCCCTCTTACCCAAGAGTCTTTGCCTGCAAATCTTTAGTTGAGGATTCATTAAACGCCTTTTCAAGCGGCTTTTGCAGTCCATCCGCGTTAACAGGCTTTACCAGGTAATCCACACAGTTCGATATGCAATTGATTCGGTCTTCTGTTTTCTGTTGACTATCGCCCGTTAGAAAAACGACCGGCACGGAAGAGAATTCCCTTATTCGGTTCATCGCTTCAATCCCATCCATCGAACTGTCTAAATTGATGTCCATCAGGATCAAGTCGGGATTCTTCTCTTTGACACTCTCAATAGCATCCTTGCCATTCGTGGCTTTTCCAGCCAATTGGTAACCCAGCTTCTTGATTAGACGCTCTTCCACAAAGGAGAGGAGTTTATCGTCCTCTACAATCAATATGTGTTTCGTATTCCTGTCCATAATAGCAACTTAAATTTTCTTTCGCCCCGCTGAAACCATTATCTGTTTTAACAGACATTAACTAATCTTAATGTTATTATATTAAATAATTTTAATATTTCCAAAATAATTTATAGGTCAGGTGCAGCAAGGAAGTCAAGCTAGCCAGCCGAATTTCTTGATGAATACAGAGCGGAGCGATTCCCACGAAGTGCACCGAGCGCCAGCGATTCCCGCGTAAGCGAAATCCGGGCCTCGTAGGTGGACACGCACTTACATTAAAATAGGAAGGCCTTGTCCCAATTGATGGAACAAGGCCTTCCTTAAACAGGTTCTTCTTCTGTGGTTAAACGTTAGTTCACTTTTTACGGAAGTGGAAAATCCCCCAGGCCAGGTAACCTTTTTCGCCCCCGTCGACCCAGTGATTGAGTCCTTTCTTCATATTGTCAATATATTCATCGCTGACCTTGCCGCGCAGTTCTTCTTCATTTTGCTCCAATTCTTTGAGTACGCGCCCGTAATGGGTGGTGAGCTGTTCGTCATGCTCTTCAAACTCAATTTCCTCGAGCCCGTATTTGGGTGCTGTTTCGCGGTAAAATTTCGGAGACGCCAGCGACTCCAGGTGAATCCGATCCAAAATGGGTTGCAACACGCCCTCCGGGCAATCGTCAGCCTGCATGGGATCCGTAAATACAAAATCGCCGTCGTCCTTCAACACGCGGGCCACTTCTTCGATAACTTTTTCCCGGTTATCACTGTGCAAAATGGAATCCTGGCACCAAACGACGTCAAAGGAAGCGTCCTCGCAGGGAATATCATCAAAGCTGCCGTCTACCACATCAATCAGGTCATCCAGTCCCTGTTCCTTGTTTTTCTGACGGTCTCGCTCGTTCTCAACCTCGCTCAGATTAAGCGCCACTACATGACAACCGTAATTTTTAGCCATATAGCGGGCCGCGCCGCCGTAGCCGGCACCAATGTCTATGACCCGGGTGTTCTCATCAAGTTGATCCAGCTTAGAAATCATACGCTCGACAGTACGTCGACTTGCGTCAAAGATGGGTTCGTCGTCCGACTGATAAAGGCCAACATGGATATCCTCTCCTCCCCATACCGTATGATAGAAGGTATCAGCGTCTTCACTATTGTAATACTCTCGCGTGGTTTCGACAACTTCCGATGAATACTGTTTATCTTCACTCATAAGTTATTCCTTGTTTTCGGCTTTTTCATTTAGTTCTTCCGGATATTTCTTCTCAGCAACATGAATAAAATAATCCGGCTCATCCTCGGAAAAGGTTTCTTGAAAATCACCATAGGTGTTTATGGTCTGAAATCCGACTTCGTGCATCAATCGCCGGGTATAATCTTTCCGCAGCGGGAACATATTCAAAAAGAATTCGGAATCGTCCTGAAACGTATACTTGAATCGTGTCAGTCCCTCATCAATATGAATGGGTTCAACACTAACATCCGTTCCACAGTAATAATACACGTGTTTACTGCTGAAACCGTGATCGAGAATCCGGTCGTAATTGCGGTGGTCAAGTATTAAGACCCCGTCGTGTTTCAGTGCCGCATAGAACTCGGCCAGTGCCTTGCGACGGTCACGCTCTGAAAACAAATGCGTAAATGAATTACCCAGGCAGATGATAGCATCGTATTTATTGTGGATGTCTCGATTCAACCATCTCCAGTCTGCTTCCCTGGTATGCAAGAGAAGGCCCTGGTCGCGTGCATTATCAAATGCCTTGGCCAGCATATGTGGACTACCGTCCGAACTGATGACGTCAAACCCTTGCTGAATTAACCGTACCGAATGGAATCCGGTGCCGGTAGCTACATCCAGCACTCGCTCTGCCTTGATATCTTTCAGCGTTTGTATAAAAAACTCTCCCTCGCCTTCGGCACGTTTATTCCAGTCTATCAACTCATCCCACTTTTCAACAAAGTCATGGATGTACTCTTCTTTGTACTGATCCGTATCCCGAACCTTTACCGGGTTTTCACCATATGCTTGATTACCTTTTTCACTCATAGCTGTTTCTATTTACCTATAACTTATTATTTTCAATTTCCTATTTACACACTTTTACACACGGCCCCCATTTTAGAAGGGCAACCAAAAGCCATTTCTTTTATCTGATCACTTACTGTTCTTTGGTTTACATAAAACCAACCAAACCGGATTTTATTACCCGCGGAGATCATTCCGGCTTCTCTTGGAGAAATGCTATCTCGTCTGATGTAGGCATACTGCAGAATAATAAATTTGCCAGCTTCCATTCGACCCGCTTTCAACGGCCCTATAACATGTGTAACTGTTCTATGATAATCAAGTTAATATCTATAAAAAAATATATAAAAAGTAAGAGGCGTTTAGCATTTTTATTCGCATTTTAAAAGCATCTCATCTCCTTCTTGCACCTTCCGGTTTCGCTATCCCGATATTAAAGAATCCCATTGAGCCCCCTCTCCTGTCTGCCTTTTCCTCCATACTTCTGCACATGTAAATTTGCTGTAACCATTTGTTAATTATGCACTTATCATGATAAATACAGCTCAGCCATTTGTTCCAGGGAGGGAATTTGTGGAGTGATTCTTAATAAAAATTTGGGGGCTTAAAATAACTTGGTGTTAAATTTGCAGTTTACCCAAAAAATAGTTTAATATTAGGGTCCTTTATTCAGGGCTCTGAAACAGCCTACTTTATATTGTTTTCAAGCACATTTTCGTCTAGCTTTTTTTCAATTCTGACCTATATAATTTTATCACAATATTTTGTGCTTGAACAGATTATATATTGTCTGTTTTTAACCATGGATTTACGAATTTTAATAGGAACACCTGAATCTAAAATGTTAGTGTTATAAAATGAAAAATCTATTTACATCCGAATCTGTTTCCGAAGGCCATCCGGACAAGGTGGCTGACCAGATATCTGATGCTGTGCTCGACGGATTTTTGGAAAAGGATCCGGATGCACACGTGGCATGCGAAACGCTGGTAACAACCGGACTGGTTGTCATCGCCGGCGAAATTAACTCTGATGCGGACGTCGACGAGCGCAAACTGGCTCGTGAAGTTATCCGTAATATCGGCTATACGGAAGCCGCGTATCAATTTGATGCGGACTCCTGCGGTATTCTGACGACGTTGCACCAGCAAAGTCCCGATATCGCCCAGGGCGTCGATGAAAGCGACGAAGACGAGCAGGGCGCCGGCGACCAGGGAATGATGGTCGGTTACGCCGTTAATGAAACCGACACGTATATGCCCATGAGCATTCAGTATTCCCACGACCTGGTGCGTGAATTGGCCGATATCCGCAAGGAAGGCTCCGACATGACGTATTTGCGACCCGACAGCAAAAGCCAGGTAACCATCGAATATGACGATGACGGTCAACCGCAACGCGTCGATACGGTAGTCGTTTCCACCCAGCACGACGACGGCGTCACCCAGGATGAAATTAAAAAGGACGTGGCGGAGCAACTGCTCCCCCGCGTTATTCCGAGCGATCTGATGGACGACGAAACGAAACTGCACGTGAATCCCACGGGCAAATTCGTTATCGGAGGTCCCCACGGCGACACCGGCCTGACCGGACGTAAGATTATTGTTGATACCTACGGCGGCTGGGGCGGCCACGGCGGAGGTGCATTCTCCGGCAAGGACCCGTCGAAAGTCGACCGAAGCGCCGCGTATGCCGGTCGCCATATCGCCAAGAATGTGGTAGCCGCGGGACTGGCCGACGAGTGCCTTGTTCAGCTGGCTTACGCGATCGGAGTGGCCAACCCGGTATCTATCAAGGTAAACACGTACGGTACCGGAAAAGTCAGTGATGTGGAATTGGCGGAAGCCGTAAACGACATCTTCGATTGTCGTCCGGCCGGCATCATCGAACGTTTCGACCTGAAACGACCGATCTACCGCGACACCGCCGCCTACGGACACTTCGGACGCAACGAATTCCCGTGGGAAAATCTGGATTACGTGGATGAACTGAAATCCGCGTTTAAAGGCGTAACCGCCTGATCCGACAACTTCGTTTTTTAAAGCCAGACCGGTTTGAACGTATTTACGCTCTTTAACCCTCTGGCTTGACATTACAAAAGCCCGGACGCCGCTTGGCGTTCCGGGCTTTTTTATTTTATAGAATCTGGCTCGTTACTTTAACCAATTTAATTTTAATTTGAAATACTGTTAAATACCAACCATTAAATCATTAATAAAGTAACTGTTTACGGTGTGTATTC
Organism: uncultured Balneolaceae bacterium; assembly: GCA_964421495.1. Taxonomy (GTDB): domain Bacteria; phylum Bacteroidota; class Rhodothermia; order Balneolales; family Balneolaceae; genus CAJXOW01. The sequence goes on along the minus strand of CAYQXO010000016.1, from coordinate 10,835 downwards.
CACACTGAAACTGATCCCGAAGGGAGCATGCGAATCCGGCCGTAAAGCGACCATATTTATACTCAATTTCATCTCTCAGTAACCTCCCCTTTCGGCGTCGATGATTTCCCCGAAGAAAAGAGCGTTGGCGAAGAGTTTGTTGGTACCGTACCAGAAGGCGCGGAAGTTGGGATTGTCGGCGAAGCCGATGATTTGTCCGCCGCCCCGTTCGGCCACAACGATACCGGCAGTACCTTTCAGTTTTTGCAGGTTTTCATCCGAAACATACCCGCTGGCCAGCGGATCTTCAGTATAGCGCAGTGGGGTGTCGTACGGACTTTTCGACGGCTTCATAAACATCGTGTGATCCCTGAAAACGGGTATGGTAGCACTATTATAGCCGTATCCCATCGGATGGGTGGTATCGAGGCGGGCGTCGAAAATAGATCCTCCGATCTGTTGGGCGTCCTGTATACGGTCTTTTAACGCATAGGGTTTGCCCGCTTTCGCAGCGGAGTCGGCCGTATCTTCCTCTCCAGGGAACCGGAATGGCGCCAGATCCTGCCGGGCTGCCCACCGGGTGGCGTCTTTTAGCGTAATCAATGTTCCGCCGCTTTGGACCCAGTTCTTCAGCTTCCCGGTCGCTTCATCGGTTACATCCCGGTAGTTGCCGTCTACCATGACCGCCGTGTTATACCGTTCCCAGTTTATGCTTCCCAGGCGCCGGGTCGATACGCGACTCACCGGCATCTCATACCGCTGATCAAGCAAGTGCCATACCTGTCCCGCTTCATACGACCTGACCCCCGAACCGGTGACCAGCAGGGTCCGTGGACGTGTTAGCGGCTCGAACGAGCCGCTGCCCAGGTCTATTCCGCGGGGCGTCAGTCCGGTGGAAACCGCATAGATGTTAATGGCGTCATTGCGGGCGACTTCCCGGGCGATTTGGTGAATCTTCTCTTTGGAAGTGTCCTGCAGATAGAAAGGCACCAAAACCGTCCCGTAGTCAAACTCGTTCGTTCCCTCGCTCGTTACTGCCTCGAAGGGCTTCGTTGCCACCTTGGCTCGAACGCCGGCCTCCTGGAAGCGGTGGAGTGCCCGCGGGGCATAAAACCCGTCCCACTCAAACAGGTAGGCATAGTCGGCGGACCCGCCCACCAACTTGCCGCTGGGCAACCCGTCGGCTGAAAATTCCTCGCCCTTCAACTCCTCACTATAACGTCCCGCATTCAGCGATTTATACGGCACGTTGAAGGCCAGGGGCATCGTCCAGGTCGACACATCATAGAAGATGCTGTCCTGGAAGGTGGTCTGTCGATTAAACAGCACCTTTATCATCTTATACTGTTGTTGACGGATCGGCACGAGATAAGAGGACTCTGCCTCGAACTGCTGTTCCTCGACGGATAGATCCTCGTCCAGCCTGTAAATATCGATGTCATGCCGGTCGATCAGCGACGCCAGTTGATACGAACGGGCCGGGTCTGCCGGCGTCCCGAATACATAGGCGCGTATATCATCCTGGCGGGCGGACTCGCGCGTATCCCGGAAAAACGTTTTCTGATATTTCAGGAGCTCCTCCCGCAAACTCGTCACGCCCTCCAGTGTAGAAAGCGTCGTCAAAAATTGGTTTTTAACCGTAAAGGGAAAGTTCAGGGTGCCATGAACCGTCTCCTTCCGGTGACCGTCCGAGGTAGCCTGTTCAAACAGAATCCCTATGCTCCCGTTGGCGTCGGGATAAGTCGATCCCTTGCCGGAATAAAAGTCGTCAAAACGTTCTTTCGTGTAATAAAGGACCTCTTCTCGATCGAGCCGGTCGGCATGATATTCGGCAATCACCTGGGTAAGTTGCTGGTTGCGCTCCGGCGTCAGCGGATTCGTACGCGAGGGGACGCCCGGCTGGAAGAAATAGGTGGAGTTGCTTCCCATCTCGTGGAAGTCGGTGACCACGTTCGGCTTCCAGCGGTGAAACAATTTAATCCGCGCCCGGCTCGAGGGATGTTGCACCAGCATCCAGTCGCGATTCAGGTCGAACCAGTAGTGATTGGTCCGGCCGCCCGGCCACGGCTGATTCTGCTCGCGCGACTGCGGATCCGCCACCAGCTGCCGATCCCGGTTGGAATTGGCCCACTGGGCAAAACGGCTGTATCCGTCGGGATTCAAACTCGGATCCAGCAGTATCACCGTATTATCCAGCATCTGCTCAACCTGATCGCCCTGGGCTGCCGCCAGGTGGTAGGCCGCCACCATCACCGCATTGGTCCCGCTGGGCTCGTCGCCATGGATACTGTATCCCATATATGCCACTACCGGCAGGGAGGAAACATCCATGTCAATCGACGACTGCGGATCCATCCACTGGCTCCGCCGCTCCCGGATCTTGTCCAGTCGCCCGTGATTCGAGGGAGACGTAACCGTAAGCACGATCAACGGACGCTGCTCGTGGGTCCGCCCGATCTCCCGAACCGATACCCGCTCGGAAGAAGCCGCCAGCTCCCGCATGTATTCCGCCATTTGAGCGTGGCGGACGTGCCAGGCGCCAACGGGGTGACCGATGACCGACTCCGGTGTCGGAATCTCGCTGTCATAACTGACCTCCCCCGGCAAATAGTAATCCAGCGACACCGAGTTGGCCGTGGGTTGAGCATTGACCGAGGAAAAAATCGTAAACGTTGCTATCAACAGAATCCAACCAAACCATGTATTCCGATCCGCCATAATATTCAGTTACTTGCGTATAAAAAGGTGAGAGTTAGTTTGTCGCCCCCATCGTCCATCCCCGCTTGCCACATCGATAAAGGGCACCGTATCAATCATTCGGGCCATAAAGATGTATAAAAATTTTTCGCCTCTTTAACAATAAATAAAAAGCACGAGACCGGATCTCACTGATCGGAATCCTCTCCCGGCTTCGAGCGTCCGGTCTCGAGCGTTTACGTCGGAAATATGCATATACGACTCAATACCTGAAAATCGCCGCAATTGAGCTGTATTCAGGCATTCGGTCGCCCGACAGGGCGTACACCTTACCCCCCTTGGTCAGCGTATGCAGGGCAGCATAGTTATACAGATCGTGGAATCCATCCGCTTGCTGATCGTCGGTCAACACCGTATCCCTGGATTCATCATACTTGCCCCATCGATACTTTCCGGTGGGAACGAAAAGAGAGTCCACCCGACCATATCGGGAGGCCTTGACGACTTCCTCCAGGTCATTCGAAATTTTGTCGGTATTAGTTAAGTCGGCATATCGGTCGAGCTCACTATCTATCACGGACAAAAACTTCGGCTTTATAATCTCCCATCCCTCTTTGCGAAGCTGCTTGTCCGATTTTTCGTCGGTATTTCCTTTTATAAACTCCTCCACCAACTCATTATACTTATTATGCTTCCGATACGTCGAAACGATCTCCACAACACCGGCAAGAACAAGAGGGTCTCCCTGGTTTTTCATGTACCTGGTTACTCCGGTCTCTACCTGGCTGATAAACTCTTGCAATTTCTTAACCTGTTCCTCTTTTTGATCGTCTCCAAGGCCGTGATATGACATGCCCCCATTCGCTCCGCTCGGCCGGCCGCCGCTGTGTCGCTCAAACGTGTAATTTTCCTGAAACTCTTCGTAGCTATCCGGAATTTCCTCCAACTCAACCCGTGCCTGCGAATCACGAGTACAGTCGAGCAGGCGCACCTTTTTCTGGCTCAACGCCAACACATAATAGGAGCCGTCGCGCGCCAGCATCGGCAGCAGGGGCGTTACGAAAAAACGGTCGTCGACGTAAACAAAGTTCTCAAACTTTTGCGGGACTTTATAAAACTCAAAAAATTCAGGCGTGCAAAATACCGCCAGTCCATCACTTTGATGTAACCAAAAATTACCCGCTTCAACCAGCTGCCACGCTTCCTCCAGAATTTTATCAATCTCTTCCTCCCGAAGTCCACGATCAGACAATTTCTCCTCGGCTTTATTCAGTAATTTCTTAAATCGAATGGGGTCCTGCTGCGCTTCCTGGTTAGTACGGTGGGTTTGCAAATAAATGGAAATGCTGTGTTCATGATGATGTTCTGTCAATTTTTGAATAGTGCTTTGCGTTATCATATAACCTCCAATACCTTTATTAAAAATTCCTGCAATAATTAAACGCCCGGTGGTTTATATAAAACGTAATCTACCCGTTTTTAATTTCTTGAGCTTTTTACTATATAAATTATATTCGATAGAGGGGAAGTTGAATAAACAGGATTTATGTTCCGGGGCTTGCCTCACCGAAAAAATAACCCGTCTCCCCTGTACATACAGTTCTCTATAACTTATCAACTTATTGGTTAAGTTCGGCAACTGATTCATTCAGCGTCTTTATGCAAATATCTGACAAGTGGAAAGGGATACTTAAAACATTGGGTCCGGGACTCTTGATGGCCGGGGCGGCTATTGGGGTTTCTCACCTGGTTCAGTCTACCCGGGCCGGAGCCGCTTACGGATTTGCCCTGCTTTGGGCCGTAATTCTGGCCAACCTGTTCAAGTATCCTTTTCTCGAATTTGGTCCCCGTTATGCCGCCGCCACCGGCGAGAGTCTGCTGGAAGGATATATGAAACTCGGTTGGTGGGCCATGGGTATTTTTATTCTCTTCACCCTCGGCACGATGTTTACCATACAGGCGGCCGTAACTGTGGTTACCGCCGGCCTCGCCTCTCAGATCACCGGTCTCAGTCTGGGTCCCATCGTGTGGAGTGCCATTATTCTGGTGATCTGTATCGGTCTGTTAATCTCGGGCCAGTATCCCATGCTTGACTCAACCATGAAGGTTATCATGTCGGTATTGGCCGTCTCGACACTGGTGGCTTTAGTCATTGCGATATTGCACGGTCCGGTGGCAACCGAAACCGATGCCGTTTCCGATACGAATATCTGGACGATTTCCGGTGTTTCGTTTCTCCTCGCATTGATGGGATGGATGCCCATCCCCATTGACGTATCGGTATGGCACTCATTGTGGACGCTCGAACGCACAAAACAGACCCGCCATAAACCGGCCCTGCGGGAATCACTTTTTGATTTCAACATAGGGTATTGCGCCGCCGCCTTTTTAGCAATAGCTTTCCTCATCCTGGGGGCTCTCGTCATGCATGGAACGGGCGAAGAATTCAAAGACAGCGGGGCCGCGTTTGCCGGTCAAATGATTAGTCTATATACCCACAATCTCGGGAGCTGGAGTTATTCCCTGATAGCGCTCGCCGCCTTTACAACCATGTTTTCCACGACGCTTACCGTTACCGATGCTTTCCCGCGGGTTCTGCGCCGCACACTTGAGGTGATATTTCCGCAGAAAGTAAGCGGATATCCCAAATACCGCCTCTATATAGTCTTTATTATTCTGGTTCCTGCCATATCACTTGCCGTTCTGGCTTTGCTGGGAAAAAGCTTCACGTTTATGGTGGATCTCGCCACTACTCTCTCTTTTTTAACCGCACCCCTGCTGGGTTATATTAATCACCGGGTGGTTACTTCAACCGACATGCCCAAAGAGGCTCAGCCGCCCCAATGGCTTCGACTGCTAAGTTGGTCGGGAATGTGCTTTCTGGTCGGGTTTGCCCTTTTGTTTCTCTATTGGCAAGTTGCTTTTTAGAAGCAATTGCATGCCGGGAGATAGTGTTTGCAGAAGGTTAATGCATAAGTCAGTCTTTTTCCGAGAAAAAGCCAATCGCTCAGGGTTGCAAACTTTCCTAAAGTTGCATGGAGGAGGATCTATACGGTAGCCAAGCTAGCCAGAGTGTTTCACGCAGGAAAAAACAGAACCAACTCACGCTCGTAATTATGGGATCTGCTTTGAATAAGAATATCTTTTTTTGGTGTCTCGCGTTATTCCTCGTTCTGTCACCCGTAAGGCTGCCGGGACAGAACCTGTCTGCAATCTCCGGCAACTCCCTCTACGAAGTAACCTATCGTCCCCCGATAACCTGGTATGAATTAAAGACCCCTCACTTTTCGATTCTTTATCCCCGGGGCACGGTCGAAGAAGCTCGTTCCACGGGTCGCATTCTTGAATCTCAATATGAACATGCCCGTCAGCTCGTCGGGGGGTCATTACAGCATTTTCCGGTTCTCCTGAATCCACAAAATGACCGTTCCAATGGATTCGTAAGCCCTGTGAATTTTCGTATGGAAATAGAAATGCATCCGACCCGGGGCAAAACCCTTAATCCACGGTCCGGAAATTGGCTGGAATCCGTCCTCCCCCACGAATTGATTCACGCGCTGCAACTCAACCATCATGATTCGCCCGGCCTGTCCCGTTTGTTGTATCCCTTTTCTCCCGATATTGCCCGCTCCATACATACGGGGGTCCCTCTTGGTATTCTGGAGGGATTGGCCGTCCACCATGAAACCGAATCGGTCCTCCCCCGGGGAGGAAGGGGGTCCTATCCCTTTTTTACCGGCCTTTTCGATGCCACCTTCGATACCGAACAGCAATGGTCCATGGGTCAAATGGTACACACTTCAAGCCGGACCCGGCCTTTAAACCGGCATTATGTCGGGGGATACACCTTTACCCGCTGGCTCCAGGAACAATACGGAAACCACACCTCCAGAGAGGCTATCAGCTTCTACTCTCGCTATCCTTTCCTGGGCTACGGCTTCGCTTTGCGGCACACCACCGGTCAATGGCCGGGTGAATTGTACGATATCTTTGAAGAGCAGATGCACAAAAGGCGTTCAACTTCCGAGACCGGCGCCTCGTCGGTAACTCAAAGCAAATCGTTTCAAAAGCTCCCTGTCGACTATAAAGGCGCCGAAATCCGCCGCCCGCTGTGGCTGTCAAAGAGCCGGCTGCTGTTTTACGGTGATTTTTATAACGGCCGATCCGGCTTCTATACATACGACCTGGATGACATGGAGGCCCGGCACCTCTACGAAACCCGTCTGATTGAGGATTTCCGATTTGATCTGAACGCAGAGCGAGATACCCTGATTTTTGCCCGTTATCATACCCATCCCGTCTATGACCAACACTTTACCGCTCGTATTCACCAGTTGAAGATACCCGGAGGCCGAGACGTTTCCTCTCCTTCCATAAAGGGCTCGGCTCCCGCCTACGGAAAAGGAAAAAGCGTGTGGTCCATCCGCAATCATAAAACATCCACGGTACTACAACGGCACCCTCCCTCCGACGACGATGATTCTGGATCCTCTTCCACTTCCTATCAAATCGACTCCACAAAAATTGTAGCCGTACAACCCCATCCCCTTCATCCGGACACCCTGGCACTAATTGCAAATCGCAGGGGCGTCCAGGGACTCTGGATCACATCGGTTGACCAGATTAACACGTCGCTTTCAAACTCCCCTGACGTAGCCTTCCAGGAAGGATCCGTATTCGATCCCGCCTGGCATCCTTCCGGCGACCATCTGTTGTTTTCCAGCGACCACACCGGCCGACTTCAGATATACGAGTATCAACGCTCTCCCCGGGCGGTCCATCAGCTTACCGACCATCATACCAACGCCTTTGAACCCTCCTATCGACCCGACGGACAATGGATCGCCTATATCGTGCAGGATAAAAATCAAAAACGTCCGGCTGTCCTGAAACGGAACGATTTTGTTAATCTTCGCGTACCTCCCGAAACTTGGCAACCAGATGCTTCCATAAACCAGCGAATGCACCGTGCCATGGTAGGCGATTCTCTTTTCCAGGCCTCTCAAGACTGGTCTGCTCAACCCTATCATACCGGAATGAGTTGGTTAAAACCGCGAACGATAATACCCTCCCTAAACTCCTCTACCGGTGAAATTGGTGTGCAGTTGTTTTCCGGTTCATTGCTACAAAACCACAAATACAGCGCGGATGTTACATATGGGCTCGACCAGTTTTGGTACGATATAGAATACCGGAATGCCGACTTCGTGCCCGGTTTTGAGCTATCTCATTCTCGACAACCGATTTTACAACCAAACAATAATCATATCTCCCACCTGGAATGGCGCCAGTATCAAACAACTCTTCCCTTTACCTATACTATTGAAAACAATGTACGATTTACGGCCCTGAATCTTCGTCCCTCTCTCTCATTAAACCAATATCGTGCCCACAACAGCCAGCAAAACCTGGTCACTCCTTTTTGGCACTACCTTACTTCCCAATTTAATACCTCCCTAAACTACCGGCTCCAACAGAATATTCGCGATGTCCAGCCCAACAGTGGAGTTCATCTTTTTGCGGAATTGAAATCTGATCTCCACCAGTGGAATGCCTCCTCACGGGGGCGCGGGATTCATACCGGCACCTACCTCTTCCTGTCCCCGTTGCGCAAACTCAATCAATCCCTCCGCATTGGCAGCGAGTGGATCTTCCAATCTTCCGCCGACGGACTCTTTAATGCATACGATCTCGGGATGCAAGGCTTTCATCCAAACCTGTTTCAGAATACTCCAAGGGCCTTTGAAATCAATACCCGCTATACCATCCCTCTTTTTTATCCGGACGACGGCGGCTTTTTTATCCCCCTCTACTTTAGCAACGTTTACCTGGTTGGTTTCAGCAAAACTGTAGGAAGATTGGAGTCCCATTTCCCGGATTCCTTTCCCCACGAATCCAGAACTCTATACGGAGGGGGACTTCGGGTTTCCTTCAGAGTCTCCAACCTGTCCGTTGATCTCGGCATCGCTCTTACCTTTGAACCAACCCGGCGATCTCCCTGGTACCGACCTTCCACCTTTATAGGAACTTTTTAACTCATATACCGTTATAGGTATGTAGCATAGATGGGATATGTGCCAATCACTCGAATCCTTGCCGTAATATTAAAACCATAAAACTAGATCAGTCATGACAGACCGCAACGGGACCCACTTGTTTAGATTCACGGTTGGACTAGCTTTCATTTTGCTATTTTCCGCAGGAACTGTGTTTGCCCAGGCGGAAGAGGAGGAAGGTCTGGAACGCAGAAAAAGTCCTCTATCCATAGCTAAGATCAATCACAGTGATACTTATATAAAGATAACCTATAGCCGTCCCACGAAGCGGGGACGTAAAATTTTCGGTGATTTAGTTCCCTACGATAAAATATGGCGTACCGGGGCCAATGAAGCCACTGAAATAACAGTTACCCAACCCATCCAATTTGCCGGAAAAAACGTGGAGCCGGGAACCTATTCACTTTTTACTATCCCAAATCACAAAAACTGGACTGTTATACTTAACGAAGAAAAAGGCCAGTGGGGAGCTTACAAGTATAACAAAAAGAAAGACTACTTACGGGTCCAGGTCCCCAGCAAAAAACTGGACAAAACCATTGAAGCCTTCACCATGGAGTTCAGTAAACCCGACAATAATTCAACCACTCTCTCCATAATGTGGGATCAAACCCAGGTCAACATCCCGATCAAGTTTACCGGCGGTTCCTGAAATTATCAGATTGTTGTGTAAAACCCGGAGAGGGCTCTTCAGCCAGGGAAATTCGGCTGAGGGTTGCTTTGTGTAGGGATGGATCCGAAATATCGGCTATTAGTGATTAACTTTTGTATTCATTATGCCGAACAACCCAAGTGCTTCAGAGCCCTCTCCGGGTTTTACACAACAATCTGATACAAAATTTAAATTTTCGCCGGATTTTTCTTATCCGCTTTCTGTACTAGAGCCTCGGGTACATCCATTTTCATCCTTAACAAAGCCTGGGCGTGCGTTTTTCCCTGGGCATCGAGTTTTAGCGATACGGTCCCTCCACCGCCCAGGCTGTCATGCAAAACAAAATTAAGGGCTCCGATATTATCCATTTCAAAACGCTCAACCTTGCCTTTGCAGATATGTTTCATGTGTTCTTTCACCCGATCGGCCGTCAAGTGTTCTTTGAGGAATGGATAGATATCCTCGTGCCGGGCTATGATGCCGACATTACTTAAATTTCCCTTATCTCCGCTTCGACCGTGAGCTATTCGTAATAGATGAACCTTTGCCATAATTATTTACCTCTTTTGCCGGTTTACTGCACATCTCCGATAACTACCGCACCGGAATCAAAATTTTTGGCTTCCTTCATGACCTCTTCTCTTGAATCCGGATCTATAACCATGACCAGTCCCATCCCCAGGTTAAAGGTTGCTCTCATATCCTCTTCCGGAACATTTCCTTCCTGTTGTATCACGTTAAACACGGCGGGTCGTTTCCAGCTATTCCAGTCGATATTCAGCGTCAAATCATCCCCCGTAATTCGGGTGGTGTTTCCCTCGATTCCTCCTCCTGTAACGTGAGCATAGCCGCGAACACCATCCATGCTTCGTGTATTACGGATCAACGGCAAATAGGAACGATGAATTCGCAGCATTTCCTCTCCCACCGTACAACCGAATTCCTCCAGGTAAGTATCGACATCGTAATGCCTAAAAAGCACTTTCCGGGCAAGGGTATAACCGTTGGTATGCAGTCCGTTTCCGGGGATGCCTAACAATAGATCCCCTTTCTTTACCGTAGAGCCATCCATAATTTCGTTTTGATCCACCACCCCCACGATAGCTCCAGCCAGATCGAATTCCCCTTCATCATAAATATCAGGCATTTCAGCAGTTTCTCCTCCCACCAGGGCCACCCCGTTTTCACGGCAGGCTTTTGAAAATCCCCGGACGATATCATATCCCACTTGCTCATGAAGTTTTCCCGTGGAGAAGTAATCCAGGAAAAATAATGGTTCAGCCCCACTAACAGCAATATCATTTACGCAATGGTTTACCAGATCCTGTCCCACCGTCTCATACCGCTCCGTTTTAAAAGCAATAATCAGTTTGGTTCCGACTCCGTCAACGCTGCTAACCAGGACAGGGTCTTCGATATCTTCGAAGGAGGGTTTAAATAGACCTCCAAAA
>CAYQXO010000015.1:0-39434 GCA_964421495.1 uncultured Balneolaceae bacterium | reverse complement strand
TCGAAAAATTTTTAGTTCTCAGAGCGGCCGTTTGCCCCGGTTTTTCAAAGACCTCATTTAATCAACTTCAGCTTCCGGTTGTCACTTTTTTACCCGAATTATTTCCAACTGCTTAGTAATATTTTCTCACATAACTTACGGCAACAGTATCTCCCATCTCTGCGACTACCTGTACCATCATCCTCTTATAAAAAGTTTTCACGGCCGACACTTCCCGCAGGTTTGCGGGATTCATGTAATCCACCGTTACGAGGGTTCTGTACACCCCATGCCTGGTGGTATCAACCCGTGTAAATTGATCGTAATCGTCGAAATCATCGAAATTCGGATATGTTTCTCCCGGTTCGGGACCAATACTGGATAATTCCGCCGGTGAAAGCACGGGAACATAGGGTCCCACCCGAATCTCGTCGAATGCCTTGAGTCTGGAGTCGTCCACGATATCTTGCGACAAAGCCAGTCCCGTATACTGCAATTCCGTATCAACCTGATTTTGTGAATTCCGCACCAGGGCCCCGCTGAATGCCACCTGGAGGATTGCAAATATAAAAAGGGCGGCTACCAGCAATATGAAATCTGATGTATCAACCATGATATTTATTCCTGTCAGTTTGAATATTTAAAACCTTTTGAAGAGTTCTCATTTTATTCCTCCACAGTCATTGATAGAACTTCCTCGACCGAAGTCACCCCTTCTTTAATCCGCTCCCGGCCGGAAGCACGCAATGTCATCATACCGTGTTCGACCGCCCATTCACGAATTTCATCATCATCTACATCCGAGCCTGCATCCAGAATCAGTTGCCTGATTTCCGGCGTAAAGTAGAGGGCCTCAATTATGGCGAGTCGTCCTCTATATCCGTGCGTGCATTTTTTACAGCCCCTTTCATTCGACCGGTAGAAAGTTATTTCCTCGATTTCCCGCTCCGTAAAACCAATGGTCTTTGCCAACTCCGGATGTATTCTCTCCAATTTTATTTTGCAGTCTTCACACAACTTGCGTACCAGCCGCTGGGCCATGATCAAATTGACCGCATTGGCGATCAAAAAAGGTTCCACTCCCATTTTATATAATCTTGATATTGCACTTGGAGCATCGTTGGTGTGGAGGGTGGAAAACGTGAGGTGTCCCGTATTGGCCAGCTTGATAGCGGTTTCAGCCGTATTCAGATCGCGGATCTCGCCGACCAATACGATATCCGGATCGTGCCGGAGAATACCCCGCATAGACTGGTCAAACGTCATCTTGGGACTAATCTTCAACTGCCGGGCTCCCGGAATAATGTATTCGGCGGGATCCTCCACCGTCAACACATTTTTACTAGGATCCATCACGTGGTGCAATGCCGCCACCAGGCTGGTGGATTTACCGCTTCCGGTCGGTCCCGTCATAATCACCATTCCCGAGGGCTTATTAATTGCTTTTACGAAGAGTTCCAATGCCTGCTGCTGGAGGCCCAACTTATTCAGATCGGTAATTACCTTTCGGTCGTCCAGCACCCGTATGACTACCGATTCAAATTTCTTGTTAAACACCGTTCCCACGATGGGCATGATCGAGACCCGATAGCGAATATTTATATTGTCGATTTTCCGCTGGATATAACCGTCCTGCGTCCGATCTCTTTCGAACCGATCCACATTACTGGCTTTATCCTTAACCACAGCCACAATAGCTTCCGGGCGAACTTTTTGCTGTTGATGCCACAGGCTCAATTTTCCGTCAATTCGAAATCTTATATCGGTCGTAAATGAATTTACCGGTATCACATGAATATCACTGGCCCCTACTCGCACGGCCTGGATCAGCATCCCCTCAACCAGCTTGTTCAGCATACTCTGGTTGATCTCTCTATCGATCTCATCCTCGTTAATTTCTTCCGTACTCGCCTCCTTGAGCTCTGACTCCGAAATTTCCACTTCCTCCAGCTCATCAAGGATATCGTTCTTCGTATATAAAACTTTTTCTATCAACTCCAGAATCGTATTGCGACGGCTATACACCAATTCGTAATTATGAATGGACAGGCGCGTGAGCAATTCCAGCAGGCGGGTATTGGTCGGATCGGCCGTAGCCACCACAAGCGTCTTATACTGCCGTTCCACGGGCAGGGCTTCCAGAGCGAGAAATTCATTGAGATCCTCTTCGGGAAAAGTATCCAGAAGCTTTTTGATTTCACTGATGTATTCCTCCGTTATATGCTCCTCATCCAACTGAAACTCTCGCAGTACGTAAATATCGGACACCGCCTTCATCAATTCATCATAATCAAGCTGGAGATCCCGGTTGAGAATACGAACAAAATTATGCGTCGAATAGTCGGATTGGCTGCTTTGAATTTGCCGTGCCTTCTCCAGCTCCTCATAGGTAATGATTCCTTTCTGGGCCAGAATATCTCCGATATGTACCCTGCTATTTACAGTCTCCATTGTATTTTTTCCGTTGATAAACTGTGCTGGATTATACATTCCATGGTTACATCTCTATATTCGGCTGTATGATGGCCGCTTCCGAGGAAATAACCGTTATAATGGTCAGTGCTATGGCGATCACGATATTAACGCTCATATTAATCATATCGATCGCGGCCTCGAGCTTATACTCGGTTTCCACTTCATAATAATCGGCAAGGCTCTTTGCATGCTCGCGGATGGCACCCGACTCCGATCCCATCTTGAATCGCGTGAGCGCCGTTCTGGTAAATACATCCGTCGCCTCCAGTGACTCAACTAGGCCCGTGCCGTCCCGCAACATTTTCATAACGGCAATGTTATTGATTTGCTTCGCCATATAGGTGTTTCGGCAGGCATCCGCCGCAATGCGGATCACATCCACGTTTTGGCCCGAGTCGCTATACAGGGTATAGAAAACACGGGAGAAAATTTCGATACTCATCTTATGCAAAAGCTCCCCGATCAAGGGAAGCCGAATGATATACTTGTCAATCACCAGTCTGCCTTTGGGCGTTTTCCTGTAGTAGAGGAATCCAATAATCGGTGCACCTATCGCCACGGCAATCCACAGCCAATAAGCCTGGAGAAAAGCGCTAAACTGCAGGGTGGCCGCCGTCATCGGCGGAAGCGCTATGTTGAAACGTAGAAACATTTCCGCCATCAAGGGGAATATATATCCCACATAAAACAGTATAACGCCAATGACCGCAATCATGGCCATACTCGGCATCATCAGCGTACGTCGTAAATTTTTCTTAAACGAGGCTTCCCGCTCCATAAACTTGGCGGTACTTTCAAATACCTCGGCCATATTACCACTGGAGGATGCAATTCCCAACATATGGGCGGCAAATTTACCAAAAATATTTTCATGCTTGGCATATACCTCATATCCTTCCTTTCCATTCTGCAAATCCTGTTGAATCTCTTTAATAACTTCCTTGAGCCGGTGGTTAGCCGTATCTTCCTGCAAAAGTATCAAAATCTCGTTATACGACAGGTTCTGCCGTAGCAGATCGGCCGTTAAACGAATAAAGGAGACCACTTCCTGGTTGGATACGCCCCCCTTAATACTGAACCACTGTTTACGCACGCTCTCAATCTCATATCCCAGCCGGCCCAGCGCATTGGTCAGTTCCTGCTTGCTGTAGGCTTCCTGGTTACCTTTGAATACCTTGCTCCCGTTTTTACGCACGCGGTATACGTAGGGAGACTTTTTCTCCAATGCCTCGATCTGAATATTTTTTAGATGCGAAATATTATCGACCCTTTTTCGGGCCTCTTTCCAGGTCGCTGCTTCAAACTCAACTACTGCCTGCTTCTTTTCCGCCGTTACGCCCGTAAATCTGAAGTGAGACATTGTTTTGGTTGGTTAAAGTTAGTCGGTTCGTTTCAGTGTATTATTGAAGAATTTCGCTACGGAGAGACTATTTACAGCCTCTCCGCAACGAAGGAATTCTTCATAACATTTAGCTGGTAACAGCAGCTGTCGAAGCACGTTGCGGCGTTTCGGTCAGTTCAATACCGGAACGCGTAATCGTGAACTTGAAGGAATAACTATCCCAACTGGCATCGGATTCCGTTTTAGCCTGTTCCAATTGCTTTGGTGTTGCTTCGATCACCAGATTGTTGGTTCCAGGAGTCATGATGAATGAGGCGTTGGCATTCGAAAATACCAAATCACTGGTTTTTTCATCATATCCAAAACCGATATCATCAACAGTTACATTGGTGAAATCACCATTGCCGCCGCCGAGCAATTCGGGCTTGATGACCCATGATTGCGCCATCGCACCCAGCGTCAAACCGTCCTGACGGGTAGCGTCGATATTTGCATTTTCAGCACCTTTGCCGAATACACTAATAGCCACGACCGTTGCCACACCGACGATAATCGTTACCAGAATTATGAGAAGAAGTTGTTGTTGTCCCATTGTAGGTACCTTGTTTTTATTTTGACAAACAGTCTGTTTGTTAAACTGTTCGCTATGTTATGTAAATAGTGATCCGGGAGGTATCCGACCACGTTCCATTGAATCTCAGAAAAGGTGAAGCTGGCCTTGGGATTTTATCCACATTTCATATGTGCCCCACACTCACAGTTACCTTTCATTGATTCCGTATTTCACGGGATCTGATCGGAACTCCATTGATCATTAGTCTCTTTCCCCTTAATCAAACCCCATGCCAATTAGGAAAAACACGTTAAATTTTTTTTCTAATCGGTCCCGGGGAACCAAAATTTTACAGACTTATAAACGGCCATAACGCTTGGTACCCGCCTATTTTATTTGCGAAAAATGGAATTTTGGGCATGCAGACCAGGAACTCACTATATTAGAAACTTCTAACCTGGAATAGCTTCGGAAAGGCATCTCGCACTATCTATGGGAAATCTCTGGATGGGAAATATATACTCTCACATAAAATGATGTGTAAATTGGTAACACGCCATCTGCACACGAGCACCACATTCAGAGTCGTGCTGCGACGATGTTCAACCTGGCAGAGCAGATCGGGCATAAACGATCAGGCAGGTTCATCCGCGTGCTGACAAAATATGCGGAGGGTAGAGTTCAACGTTCTACTATCCCTTTATTTGACCAGCATCATCTTCCGGGTTTCCACGAACTGCTGATCCCCCTGCAGGCTGTTGGCTACGATACGACATACGTAGATACCGCTGGCCCGGTCTCCTGCATTCCAGGAAACTTCATAATCCCCCGGCGTCTGCACCTCGTCGATCAAGCGGGTAATCATTCGACCCGACATATCATATACCGAGACCCGGACCCGCGACCTGACCGGGATCTTGTATTTGATGTTGGTTTTCGGATTAAAGGGATTGGGATAATTCGAATAGAGCCTGAAATTCCCGGGTTTCCGGTCTAAGTCAGGCGTTAAAAACTGCTTGGACGCCTTGCTTTGCGTCGTATCTTTCCCGTCCGTAGCCAATACCGTCCAGTGATACTCATCGTTGGGTTGTAAAGCGTCGACTGTTCTGAAGATATAGCTGTTTTGGCCGATCTTCTCAATCACCGTATCCAGGGCGGTTCCCTCCAAATGAAAAATATATTCAATATCATCGTCATCCACATCCTCTACCTGTTCCCATTTAAATGCAACTCGTACGGTATCAAAATCCTGCTCGAGATTGCTGTTGTATAAACTGAAAGTTTCCGGCGGATCGTTAACGGGTTTTACGCGAATATTGGCCCGGGCCGTATCGGTCAATGTTCCATCGCTAACTCGAAATATCAGGTTGGAACTCCCGTACTGGTTCCTGTTTGATGAAATATACAACTGCTTGTCGGGTCCCGCCCCTTCTACATGTATACCTTCCCTGCTTACCAAACGCTTATTCGTGGTTTCAATCTCCACGTCCAGCTGGTCTGTATCGGTTTCCTGGTCAAATATACGCATATCAATCGGGCCGGCCGTTATATCCTCCCTGGTTCGAATCGTATCCGGGAGCTTCACGACCGGCGGATCATTCATCGGTGCTATATTTAACTGGAAGGAAGTGGAATCCATTTTTTTACCGTCATCCACCATGACTTTAATCCGCACCTCGCCATTCGCATCGGGCCGGGGTGCTACCTGTACGGTCCGAAATCGCTCGACTCCTTTTATAACTATATTGCTGTCTGGAACTATGCCCGGATCGGAAGATTTACCCCGCACGTCCAGATTGACACTAGGCGTCTCGGGATCTTCCACTGTGAAGGTAAGGGGATCGGTGGCATGATCTTCCAATATATACCGGTCTTTAATGTCTGAAATTTTGGGCGGATCGTTGATGGGGACCATACGGAATGAAAGGGAGAATGGCGGAAGACGAGCTCCATCATCGTCGGTTACGGCGAAGCGGACGGTATCCCGGTGGTTTTCGCTACCGTCGTGCTGATACCATACACGTTCTGCATCAATATCTTGCTGAGTAAATCCGTCTTTTTCGACCGCCCGCTGCCCCACCTGTATTTCACCGTGGTTCGCGGTATCCGTGAGTACATAGGTCAGGGAATCCGGCGGATCGTCAACATCCCCTACTCTTAAAAGCCTGGAATTCAACAAAATGCGTGCGCCTTCGTCCAAACGCCTTGCAATATTACGAACCAGGTAGGGAGCGTCATTAACGGGTCGAACACGCACTTTAAACTCCGCTGAATCTACAAATTCACCATCCCTAACCCGAATAGTCAGTACAGCCACTCCGTTGGAGTCCGGTCGCGGACGAATGCGGAGGGTCCGGCGTTCTCCATGATTGATGTGCTGTATTCGTTCCGCCGGTATCAATCCGGGACGGTTGCTCTCAATGTCCAGTTTCAGTCCGCCGGCAGGAGTTTCAGGATCCCTGACCCGAATATCGTAATGCTCGATATGATCTTCATCCATTTCCAACTCCCCATAACTGAATACAGTGGGGGGTTCGTTGACATCGGTGACTTGTATTTCCAACGTATCTTCGGTGCTTAAACCGGCCGAATCGCGGGCGACGATCGAAAATCGAATCCGGGGCTGCGTCTCGTGGTCAAGTCGATGGCGGTCGGACAAATAGAGCAGCGAATCGCGCAACGTTAACTTTTCCGTGTCGATCTTGCCAAAGCGAAAGGTGTGTTGATCGGCCGAATCCTCATCCACCGCTCGTAATTTGCCCACGAGCGATCCCGGTTCAAGGTCTTCCGGGACAGCCACAGGAGCGACTCTTACCGCTTGCGGCGGATCGTTGCGATCCAGGATTTCGATCCGGAACGCACGCGTATGGGTTGCTCCCTCCCGATCGATTGCCTGGACCGTTACCTTGTGAACTTTTTGCCGCTCATAATTGAAGCGGGCCGTATCGCTGATCATCAAGGTACGGTCCCGGAGGACGAATCGGCCTCCTGCATCGTCCGTCAACTTCAGATCAACAGAATCGGCCGAATCCGGGTCCGCCACGGTGATCGCGCCCACCCCCGCACTATCTCTTCCATGTTCGGGAATGCGATTATGACGTAATGCCTCAATACGGGGCGGATCGTTGGCGTCTAAAACCTCAATCTCATGCGATTGCTCGATCGTATCCCCGGATGCCGTTCGGAATGCTATCACGATGCCATGGCGATCCTCCCGCTCATAATCCAACAGATTACCGCGCTCAACAATCAACAGGCTATCCCGGAGCAGGCCAAACCGCCCCCCTGCATCCTCTTTCAAAAAAAGCCGCTGTACCTTTTCACGCCTATCCGGATGTAAGCGAACCGCTCCAACGACCGTTGAATCCGACGCCCGCTCAGATATACGGTTAGTTGTCAAATAAATCACCGTATCCGGAATGCCCTCGTTATAAACGGGATCATCGCCCTCGGGACTGCCCTGTCCCCATGCACACAAGGGCAACAGGAAACCGGCTAGTCCGAGGACCAAGCCGAACACTAAATATTTTGACCCCGTCTTTCGCTGTATCACGTCAAGTCTAAGACGATTAATTTTACGTTGAAAATATAGCTTGCCACTCTCTTTGTATTGTAACGATTTATGTAGAACTTTCTTACCGGTCAACCCCCACTTATTCAGGTTAATAAAAAACAATCAATACACATGTGAATTTAATTTAATATTTTAATGTATTTTTATCTTAAAATAGTTAATTTGTAACTTATTAACCAATGGGAGGTGTCTGCTATGGTAACTGCAAACTCACATAATACTTCTTCCAAAAAGGTTAGACACCGCAATCAGATGGCAGCCATGCTAAGTATTATTCCTGGCCTGGGTCACCTGTATAAAGGACATCCCGGTTTAGGCATGACCTTCCTGCTGTTGAGTTTCCCCTTCGTATGGATCGGATTGATTATGGCATTCGCCACGGTCGGGTTCGGCCTGTTCGTTCCGTTCTTATATGTAGGGGCAGCCTCCTGGCATGCTTATCATATTGAAGATAACCGAAAACATCACCTGGACATATTTTAGCCATGGTGGCAACGAATTATATAAGCCTGGATAAAGTCCCGGGTCATTTGGTCGGTGTCAACATGCAACTCGGCTAAAACCTGCCGGAATCGGAGATTTTTATCCAATTCAGACGTCAGTAAACCAATGCGAGGCAAGACAGCCTCGAGGACTGATTAAACCGGACTTTTTTCGCTGCGCCCCGAAAATCTCGACAGGATCCCGGCGTAATAGGAGAGCACTTTGAAAACCCGGGGAGGGTTCTTCAGCCAGGGAAATTCAGCCGGCTAGTGCTTTGCGAGGATATGAATCCAAAATAACGGCTTTTAGAAATTAATCTATTTTGAGCCATTATGCTGAACAACCCAAGTGCTTCAGAGCCCTCCCCGGGTTTTCAAAGTGCTCTCCTATTACGCCGCTCACTCTTCCTGGACTTCCACCTCGACCCCGTGATGGGAATGTCCATTGCCGTGGGGATCCTCCAGACCCAGTTGAAAATCCGCTTCCGGTCGGTGAAAATCGTAGGGATGACGAATGACCACCGGAATATAATGAAAGTTGTGCAGGCTTGGGGGAGACGACGTGGACGTCCATTCCATGGTACGGCCGCCCCAGGGATTGCTTGGCGCTTTCTTGCCTTTCAAAAGGGAATGCAACAGGTAAGCTCCCATAATCAAAAAGCCGACGGCCATGATATAAGCTCCCACACTCGAAATCTGGTGAAAAATTTCGAATCGCGGAATATAGTCATAGTAACGTCGCGGCATGCCGCGCGCTCCCATTACAAATTGAGGTAAGAACGTGACGTTAAAACCAATAAATATGAACAGCCAGGAAATTTTGGCAGACAACTCATTATACATCTTGCCAAACATTTTCGGCCACCAATAATGCAAGGCACCGAGAAAAGCGATAACCATCCCCCCGACCATTACGTAGTGGAAGTGAGCCACAATATAGTAGGTATCATGCAGGTGTACATCGACGGACAGGGCGGCAATCATAATCCCGGTCACGCCCCCGATCGTAAACAACACCAGGAAACTCAACGCGTAAAGCATCGGCGTTTTCAGATCGATCGATCCGCGATACAGCGTGGCGATCCAGTTAAAGATCTTGATACCCGTCGGGATACCCACCAAAAAGGTGAGAAATGAAAACACCATGGAAGCGATGGAAGCCTGACCCGAAACGAACATATGGTGTCCCCATACCAGGAAGGAAATAAAGGCAATAGCCAGCGAGGACATGGCAATGGGCCAGTAGCCGAATAACGTTTTCTTCGAAAAGGTTCCGATCAATTCGGATATCACGCCAAAACCGGGTACAATCATAATATATACGGCCGGATGCGAATAGAACCAGAAAAAGTGCTGAAACAATATGGGATCGCCCCCCATGGCCGGATCAAAAATTCCGACTCCGAGCACCCGTTCCAGGCCGAGCAGCAGCACCGTAATCGCCAATACCGGAGTCGCCAGGATCTGGATAATACTGGTGGCATAGAGCGACCAGCTGAACAGCGAGAGTTTACCCCACGTCAGTCCGGGAGCTCTCAATTTGTGGATAGAGGTAATGAAATTCACCCCGGTAAGGATCGAAGAAAAGCCCAGGATAAAAACGCCGAACGTCATCCAGAAGACCGACGTGTTCGACGCCGAGCTGCTGTAAGGCGTATAAAATGTCCACCCCGTATCCAGTCCCCCGCTGAATATGGCGTACAACATAACCGCCGCACCAGCCACATAGATATAATAGGTAGCAAGATTCAGTCGCGGAAAGGCAACATCCTTGGCCCCCAGGTGAATCGGAAGGATAAAATTACCCATCACCGTTGGTATGGAAGGAACCAAAAACAGAAAGATCATAATAGCCCCGTGAAGGGTAAACAACTGGTTATAGGTGTCGGCACCCACAATAGTTCCACCGGGTGCGATCAACTCGGTCCGGATGAGCAGCGCCATAATACCGCCCACTATAAAGAAGACGGAAATCGCCGCCAGGTACATGATACCGATCTTCTTATGGTCGACTGTCGTCAACCACGACCACAATCCTTTTTCCTCGTTAAAGAAATTCTTTTGACCATCTTCGGTCGGATACCGGGTCACCGAAATACGATTTGCATCCGGTTGGTCGTCCGTTTCAGTTGGGGTATGAACGTCAGCCATAAATAGTTACTTTTGTTCTTTAATATATTCAATAATGGCGTCAATCTGATCGTCACTCAATTGACCTTTAAACGAGGGCATCATCGGCCCGTAACCGGCAACGATCTTTGCGTTGGGATTCAAAATCGACTCCCGGATATAATTTTCGTCCACCGTAACCGTCTCGCCACTTTCCAACTCCCTCTCTTCCCCAAACACGTCCTGGAGCGTCGGACCTGTTTTCGTCGTTCCGTCGAACGAGTGGCACGTCTGACAGCCATTCTGCGTAAACAGTTTTTCGCCCCGTTCCACGGGCGGCAGATCTTCCGTTGACGAAGCACCGGCCTCGGCCAGCCATTCCTCAAATTCCTCCTTCGGATGGGCAATAACCGTACCGGTCATACTTGAATGCTCGGTACCGCAGTATTCGGCGCAAAACAAGTCCGACTCGCCCGGTTCGGTGATATTAAACCATACCTTCGTATACTGATTGGGCAACACATCTTTTTTGACCCGGTAATCGGGGACATAAAAAGAGTGAATCACATCGCCGGATTTCGACTTCATGACCAATTTTACGGGCTGATCGGTCGGAACGTGCAGCTCGTTGGTAGTTGTCGCTCCGTTCGGGTAATCGAAAGTCCACAGCCAGCGCTGCGCCGTAACTTGAATCTCATACGCGTTCTTGGGGACCTGGGTTAATTCCATATATCCTTTAAATCCCCACCCGAATACAATGAAGACGAGAAAAAGAGGAATGATCGTCCAGGCCACCTCCAGCGGGACGTGTTGGCGTATGATGGGAGTCACCTCGTTTTCCGATTTCCGATAGTATTTGAAAACGAAGTAGATCACCACCAGGGTGATACCCACCACCAAGATAGCACTGACAAAGTTGATAAAGCCGAATAGTTTATCCACCGCCTCCGCATGGGTCGTTTTAGCCGGCGGCAACAAAAAATCATTTAGAAAATCCATATAATAAAAATTACGCTTTTTCCTTTTTCTTAGCCCGTTCCCTGATCCAGAATATTGACAAAACCCCACCTAATATAATGGCTGTAGCTATTCCTCCCAACTTCATTATGCGAAAAGCCATCGGAACATAGCTTTCTTCGTCGGGATTGTATTGATAACAGGATAAGACAATGCGTTCAACGGTACTTCCTATTTTTCCATCGGCCGCTTTATATAACGCATTTTTCACGTCCAGGGTCTTGTACTGAATTCCATACAAATAACGGGTAATTTTACCTTGGGGACTGGCAAATATGATAGCGGACTGATGGGCAATCTGATCGTTTGTATCATCATATTTGAATCCAAAACCGACCGCTTGCGTCAGGCGCCTGACTTGCTCGCCCGACCCCGTCATAAAATGCCAGCCTTCACTCGCTCCTTCCCGATCGAAACGCTTAATATAGTGTTTCTTGACAGAATCCGCCAATCCCGCGGCTTCCGTCGAATCAAAGCTGAATGATACAATGGTATAGTCTTCGCCGGGATTCCAGTTCAGTTCCTGCATCGCCTTAAAAACCCCGTTTCGGATCAGACTGCATAACTGGGGGCATTCATAGTAACCGGGATTGAACAGAATCGGCTTGCCTTGTTCGAATAGTTCCCCCATTCGTACGGTATCTCCCCCGGAATTTACCAACTCGATATCGGACGGTATGCGTTCCCCCAGTTTTTCCTGGATTCCAATCTCCTTTACTGCGTCGGGCTTTTCCCTATTCAGCTGGGCATACCCCTCCTGCATAAAAAGGAGCAACCAGCAACTCAGCACAATCCCTAACGACTGACGCAAGACTTGCAAGCCACGGATGACCGAGTCATTGTAAATCATTGAGTTTTGGCGAATCTTTATCATGGGTCAATTAAACTCCGAATAACCGGAAAACAGAGCAAAAGTAACAAAATTCCAACTAAAAATCCGATTAGAACTTTAAACCCTCAAAAGGCCGAATTATTATGCTATTTAATTCGCAACTTCTTTGAAAAACCGGCGGCGGATACTCATCAACCAGAAATATCCAGCGGTTTCCAGCTATACTCCGATTTTGCCTTATGAACTATATTTACAGGAATTTAGCTCAATGCTTCTGGCTGCATAATTCAAGTGCTTCTGAGCACCCGCCGCCGGTTTTTCAAAGAAGTTTTTTTAAATAATAAATCCGGTACGCACTGTGATTACCTTTCACCTCCCCGCGGTTTTTCAAGTTACGATGCACTGATTTAAAATCAACGTGCGAATATAATGGCGCAATTTTTATATTATAGTACGATTGCTCAAAACATAACTCAGATAATTCACTCGGTGCTACTTTCTTCTTTTAAAACAATCCGTTTCCCACTCAAATTTCTCTGCATCCTGTTAATCCTGGGAGGGTGCGGGCTGGCAAAAGAGTCCACTCATGAACGTCCCCCGAAAGACCTGGATAACGTGGAAGAAGGGGGAGAAAAAGCGTTTCAACAAGGCACAGCCAGTTGGTACGGACCAAATTTCCACGGTAAATTCACCGCCAACGGCGAGCGGTATGATATGGAAGCCATGACGGCGGCCCACCGCTCGCTCCCCTTTGACAGTAAAGTGCGTGTGGTCAATCTTCAGAACGGGCAGTCCACCACCGTACGGATTAACGACCGGGGACCGTTTGTCGACAACCGCATTATCGATCTGTCCAAAAAAGCGGCTCGCGAAATTAACATGATTGGTCCCGGCACGGCCCCGGTACACCTGTATTTACTCGACAAGGGGAATAAAATAAAGAAAGATAACCATCCCTCCACGACCCCCACCTTTACTATACAGCTCGGGGCCTACGAGAGTCGTGCAAGTGCCCATGAAAAAAGCAAGAAGATCGAGGGGAGCCGTATCGAAAAAGTTGAAATCAAAGGGACAACCGTTTATCGGTTATACTACGGACAGTTCGACAACTGGAAGTCGGCGGCCCAACGATTAAAACGCCTTAAACGGAAAGGTCACCAGGGATTTGTCAAACAGCTCGACAACGAAAAGGAAGCATAACCCCCTTTTGTCAGCAAAAAGTATTAATCGATATGCAAATCCGGAGAAGACGGTGCCCTGACCACCCTGTATTTCGGCAGGTTTAAAATGACACAGAAGCCGGAATAAGGTGGATACGGGTAACTTCCGCCCCGGAATGAATCACTCGGCGGCTTTCAGATTTTCCTGCAGCTGCTCCCAGTCATTAATGAATCGCTCAAGTCCGCGGTCCGTCAACGGATGCTCAAGCAGTTTTTCAATGACCTCGAATGGCATGGTTGCCACGTCAGCGCCCAGCCGAGCGGCTTCCAGTACGTGATGTGGATGACGTATACTGGCTGCAAGGATTTCCGTTTCCAGCCCATAATTATCATATATCTGGACGATATCCTCGATCAGCTGCATCCCGTCGGTGGAAATGTCATCGACCCGACCGATGAACGGGGATATGTAGTCTGCTCCCGCTTTGGCCGCTATCAATGCCTGGGTCGGTGAGAAACACAGGGTGCAGTTGATACGAATGCCTTCGTTAGACAGCGTTTTTATGGCCTTGATTCCGTCTTTGATCAGGGGGACCTTGACAACTACATTGTCCGCAATATTGGTCAGATTCCGGGCCTCCGCAACGATATCCTCATATTCCGTTCCGATTACTTCCGCCGAGACATCTCCCTCGACAACATTACAGATTTTGGCAATATGCCCTTCAAAATCCTCGACACCTTCCCGATAACAGAGCGTCGGATTGGTGGTTACTCCATCCAGCACACCCAGATCGTGAGCTTCCTGAATCTCTTCAATCGACGCAGTGTCTATAAAAAATTTCATGGATAGCGGTATTTTATTTTGGGTTAATTTATTCCGGTTCCAAAATAAGAAATTTTTTCGGCCCTATCACTTCCATTACATCAATTCATCAATTTTATCGAAAAAATCAGCTTTATAATTTCGGCCGATCGGAACAACTTCCTCACCGATCTTGATGCGGTTGCCTACAATTTCGTTTACCCGGGACAAATTTACGATATATGACTTGTGAACGCGAAAGAACTGATCTTCCGGCAACAACTCGTGCCAGTACTTCAACGTCTGGCGCAGGTAGTAGTGATGGTCATCCATATACACATTCAGGTAGTCGCCATCCGAGCTGAGGTAGCGTATTTTATCAAAATCTATACGATAGATCGCCCCGTCCGTCTTTATAAACGTAAAATCCGTTCGCTTATTCGCCGGCTCCCGGTCGGAGCTTTGCCGCGAGGCGGATTCTTTGGTATCGGTATTGGTCGGCAGACGAGAGATCGCTTTCATGAACCGGTCGAACGAGATCGGTTTTACCAGGTAATCCCGCACATTCAGTTCGAATCCTTCCAGCGCATACTCGGGATACGCAGTGGTTATGATGATTTCGGGCAGCCGATCAACCGATTTTAAAAAATCCAGCCCCGAAACCTGCGGCAGATTGATGTCCAGGAAGACCAGGTCCACTTCCTGCGATTGCAATACGTTCAAGGCTTCGGAGGGGTGCGTGGCTTTCCCCACCAATTCCAAATAGGATATATCGTCTATATACCGCTCCAGGATGCGCTGGGCGGGCGGTTCATCATCCACAATTAAACATCGAACAGCCATAGAAGTACGACCCGTTCTGCTAAAGTTGTATCGTTAAGTAAACATAAAACCGATTCTCGTCTTCCTCAAAACGCAATGTATGCCGGTCGGGGTATAACAAATTCAATCTTTTTTTCACGTTGTCCAACCCGATACCCCGCTCGCTTTCGATATTATACGCAGATTCCGTGGCATCGGGATCCCTGCTGTTTTCGGCATAAAAACGCAGCTCGTCTTCGTCCACTTCCAGGTGAATACGGATATGAATCTTGTCGTCCGGTGCCTCCATCCCGTGCTTAAAGCTATTCTCCACAAAAGCCACAAGCAAGAGGGGAGCGATTTTCCGGTCGTCACTTCTTCCCTCCACCTTAAAATCCACTTCACCCCGATCTTCCAGCCTTACTTTCTGCAACTCCACAAAATCGCGCAGATAATTGACCTCCTTCTCCAGGGAGACCCATTTTCCCCGGGCTTCATACAGCATATAGCGCATCAACTCCGACAACTTCATAATCATATCGGGCGTCTTCCCGGATCCCTCCAGGGCATAGGAATAGATATTATTGAGATTGTTCAGCAGAACGTGGGGACTGATTTGCGACTTTAAAAACTTCAGCTCGCTTTCCACCTTTTCACGCTCCAACTGCTTAAGGCGCTGCTGTTTCTGTTGATAGTCCCAAATCAACTTATAGGCACTGAACAGGGCCACGACAAAGATCGACTTGAAAACGGCGAAACTGAGCCCCCGCAAGCTAGCTGCTCCCCGCATACGATCCATGAACAAAGGCTCAATCAGATATTCTTCGGTAATTCCGAATAATAGGATCAGCAACAATCCCAGGGAAAAATACAGTGCGTACTTCCCCCTGATCAGGTAGCGGGGGATCAACACGAAATTATTCAGTGTAGTCATCACCAGGTAGTTCAACGTAAAAGCCAGCTGAATCCCGGAAATCGTTACCTGGTTACGATTTCTTCCAAAAAGAAGCGTAAATAAAAACAGGGCAATCCACAGGTAAATAAAAATACTGACTTCACTAAGCAGTATCCTTTTTAATTTCTTTCTAACAGTCATTCGTCGGAAATATCAAGGGTTCTGTATCTGAATCGAAGCCGCGGCCGGCCGCCTCCCCGTAATAATCGAACTTCAATACGAGAAAATACCGTCACCCGCATCAGTGAGATTCGGGCCAGGAGTCTGTCGGAAAAGGGCGGTAACATCGCCCACTTTCCCCCTCCTGCATTTAAGAGTATAATCTCTACCTATTTTTTCCTAATTTGTTCGATTAACAACTGCCCGGATGCGATAAAACGCTTATTCTCAAGGACGTTTTTAAAAGATCCTGCACCGCATGGATTGGTCCCCAAATAGATACCGTTCATCCTCCGCGATCATTCATTTATCTCATTTATTTCAATTAGATATAAAATATTTATAAGATTAGCTTGAATAGTTTAAGCTCTGATGCTTTCGATGGATCGGTAAGTGAAGCCGGGGTTTTTCTATAACTTTTGATTATTTTTAATCTTTTTGAAACATATAAAACGTTAATGCGTATTGGTTTTAACAAGTCCGGTAATTATCGCTTTAACCCGTTTCAAACTTTTAGTTACTCAGGAAATTCAATCTGACATGCAACGATATCCAATCTTATTCCTTAGTCTGATCGTATCGCTCATCACCCTTCAACCTGCCGAGGCCCAGGAAGCGCAACGCTTCAGTTTGAATGACGCCATTGAAATTGCCCTGGAAAACAATTACGCGCTCGACCAAGCTGAAAACAACGAATCCGGGGCCGTCATGCAGGTAAAAAGCGCCAAAGCCGACTACCTTCCCTCGATCAGCACCAGCTTTAGCGGCTCCAAGCGGATTGGCCGCCAGTTTAACGAAAATACGGGGGAAGTGGTTGATGCCACTACGAACGGCGTCAGCGGAGGGGTAAGCGCCAGTCTGAATTTATTTTCGGGTTTTCAGAATTACAACTCGCTCAAAAGCAGTCAATTTAACGCCCAGGCCCAACACAAGAACGTGAGCCGGATCCGGGAGACCATTATATTCGAAACCGCCTCGCGTTACCTCGATCTGCTGGTAAACAAAGAGCTCCTTCGCATTGATCGACAGAACCTGGAAGTATCCCGGGACCGATTGAAAAAAATTAAAGAGCAGGTTGAACTCGGCTCGCTTCCGAAAGCGGATTTGTACAATCAGCAGTCGACCGTCGCCAACAACAAACTGGCGTTAACCGACAGTCGGAATGCCGTCAAGATGAGTAAAATCCGACTGCTTCGCCAAATGCAGGTCAACCTGGACCGGCCGTACGAGTTTCAGGCGCCTGATATTTCACTTGATTCCATACGCATTACTCCCAGGTCCTATGACCTCGATCAACTGATTGAGGTTTCGATGGAGAGCCGGGAGGATCTTCAGCAGCAAAAATACCAGGTTAAATCAAATGAACACCAGCTTGACGTTTCCCGGGCCAATCGCTATCCCTCGCTTAGTTTGAGTTCCTCCTTCAGGTCCAGCTACAACGACCAGCAGCGGGATATTCTCCGAGAAAACGGTACCGTCATAGGCTTCCAGGACGTGGCTTTTTCAGAACAGTTTTTCAACCGAAACATCAACCGGTCCGTCGGGCTGAACGTCAGTATTCCCGTTTTCAACAATTACAATATCAATAACCAGATCCAGCAGCAAAAAATCTCCTACAAAAACGCACAGCTCCAGCTTGAGGATCAGCAAATGCAAATTGTCCAGGAAGTTACCGAGGCCTACAACAATTATGAATCCATCATACAGCGCCTGGAAAGCACGCGCGAGGCGCTGCGTGCAGCCGAGCTGGCTTTTGAGACCCAGCAGGAACGCTACGATGTGGGCAGTGCTTCTTTCGTCGAACTGAATCAGGCCAATGCCAATTATATGGAGGCCCGCTCCAATCGTGCTCAAGCTGTTTACAATTATCTGTTTCAAAAAGAATTATTGAACTACTACATCGGCAAAATGGACGAGGATATGAGCCTGCAGAATATGCAAAACTCATTGAACCCCTAATCGAATACTGCCCTGGCTCCGGAAAACTTTCTCACGATATCTCTTTTCCCGGAGACCTTGCTACCGTACGAACGGTTTGATTTTTAACTTCACTTTTTCACGATATGATGTCGAATAATTTCAGTAACACTACACTTCAAATGGATAATAAATACAAGTCTCTGCTCTTGCTGTTACCCTTGTTATTGCTACTGCAGGCCTGCAATTCCGGCAACGGCGGACCTGATAATCGCCGTCCGGGCCCTCGCGGCGGAAACGGCCCAGACAACCGAACCAGCGTGGAAACATACGATATCGGCCGTCAAACGATCCACAAACGGGTAAAATCCTACGGCAACGTCAGTTCCCAGGATATCGTAACGATCACACCCCAGGTGAACAACCGGGTTACCGAGTTATACGTGGAACTCGGCGATACCGTTCAACAGGATCAGCTGTTAGCCCGCATTCATGACGATCCCTACCGGCAGCAGGTTCAACAAAACCGGGCCCAACTTGAACAACAGAAATCGGTTATGCGTCGCGACAGCATCGAATTTTTCCGGCAAAAGAAATTGTATGAAAAGGATCTGATAAGCGACGCCGAATACGAAACGGCTCAATCAAATTATCAAAGTAGTAAATCCCAGTACGAGTCCGCCCGATCGGCCCTCGAACAAAGTCTCGAAAACCTGAATAACACCACCGTGGAATCGCCTGTCTACGGAGTTGTGCTGAGTCGTAATGTCTCGGAGGGCAATGTGGTTTCGTCCGGAGAAACCATGTTTGAGCTGGCCAACCTGACGGGACTTGAAACCCGGGTGCATCTGCCCATGCATGAATGGGAACAGGTAAAAACGGGACAGGAAGTACGACTCACCTCGTCCAGCGGAATAGGATATACGGCGTCGGGACGGGTTTCCCATAAGAGTCCCCGGGTGGATCCCACCACCGGGCTCGGAGAGGTGGTTATCAGCCTGACGAACCGGGGACCCACCATTCACCAGGGCGCTCTTGTTGAGGCGGCTATCACGGTGGAAACCCGCCGGGATGTACCGGTGATACCCCGCGGGGCCGTGGTCGAGAATGTTGAAACCTTCATTGAGCCTGAAAGTAACACCATTGAACTTCAGCGTACCTACGCCGTTTACGTGGTCGAGGGGGATTCCGTAGCCAACAAACAATCGGTGGAGCTCGGAATTGACCAAGGCAACCAGGTTGAAGTAACCAGCGGTCTGAACGGAGATGAAGAGATCGTAATCACCGGCCAAAACAATCTCAACGACGGCCGCAAGGTGAAAGTGGTATCTCCTGATCAACTGGATCAACCGCCCCCGCAGGCAGAAGAAGATACCAGCAAGTCGAACAAACGTAATTCCAGAACAAAGACTCAATAACGTTCGACTATGAAAAAACTAGCAAGCCTCGCAGTCCGCCGACCCGTAACATTTTTAATGATCAGCCTGATCGTCATCGGGTTTGGTTTGTTCGGACTCTCCAATTTGAACCTGGATCTGTACCCCGACGTTTCCTTTCCCACCATTACCGTGTACACTACCTATGAAGGCGTCGCTCCCGAGGATGTCGAAACCCTGATCACGCGCCCTATTGAAGAGCAGGTGGGAAGCATCAGCGGACTTAAGCAAATTCGTTCCCAATCCACCCAGGGTGCCTCTGTAGTCAAGCTGAACTTTCAGTGGGGAACCGACCTTTATCAGGCCGAATCGGACGTCCGAAAACAACTGGATTTCGTACGCCGCCAGATACCGGATGAAGCCGAACAGCCCATCGTCTACTCGTATGACCCCAACCAGGAACCGATACTGGTTTTAACGCTGACCTCGGACCAACGCAGTCCCCGCGAGTTGCACACCATTGCCACCCGTCAGATAGAGGAAAAGCTGGAACGGGTCCAGGGTATTGCCTCGACGGAAACCGCCGGGGGTTATGAGCGTCAAATCACCATTCAGCTCAGTAACCGCCAGATGCGGTCGTACAACCTGGATTTGGCAACGATCTCCTCCAAACTACAGCAAGCCAACGTAAAAGTACCGGCCGGCGAGCTCATTGAAGGCAACAAAGTCTACTCGCTCCGCACGATTGGCGACCTGACGACCGTCGAGGAGATCAAGGAAACAATCGTTGCGGTCCGCGACGGTCAACCCGTACGCCTCGAGAGCGTGGCCGAGGTCCGTGACGATATCGCCCAGCCCATCGGCGGAGTTCACGTCAACGGGGAAGAGGGAGTCATCCTCAACCTGTACCGTCAAAGCAATACCAATGTGGTATCGGCCGCGAATGCCGCCATCTCATCCCTGGAACCGCTGCGCGAAAACCTGCCCGACGACATCAATATCGAGGTACTTTCCAACCAGGCCGATTTCATCAACCTGGCCATTAACAACCTGTTTATGACCGGCCTGCAGGCCATCATCATGGTGATTATCGTCCTGTTGTTTTTCCTGCGAAGCGGACGGTCTTCCCTCATCATCGCCATTTCCATACCGATCTCCATTATTGCCACCTTCAGCATCATGGACTGGGCCAACGTCAGCCTGAATATTATTTCGCTCTCGGGTCTGGCCCTTGCGATAGGGATGGTCGTCGACGACGCCGTGGTGGTGCTGGAAAACATATTCAGTTTTCGCGAACAAGACACCGAAGTCCGGGACTCATCCGTCTGGGGCGCCCAGGAAGTGGCCGTACCGGTCGTGGTATCTACGCTGACAACTCTCGTAGTATTCCTGCCGGTCTTATTTGTTCCCGGCATTGCCGGCTTTTTATTCCGGGATCTCGCCCTAACGCTCTCCTTCGCCCTGTCGATCTCCTCTATCGTTGCGCTCTCGCTGATTCCCCTTATGAGTGCCCAGATATTCAGCGACCGGGACCGAAAACGCGGCGGGCCTTCCTTTCTGCTGCGTCGCACTCTGAATTGGAGCAAACGAAATATCTGGACCCGTATCGCGGGCATTCCCCTTCTCCTGGGAGCAAGCCTGCTGTATCCTTTTTTCTGGCTCTTCTATCACAGTTTTAAATACGTCGGCCACTTCGCCAGCCATCGCCTCAAACCGCCGCTCGATCGATTTATTAAAGGACTGGAAAATGGCTACCGCAGGAAACTCGATCAATTGCTTAGCCACAGCGGCAAGGTGATTTTTGGCGCCCTGGCCCTCTTTCTCCTTTCCCTGCCGCTGTACTACAGCCTGGGCGGTGAATTTTTCCCCCGGGTCGATCAAAACCGAGTAATTCTTGAAGTTCAGCGGGAACCGGGCGTAAACCTTTTCGAGCTCAAACGCACGTTCGGCCAGGTTGAACGCATTATCGAACGCGAGGTCCCGGAAGCCCGGCTGGTGGTCTCGGACTTCGGAGATAAGGAAGGCATCGAGGGAGCAGACCGTCCCGGCGGCTACCAGGGAACCGTACGGATTGAACTCGTCCCCACGTCCGAAAGATCCCGCTCCCAATTCACGATCACCGACGAGCTCCTTGAGACCCTCGACGAGGTCCCCGGCGCTGAAATCAAGGAGGTAAATGACGACCCGCTCAACCCGGAAGGACAAAGCGGGCTGGTTGTCCAGGTTTACGGATACGATCAACAGCAAAAACGCGTACTTGCCAACAGGGTTAAACAGCGGATGAGGGACATCGAGGGCATCAGTAATATTTTCACCCCCGCCGACCAGGGACGACCCGAACTGCGCGTATCCATGGACCGGGAACAGATTTCGCGGCTTGGGATGAACACCAACCAGGTGGCCACAACCCTCAGTAACGCCATCCAGGGGAATACAGCCACACACTTTGTAGATCAGGGAGTTGAGCACGAGGTCGTCGTACAGATGGATCCCCGTGAACTTGCCCATTCGGCCGCCGTCAAAGATATTCAGCTACTGACTCCAGACGGAAACTGGATGCCACTCAGCAACGTGGCCAATGTAGAACGCTACCAGGGTCCCACGCGCATTACCCGCGTCAATCAACAGCGTGTTGCCGAAATACAGGCCGACCTCACCGGCATCGATCTGCGCACGGCCTCCCAAAAAGTAAGTAATAACCTCGACCAAATGGAATGGCCCGCCGGATATCGATATGACTTGGGGGGAACGGCGGAAGAACAACAACAGTCGTTCTATTATCTTATTATCGCATTTATCATAGCGGGCATCCTTACCTACATGGTTATGGCCTCCCAGTTTGAAATCCTGACCGAGCCGTTCATCATTATCATCACGATCCCGCTCGCCCTTACCGGCGTGCTTGCGATTCTGTGGCTGACACAGACTCCGATCAGTGTAACCTCGATGGTCGGACTGATTCTTCTCTCCGGGATCGTGGTCAACAATGGTATTGTCATGATCGACTACATCAAGATTCTCCAGATCAGGCACGAATCTTTACATGATGCCATCGTACACGGAGCCACGCGGCGTCTGCGTCCCATATTAATGACGGCCTGCACCACGATACTCTCGATGGTTCCCCTGGCCCTCGAGCTGGGGTCCGGCTCCGAAACTTGGAGTCCGATGGCACGGACCGTGATCGGCGGATTGACCATGTCCACCCTTTTAATGCTTTTCGTAGTGCCTTGTATGTACTACGTTCTCAATAAACTCCAGCATAAACTCGGAATGGATACCATTCGCAAAGTGGATCCGCTGGCCGACATAGATTCCAGCGATACCGAATCCTGACAAATTCCCGTTTTCAAATGCTTGATTAGACCATTATGAAATCATTCACTGTCGCCGGCCGCATACTCAGACGACCTGTAACGGTCATCATGATGACGATCCTGATCCTGGGATTTGGTCTGTTCTCGCTGACCAAACTCAAGGTCACGCTATTCCCCTCGGTCAACATCCCGGTGCTCGCCGTCTCGACCAATTACTCCAATGTTGCCGCGGAGGATATTAACGAGATGCTGGTTAAGCCCCTCGAGGGAGCTGTTTCTTCCGTAAACGGCGTCGACGAATTAAGCGCCTACGTTCGCCGGGGCGGGACATTCATTGTGCTGAGGCTCCAGGAGGGTACCGATATACGACGGACGGAATTGCAGGTTCGCAAGGCGATTGACCGCGTTCGTTCAGAACTTCCAAACGAGGCCTCCGAACCCGTCATTTTTCAATTCGATCCCGAAAGCAGGCCGATCATGAACCTGAGTGTCGAAGCCGAGGGACGCGGGCTGGAGGAGCTGCGCGAGCTGGCGACTCAGCGCGTTGAACAACAAATCGAGCGTCTACCGGGCATTGCCTCGGCCGACACCCGCGGGGGGCTGAATCGAAAAATATTTATAAACATCGATCAGCAAAGCCTGGCCCAATACAATCTGCAACCCGAACAGGTGCTCAACGCCCTGCGCCAGAACAACGTCCGCCAGGCCATCGGCAACATTACCACAAACCGGCAAAGCTACAGCGTCCGGGCCGAGTCGATATTTACCAGTGTGGACCAGATACGTCAAACGGTTATCACAACAACAGACGAGGGAGTTGCCGTCCATATTGGTGACGTAGCAGATGTGGAGGATGGATTCGAGGACATACAGACCCTGGTCGAAGTCAACGGCAACAACAGCGTAACAATCGAAGTTCACAAACAGTCGGACGCCAATACCCTGGATGCCGTAAAATCGGTCAGCCGAACGCTGGGCGAGATTGAAAAACAATTGCCGGCGGGAGTCAACCTGCAGATCTTGACCAGTGAGGGAGATAATATTGAAAACTCGATCAACAACCTCTCCCAAACCGCATTAATCGCCCTGGTCGTCGTTATCCTCATTTTGCTCCTGTTTATGGGAGGCTGGCGCGTTTCCCTGATTGTAGCGTCGGCTATCCCCGTTTCCGTTACGGCAACCTTTGCCGCCATGTATTTTGCGGATTTAACACTCAATATATTTTCGATTACGGCCATTGCCCTGGCAGTGGGATTGCTGGTCGACAACGCCATCGTGGTTTCAGAAAGTATTGCCGGCAAACTCGAAAAAGGGCATAGCCGGTACGACGCCGCGCTTTTGGGGACCAACGAGGTTATCGGGGCGTTGTTGGGCAGTACGCTGACTACCGTAGCCGTCTTTCTGCCTATTGTATCGATTTCCGGCGTGGCGGGTCAGGTTTTTCGCGACTTTGCCCTTACCATTTGCATGGCCATCGCAATCTCCTTTCTCGTTTCCATTCTGTTGCTTCCCGTGCTCGCGGTTCTCTTCATGGACGCCGGGGAATTCGAAAAACACAGTTTTACTTTCAAAGCCCTTCACCGACTTGAAGATCTGTATATCGTGGGATTAAAGTGGATCCTTCAAAAGCGATGGATCGTCCTCCTGTTCGTGGCCCTGATCATGGGCGGCAGTTATTTCATATACCAAGAATTGCCGGGAGGCTTTTTCCCCGACAGCGACGAGGGCGAGTTTGACGTGGAGGTAGAGTTGCCCCCCGGAACCAAACTTGTCAAAACAGCAGAAATTCTGCGAGACTATAGTCAACGCATCCTTGACATGGACATGGTCACTACCGTTGTCACCGAAATAGGACAGAGCGGATTTCGGACCGAAAGTAATACCGGTGAAATAACGGTGAAGTTGATCGAGCCCGGAAAACGGGATCAAAGCACCAACGAAATATCGAGGGAAGTCGAACGCATGCTCCAGCGACCCGGAGTTGAATTGGAGGTTGGCGGGCGCCGGGGAGGCCGCGGCGGATTCGGCGGGTTTGGCAATCGCATACGATTCACCCTGATCGGTCCCGAAATCGAAGTTCTGCAGGCCCTGGCCGACAAAATCACCCGGGTGGCAGAAACCGACACCAACGTTATATCGGTAAATACGGGTCGCTCGGATCCCATTCCCGAGCTCCACTACAAGGCCAACCGGACGCAGGTCAACAAGGCCGGCGGCAATCTATCGAACGTTGCCAGCGCCCTGCAAACCCAGATGAGAGGCTCCCGGGCGGGTTATTACTATGTCGAGGGACGGGAAATACCGATTGAAGTACGTTCTCATAAATCCATTATTGATACCCGGGAAAAGCTGTTAAACTTACACGTCCTTTCCTCCGGAGATCTACGGCTTCCCGTCTCGGCGCTCGGCCGATTTGATATGGCCGAGGGTACGAACCGGTATGAACGCCGGGATCGGGAAACCATCCTCGACATCAACATCCGAACACAGAACAACGCCTCGGAATACCGGGATCAACTGGTAAATTTCATCCGGGATAATGTAGTCCTTCCTTCCGGCTACCGGTATGAATTTACGGGCACCACCCGTCAGAGCTCCCAAAGCGAGAGTGAGCTGTTATGGGTCTTGCTGTTCGCCCTGATGCTGACCTATATGGTGATGGCCTCCCTGTTTGAAAATTTCAGGGATCCCTTTGTCATCTGGCTTACCATTCCCTTGGCCTTCTTCGGTGCCCTGATGGCGCTCTGGATAACAGGTACCAACGTTTATGTCACGGCCTATATCGGCATCCTCATGCTGGTCGGGATTGTCGTCAACAATGGTATCGTGTTGGTGGACTATATCCACCTGTACACCCGCGATAATAAATCGTCCAACAGCTATTACGACAACTTTATCGAGGCATGCCGGCGGCGCATGCGTCCCATCCTGCTCACCGCCCTAACCACCGTCTGTTCCATGATCCCGCTTTCTTTTGAATTGGGAGCGGGAGCGGAAACCTGGGCACCCCTGGCGCGGGCCGTAATCGGCGGCCTTATATTCGCCACGATTCTAACCCTGTTTGTGGTCCCCAGCGTCATAATCAGCATCTCAAAAAAAAGACGAGAGGCTATCCGGGACAAATCTGCCGGTTGAAAATAATTTCCGTGGATTAATTGTAAACTAATATTATTCGAGATTAGTTATATTAGTAGAAGGGAATAACAAATATTCCGCTAATCAAGAATCAAAAATCATTCTACTGTTATGAGAAACTCAACCAATTTTATTCTGGGCGCTTTCACGGGCGCTCTTGTCGGATCCGCACTCGCCATAATTTACGCCCCCGAAAAAGGCAGCACAACCCGCGATCGGATCTCGTACAGACTAAACACCTATGCCAGTGATCTATCCGAGCTGATCGAGAAACTGAGCATGGAAAAGGAAAAAGTGTCCGAAGCGAAACGAAAAGGTGAACTCGTAGTCGAAGATGCCAAAAAGAGAGCGGAAGATCTGATCCATGAGGCCGAGAATTTGCTGGACACCATTGAAGACGCCAAGGAAGAGAAAAATCCGCAAAATAAAGGGTCCGACGAAGGATAAACGTAAGACTCAATAATTACCGGATTCCATACACCGTCCCGTACCTGTACGCTGTTATTTTCGGATAATGTGATAACGGACCTCTAGCCCGGATTTCGCTGACGCGGGTGACGCTTCGCTCTGAGCTCACAAGAGAAATTTATGTATGACGCTATGTCCATGATATTCAAATACTTAACTTGAAATATATATTATCTTAGATAACAGTCTGTCAGCGCTGCGAAATCCGGGCTAGTGGAGCATTCGTTTATTTTGAAAAAGCGGATTGCCACGTCGGTCCATTTTGATAGCTTGAATTTTTGAAAACTTGCGGTGATCAACCCCTTTCAAATGCACCGTTTGACCATGGCTTAAAGAGTATCCCTCCTATAAATAGCAAAAGGCCTTCGCAGGAATGTGCGAAGGCCTTTCGTAGTTACGTCAAATTATCAATTTCTACGGACAGAATCCGTATCAAAACCCGGGAAGCGCACGGTATGCGTCACCCGTCGTTTTCATAAATATTCAGATACAGGTTCAGTGAGAAATCCGGACGATCGTCCTTATTCGGACGATTCCTCCTCTTCCTCGGCTTTTTCCGCAGTGGATTCCTTTTGTTCGCCGTCACCGGAAGACTCGGAACCGTCTTCCTCTTCCGCTCCGAGTTCTTCGAAGACCTTGCGTGTTTTCTCGTCTTCCTCGGCCTCTTCCATTTCAGACTTGGAGCCCACGATGATATCTTCATACTTACGCATTCCCGTACCGGCAGGCACTTTGTGTCCCACCACTACATTTTCCTTGAGACCGAGCAGATGATCCTTCTTGGCCTCGATAGACGCTTGCGTAAGCACCTTGGTAGTCTCCTGGAAGGATGCTGCCGAAAGCCAGCTTTCCGTCGATAATGCAGCCCGGGTAATACCCAGTAATATAGGCTTGGAAATAGCCGGTTCAGCTTCACGCGTCTCGATCTCCTCTTTGCTGTCTTTTATCAGCTGGTTGTTGACATCGCGGACATCACGGCGATCCAGTATGGCACCCTGTTTAAGATCACTTTCGCCCGGATCGGTGACCACAAACTTACCGATCAGTTCGTCATTGTGATTGTTCAATTCGAATCGATCCACTTTGTCACCTTCGAGATACATGGTATCTCCCGGATCGGTTACCTCAACCTTCTGCATCATGGTCCGCACAATGATCTCAATATGCTTGTCATTGATCTGAACCCCCTGCAGACGATAAACCTCCTGGATCTCATTCACCAGGTAAGACTGCACGGCATAGGGACCGAGAATATTGAGGATATCCTGGGCCGGAACGGTACCGTCCGAAAGCGGCTGTCCCGCTTTCACATAATCATTCTCCTGCACCAGGATATGTTTGGAGAGCGAGATCAGGTACGTCTTCTTATCCGTACCGTCTTTACTTTCGACGATCACTTCCTGGGATCCGCGTTTGCGGCCGCCCATTTTTACAATACCGTCGATTTCGGATACGGCCGCCGGCTCGCTGGGCGGACGAGCTTCGAAGAGCTCGGTTACGCGCGGCAGACCCGCCGTAATATCCTTCGACTTACCAGCTTCCCGCGGAATCTTGGCGAGCACTTTGCCGGCCTGGACCTCTTCACCGTCGTCTACGACAATATGGGTGTCCACCGGCAGGGTATGTTCGCGCACACGATCATTGTCACCTTTCACCATGATCGTCGGAACCTGCGTTTTGTCCTTCGATTCGGTGACCACTTTTTCGCGGTGACCCGTTTGCGCGTCCGTTTCCTCATTGAAGGTGATGCCCTCAATTATATCCTTGTATTCCACTGTACCT
Organism: uncultured Balneolaceae bacterium; assembly: GCA_964421495.1. Classification (GTDB taxonomy): domain Bacteria; phylum Bacteroidota; class Rhodothermia; order Balneolales; family Balneolaceae; genus CAJXOW01. The sequence goes on along the minus strand of CAYQXO010000015.1, from coordinate 11,196 downwards.
TCAATTTCGGCATATATAAGAGCATTATAGGGATCCCACTTGCAGAGAGGCTGTCCCTTGTCCACTTCATCCCCCTCTTCAACCATCAACTCAGATCCATAGGGGACGTTGTACGTCATCAGCACCTTGCCGTCGTCATTGACGATCTTGATCTCTCCGGCGCGGCTCAGCACGATGTCGTGCACTTCTTCACCGTCATCATATTCGACGACCCGAATGTTTTCAAACTCGACCTCTCCTTCGAACTTGGACTGGTGCTGCGATTCAGACTCCATACGGGAGGCGGTACCTCCAACGTGGAATGTTCGAAGCGTAAGCTGCGTACCGGGTTCGCCAATCGACTGGGCGGCAATAACTCCAACCGATTCGCCCACCTGTACCATGGTACCACGCGCAAGGTCTCGCCCGTAGCATTTGGCACAGACGCCACGCTCGGACTCACAAGTCAGTACGGAACGTATCTCGACCTGCTCCAGCGAGGTTTCGGCAATCTTCTTGGCCACTCGCTCGTCTATCAGATCGTTGGCTTCACAGATCAAATCGTCGGAAATGGGATCGTAGACATCATGCATCGAGACGCGACCGAGAATACGGTCTTCAAGACTCTCGATGACTTCCTCATTATCCTTGAGTGCTTCCATCTTGATACCCCGCAACGTACCGCAGTCCAATTCACTAATGGTAACGTCCTGGGATACATCAACCAGGCGACGTGTCAGGTAACCGGCATCGGCCGTCTTAAGCGCCGTATCCGCCAGTCCTTTTCGGGCACCGTGAGTGGAAATAAAGTACTCCAGTACGGTCAGTCCCTCGCGGAAACTGGAAAGAATGGGATTCTCGATAACCTCATTCCCCTGTTGCTGGGAACTCTTTTGAGGCTTCGCCATCAGACCGCGCATACCGCTCAGCTGACGGATCTGCTCCTTGGAACCCCGAGCGCCGGAATCGGCCATCATAAAGACCGGATTAAAACCGTCCCGATCTTCTGCCAATCCGTTAAACAGCGTCTCCGACACCCGGTTGGTTGTGCTGGTCCACTTGTCAATAACCTGGTTGTACCGCTCGTTGTCGGTAATAAAGCCCATTTCATACTGCTGCTGAATCTCATCGACTTCATCAGTCGTCTTTTTAATAAGCTTTTCCTTGGCCTCCGGAATGAGAATATCTTCGAGGCTAAAGGAGAGCCCGCCGATGGTAGCCATCTCATACCCGATATTCTTCATCTGGTCGAGAAATTCAGCCGTACGGGCCGTTCCAACTTCATTGTGGATGTCGGTAATAAGGGTCCCGAGTGCTTTCTTGTCAAACACCTTATTGCGGAACCCGATTTCATCGGGAATAATTTCATTAAAGACGACACGACCCGTAGTGGTCTTAACCACTTCATAGCGAGTTTCACCATCTTCCTTAATCGGTACGCGGCAATTGATCTCGGCATGCATATCGAGCCTGTCGAGATTGTACGCCGTCAACGCCTCGGTCAAGGAGCTAAAGTTCTTGCCTTCGCCCTTCTGGTCACTCGCCGTCTTGGTCAGGTAATACGTACCCAATACCATATCCTGCGACGGCACGGCGATGGGTCCCCCGTTAGCCGGACTCAGCAGGTTATGCGATCCGAGCATCAATACCGACGCTTCCATAATGGCGTCATGACTCAGCGGCACGTGTACAGCCATCTGGTCACCGTCAAAGTCGGCATTAAATGCCGTACAGGCCAGCGGGTGCAGGCGAATGGCCTTATCTTCAATAAGTACCGGCTGGTAGGCCTGTATACCGAGTCGGTGGAGGGTCGGCGCACGGTTCAACATAACCGGGTGGCCGTCAATCACATTCTCCAGAACCTCCCATACGACTTCATCTTTTCGGTCTACAACTTTCTTCGCGCTTTTGACAGTCTTTACATAGCCCCGTTCAATCAGGCGGCGAATAATAAACGGCTTATAGAGTTCTATCGCCATTTCCTTGGGAAGTCCGCACTGGTGCATTTTCAGTTCGGGTCCGACGACAATCACCGATCGGCCGGAATAATCCACTCGCTTACCCAGCAGGTTCTGTCGGAAACGACCGCTCTTGCCTTTAAGCATGTCGCTGAGCGACTTCAGCGGCCGGTTGTTATTTCGAACTGCATTCGATTTACGGGAATTGTCGTACAACGAATCCACCGCTTCCTGCAGCATGCGCTTCTCATTGCGCAGGATAACATCCGGCGCCTTGATATCGATCAGTCGTTTAAGGCGATTATTACGAATGATCACACGACGATACAGATCGTTCAGGTCGGAGGTAGCAAAGCGACCGCCTTCAAGCGGCACCAGCGGACGAAGTTCCGGGGGAATCACTGGAATAACCCGTTGAATCATCCATTCCGGACGATTCTCCGTATGCATGTTTGCCGAACGGAACGACTCAATAACCTGCAGACGCTTCAATTTCTTCTTTTTACGCATCTGCGAGGTTTCATTACGCACCTCGTGCCGCAGGCGATAAGCCGTCTTGTCCAGATCCATCGTAGACAACAGATGCTCGATGGCATCGGCTCCCTCTTTGACAAGAAACTTGTCTTCATGATCGTCACTCAGCTCGGCATGTTCCTCGGGCAACTGGTCAAGGATTTCGTACTTCTCCTCTTCCGTAATCATGTCGCCCTTCTTGTATCCCAATTCACGGGAAAAGCCGGGGTTGATGATAACGAATGACTCGTAATAGATAATCTTTTCCAGGTTTTTCGAAGAATACCCGAGCAGATAAGCGATCTTGTTGGGGAGGGTTTTGAAATACCAGATATGCACGACCGGGACCGTCAGTGAAATGTGTCCCATGCGTTCACGTCGTACAGCTTTCCGAGTAACCTCTACCCCGCACCGGTCGCATATAATACCTTTATACCGGATACGCTTGTATTTACCGCAGTGACACTCCCAGTCTTTAACGGGGCCGAAGATTTTCTCGCAGAAAAGACCGTCTTTCTCCGGTTTGAATGTACGGTAGTTTATCGTTTCGGGATTCAGGACTTCGCCGTGAGAACGGGAGAGAATAGTTTCCGGTGAAGCAAGGGATATACCTATATTCTCGAAGTCCTTCGAAACGGTTAATGTTTTAGATGACGGCATTGGAGCTACCTCTGATTTGGATTTTATTCAGAAAATAATTGAATCTGATTATCAACCTGGAAGGCCCGGCGTTCGCAAATTGATGCGGCGCGAGCATTCGCAATTATTATTGGTCGATATTGATTTGAAGTCCGAGTCCCTGCAACTCGCGAAGGAGCACTTTGAACGACTCGGGAACATCGCCCTCGGGCAGATTTTCACCCTTGACGATGGCTTCATAGACTTTCGAGCGACCTTTGACGTCGTCGCTTTTGACGGTGAGCATCTCTTTGAGAATATTGGATGCTCCGTAGGCGTACAGTGCCCAGACCTCCATTTCCCCAAGACGCTGGCCACCGAATTGGGCTTTACCACCCAGTGGTTGCTGCGTAATGAGAGAGTATGGACCGATGGATCGAGCGTGCATCTTGTCCTGAATCAGGTGATTCAACTTCAGCATATAGATGTACCCTACCGTCGTCAGCTGATCAAACGGCTCGCCGGTTTGACCATCGTACAGATTTACGCGGCCGTCTTTCGGCAGTCCCGCTTCCTCCAACTTATCCTGGACGTCTTCGTAAGAAGCGCCGTCAAAGATCGGGGAAGCAAACTTAACGCCGAGTTCCTTTCCGGCCCAACCGAGAATGGTCTCATAAATCTGGCCGATATTCATTCGTGAGGGCACGCCCAGCGGACTTAATAGAATGTCCACGGGAGTACCGTCGTCCATGAACGGCATATCCTCTTCGGGCAGGACCTTGGCGATCACGCCCTTGTTGCCGTGACGACCGGCCATCTTGTCACCAACCTGCATCTTGCGCTTCTTCGCAACATAAACTTTCGCCTTCTGGATGATACCGGGCGGCAGTTCATCACCAACCTGAATTTGATATTTACGGCGCTTCGCCTCGGTGTCGATATCCTGTCGAATACGTCGGTAATTCTGAAAGAGACGCTTCACGTATTCAACAAGCTGATCATCGGTTGCCCATTGAATATCCTCATTAATGTCAACCGGATCCAGCTTTTCAAATTCCGATTTGCGATACTTTTCACCTTTCGGTATGAGCTCTACACCGTTGAAATCGTATACCCCGGGAGATGTTTTATCCTTCAACAATTGATACATCTGATCCGCCCACTTGGCATTTAGCTCGTCAACTTTCTCCTGGTGGCGTTCATTCTCCTGCTCCACCATTTTCTTCTCTTCCTTGCGGGACACTTCTTCTTCCCGCTTGCGGCTGAACAGCTTCGTGTCTATCACCGTGCCGCTAACTCCCGGAGGCGTCTTCAGAGAAGCATCCTTCACATCGCCCGCCTTGTCACCGAAGATAGCCCGGAGCAGTTTTTCCTCCGGTGTCGGATCCGTTTCGCCCTTCGGGGTAATTTTACCTACCAGAATATCCCCGGGATCCACTTTTGCGCCGATCCGGATGATACCATTCTCGTCCAGATTTCTGGTCGCTTCTTCGCTGACATTCGGAATCTCACGCGTTAATTCTTCTTCCCCGCGTTTGGTGTCTCTCACCTGCTGTTCAAATTCCTGGATGTGCAGTGAAGTATACACATCCTCCTTGACAATGCGCTCACTGATGACGACAGCATCCTCAAAGTTATAACCGCGCCAGGGCATAAAGGCAACGAGCAAATTGCGGCCGAGGGCAAGCTCTCCTTCGTCGGTGGCACAACCGTCGGCCAGCGTATCACCTTTTTCAACCGTATCTCCTACCTGGACGACCGGTTTTTGATTGGCCGTAGTGTCCTGGTTGGTACGTTCGAACTTTTTCAGTTTGTAGGTTTTTTCACCATCGTCAAAATAGCAATACTGCTCGATATCGTCCCGCTCGTATCGGACGCGGATCTCTTTGCCGCTGACATAGGTAACTTCACCCTTGCCTTCCGCGGTTATGATCGCACGGGAATCCTTGGCGGCACGCCGCTCAAGTCCCGTACCCACGATCGGAGATTCGGGCTGCAGAAGCGGAACCGCCTGTCGCTGCATGTTCGATCCCATGAGCGCACGGTTTGCATCATTGTGCTCAATAAAGGGAATCAGGGCCGCGGCCAGGGACGTAATCTGGTTGGTGGAAACATCCATGTACTCAATATCCTCCGGCTTGGCCAGTCCCACGTTACTGTCACGGAATCGAGAAAAGATATTATCGCTTTTGAAGCGGGAGTCTTCGTCCAGCGGCGCGTTAGCCTGGGCGATGATCGTTTCATCTTCCTGCTCCGCGGCCAGGAATTCCACTTCGTCCGTGACTTGTTGATCCTCCACTTTTCGATATGGCGTTTCTATAAACCCGAAGTCGTTGACTTTCGCATGCACGCAGAGGGAGGAAATCAAACCGATATTCGGTCCCTCGGGCGTTTCAATCGGACACAGGCGACCGTAGTGAGTATAATGGACATCCCGCACTTCGAATCCGGCACGTTCGCGCGTCAAACCGCCGGGACCCAGCGCCGACATTCGGCGTTTGTGGGTCAGCTCGGCGAGCGGATTCGTCTGATCCATGAATTGCGAGAGCTGATTCGTACCGAAGAAGGTATTAATCACGCTTGAAATGGTACGCGCATTAACCAGGTCCTGGGGCGTCAACTGCTCGGCGTCCCGGGAGTTCATGCGTTCCTTGATGGTTCGTGACATCCGGGCCAGGCCAATGGAAAACTGCTGACCCAGCTGCTCGCCTACCGTTCGAACGCGGCGATTACTCAAATGGTCAATATCGTCCACCTGCGATTTCATGTCCTTCAGGCGAATGACTTCCTTGATTATAGCAACGATATCCTCTTTGGTCAGGTAGCGGGTTTCCATATCCACATCCAGGTGGAGCCGCTTGTTCAATCGATAGCGTCCGACCTCGCCAAGATCATATTTCTTGTCACTGAAAAACAGCCGCTCCAGTACGGAACGCGCCGTCTCCGGATCCGGCATCTCACCGGTTCGAATTTGCTGATAAATCTCGCCCAGCGCGGTAACCTCGTCATGCGAGGAATCCTTGCGCAGGGTATTCATAATGACCGAACGATCCGACTCTTCCGCCGAAACCGTCTGTACTTCCAACTCCTCGTAGTCATGTTCTTTGAGCACGTCATAATCATCTTCCTCGAGTTCCTTGTCGCGCTCAAGCAGAACGGTACGATGAAGTTCCTCGGTAACCTCGCCCGTATCATCATCGACGACCTCTTTTTCCTCTTCCACCACGATATCGGTCGCCAGGCGGCGTCCCACGAGATTTTTCTTAAACTCCTTTTTAGTACTGAATTCTATCTTTTCCGACAGGCTGAACAAGTCCAGAATTTCCTGGTCTGAAGAATAGCCAAGCGCCCTCAGCAGGGTGGAAGCCGGAAGCTTTTTCTTTCGATCGATGTAAGCCCACAGGACATCGCGAATATCCGTTGTAAACTCTATCCAGGAACCTTTAAACGGAATAACCCGGGCGGAATACAGTTGGGTGCCATTCGGATGCACATTCTGTCCGAAGAAAACCCCCGGCGAGCGGTGCAACTGATTGACCACCACGCGCTCGGCCCCGTTTACAATAAAAGAGCCGTTAGCGGTCATCCAGGGCAGATCCCCGAGGAAAACCTCCTGTTCAATCGTTTCGGAAGCCTCGTCATCGTCATCTACTGAAGAGAGCCGGAGTTTAGCCTTCAACGGCACCGCGTAATTCAGCCCGCGATCCTGGCACTCTTCGATCGTATACTTCGGCGTGTCGAAGGTATAATGGATAAACTCGAGGATGTGCTGCTCCCGCGAATCCTGGATGGGAAAGTTTTCCATGAAAATTTTCTGAAGCCCCTTCTCCTCCCGGTCTTTGGGGGCCGTATCAATCTGGGTAAAATTCCGGAACGATTCGAGTTGAAGATCCAGAAAATCAGGATACTCGTGAACCTGCCGTGTACTCGCAAAATTAAGGCGTTCAGTGTTCGGGATAGTGTCCATTGTGGTAGTCAAAGGAAAAGCTCCTTTATGTTAAAAAGTAAGAGTTGGATTAAGCGAAAAAGAAGTTCACCATTCACTGTCGTAATAAAGTGATGAGGTATAGGTCAGATTGCCAGAAACTTGCATATATGGTAATTGGCTATCTTGAACAGGCCGATAGCCTGAGACTGGTTCTTCCTTTTTAGAGGACGTCTCATTAATCATGTAACTGTTTAATTGCATTACATATTCTATCAACACAAGCTCGGCACTCGATGAATTAGATCGTATGCAACCCACCTATAATATAACTAGACGCCAATAGCCAATACCCTTTAACGGTATTGGCTATTAGAAAATTGTCCAAGTAAAGCCGTTAAGTGAAACAACCGTCTCCATTCAATTATTGGAGTTCCACTTCAGCGCCGGCATCTTCCAGCTTGGACTTGATTTCCTCAGCTTCAGCTTTCTCAACGCCTTCCTTAATGGGATTGGGGGCATTATCAACAAGTTCTTTGGCTTCTTTCAGGCCAAGACCGGTAATGCCACGAACTTCCTTAATCACGCCGATCTTCTTATCGCCGGCGGATTTCAGGACGACATCAAATTCAGTTTGCTCTTCTTCAGCAGCACCTCCGCCGCCACCGTCACCGGCAACAACAGCTTGCGCAGCTGCAGGTTTGATGTCATATTCCTCTTCCAGTACTTGTGCTAATTCGTTTGCTTCCTTAACGGTTAGGTTAACCAGTTGTTCAGCGAGATCTTTTACGTCGGCCATTGTATTATTCTCCGATTGAGTCTTTATTTATTCGATTTAAAAAATTTTCAAAAGAGTACAAAAGTAGTCATTCATCCTTCTTTCGAATCATGCATTCAGCAGGGCACAAAACCCCCGCCAAGTTCCTTATTTATCCTTGTCTTCCGTTTCTTCTTCATCTTCTTCATCTTCTTCATCCTCTTCGTCAGCTTCTGTTTCATCTTCTTCACTATCTGCTTCATCCTCTTCGTCAGCTTCATCCTCTGCTTCTACTTCCTCTGTTTCTTCATCCTCTTCCGCAGAGTCTTCTTCTGCTTCGTCTGCTGTTTCTGTTTCGTCTGCTTCGTCTGCTGTTTCTTCGGCAGATTCAGCATCCGTTTCTTCCGTGGATTCCGCCGAGTCTTCTTCGGCCGCCTTCTCCTCTTCTTCCGCGGCTTTCTCCGTTTTCTCGGCCGATGCGGACTCCTCTTCTGTAGCGCTTTCCTCTTCACTTTGTTCCGCAGTATCCGTTTCCCCGGCTGTTCCCAATTCGTCGGCATTTTCCGCAATAGTCTTGACGGCACTTGCCATATTTTCGCCCTGGGCCTGTAAAGCACTGACTACATTCGAGATGGGCGCTTTCAGCAGCGATATAATATCGCCGATTATCTCTTCTTTGGACTTCATAGCCGCCAGGGTATCCAATTGATCGGGGCCATAATATCCCCCGTCAATCAAGGCAGCCTTGAATTCAGGCTTTTCGTGTTCCTCGTTAAACTTCTTCAGAATTTTAGCGGGCCTGGCCAGTTCCTCGTCGGCGAAGGCAAACGCATTCTGGTTATGCAAGTGAGGATACAGGTCGTCATACCCACCGATCTCCTCCATTGCCCGCTTAATCAGGGTATTTTTATAGACCCGGTAGGTCAGCCCGTCTTCTGCAAACTCACTTCTAAGCTCATTGATTTCCGGAACCGACAATCCCGAATAGTTGGTCACATATACAGCCAGAGAATTTTCCAGCTTGTCGGTAATTTCTTCAACAATTGCCTTTTTCTTTTCCAGTGTCGGCATTTTCCAATTAGATTTAATCTTTAAATTCTTTCAAATGGATGTGCAGCTAAACGACGGTTTTTACAGGGAAATAGCGGCACTTCGATCGATGCTGATGCTTGGTCCCATCGTAGAGCTCATGTGAACCCTTTTCATATACAATCCTTTTGCCGAGGCGGGCCGCAGTCGATTAACCTCTTTAATAAAGGCGATCGCATTCTCCCGCAGCTCGTTGGCATCAAAGCTTACTTTACCGATCGTGGTATGAAGCTGTCCGTAGCGGTCAACGCGAAACTCTATTTTGCCTGCCTTGGATTCCTCCACCGCCTTACCCACGTCGGTGGTTACCGTTCCGCTTTTGGGATTCGGCATCAGGCCCCGCGGACCCAGGATCCGACCCAGTTTACCGATTTTACCCATCACATCGGGCGTTGCAATAATCACATCGACATCCGTCCAATTCTCTTCTTCTATTTTCTCGATGTAGTCATCAAGTCCCACGTGATCAGCACCGGCTTCGACCGCTTCTTCCTGGTAACTTTCACTAACCAGCGCCAGAACGCTTATTTCCTGTCCCGTACCGTGCGGCAGTGTAACCGTTCCCCGCACCATTTGGTCGGCATGCTGGGGATCGACGCCGAGGCGAAGGTCGAGATCCACCGACTCGTCAAAATTAGCCACGGCGGTACGCTTAACAAGGTCGCACGCTTCGGCGATGGTATAGTCGCGTTCCACATCGACCAGTTTCTTAGCTTCTGTATATTTCTTTCCACGTTTAGCCATTATAATACTCGTCTACCTGTCTATTCGATTCAATTTCTACTCTTTAATTACTCGCAATCCCATGCTTCGAGCGGTACCGGCGATCATATGCGCCCCGGCTTCCACGTCATTGGCATTGAGATCTTTTAATTTCTGTTCGGCGATATCCCGGCACTGATCCCATGTCACCTCCCCCACTTTCACGCGATTGGGTTCGCCGGAACCCGTTTCGATACCTGCCGCTTCTTTCAGCAGCACAGCTGCAGGCGGTGTTTTCGTGATGAAGGTAAATGATTTGTCAACATAGACGGTAATCTCCACCGGAACAATCGTTCCCGCCTTATCCTGGGTCTTGGCATTAAACGCCTTGCAAAACTCCATAATATTAATGCCGGCCTGACCCAGTGCCGGACCTACCGGGGGAGCGGGATTTGCCTGACCTCCGGGAATCTGGAGTTTTATAACATTTTCTACTTTCTTAGCCATAAGATTACTTCTTATCTAGTCTGAAATTTATCGATCAAAAAATTACGTTACCGCTTACTGCAAATATCTTTTAAAAGCGCGTCTAGCTAGCCGGCTCAACCTGGTTTACATCCACTTCCACCGGGGTCTTTCGACCAAAAATACTTACCAGCACGCGCAGCTTTAACTTTTCCTTGTTCACTTCCTGTACCGTACCGTCAAAATCCTTGAATGGTCCGTCGATCACCTTGACGATATCGCCCTCGTTAAAGGGAATTTCTATGAGGCTGCCTTCTTCCTCGGCCTCGTGACTTTCCCGCACGCGACCCAGAATACGATCCACCTCTTCCTGGCGCAGGGGTTGAGGCACCTTGTCATTTTTACCGGATTTGAGAAATCCAATACACGAGGGAGCATTCTGCACCATGTTGTTCACTTCCTCATCATATATAGTTTGAAGCAGAATATAGCCCGGGAAGAAATTTTTCTCACGCGTTCGTTTTTTACCGGAACGAATTTCAACCACTTTTTCCGTTGGTATAACGATATCAGCGATCTTGTCTTCAAGACCCTGCAGCTCAATTTCACGCTCCAGATGTTCCTTTACCTTTTTCTCATGTCCGGAGAAACACCGAACGACATACCAATCATATTGTTGTTCGGCAGTCATTGATAGATTGCTTTTAAGATGACACTGTAGATGCGATCCACTCCGTAAATAAATGCGGACAGAATCAAGGAAAATATAATGACCACGATTGTATTATCGCGTAACTCTTCCTGCGTTGGCCATGAGACCTTGTTCATTTCCTTTTTCACATCCAGTAAGAACGCCTTGATCTTTTCCATAACGAAACCACTCGAGTTTTATTAACGTAATGATCTTCCCGGTCCGTTAACCTATGTAAACAAAAAATGTTGCACGGGTGGAAGGACTTGAACCCACAACCTGCGGTTTTGGAGACCGCTGCTCTGCCAGTTGAGCTACACCCGTAGACACGCCAAGAGCGAAGAACATGCTCCGCTCCTGGCGCAATTAAATTCAGTACGAAACTTATTCGTCCACCGGCCGGCTCAAAACAACCGGCACAATGGAGACTTAATCTTAATCCAGGATTTCACTTACGACGCCGGCACCGACCGTATGGCCGCCTTCGCGTATCGCAAAG
>CAYQXO010000014.1:0-39564 GCA_964421495.1 uncultured Balneolaceae bacterium | reverse complement strand
TTTTCAGTACCCCGCAAACTTGCTTTTAAATAGAATTGAGGTATTATCAACCTTTTCCGGTCCCATGCGGCCGAAAAAGGTTGAATACCTTCCCAGCAATTCATATCTTCGAAGTCTTTCGAATCAAGTTTACTTACAACGGAGGTAGTATTTATGCCCAAGATGAAAACCAACAGCGGAGCCAAAAAACGTTTTAAGAAAACTGGTACCGGCAAGTATAAACACAAGAAGACCAGCCGGGGCCATCTTCTTACGAAAAAATCTCCGAAACGTAAACGTCACCTGCGCAAGGACAAAATCGTACACAAGACCAGGAAAAAGTCTGTTGAGCAGATGTTGCCTTATAAATAGGCAGATCCCTGCGCAGTTCGTCATTAAAACTTTAATCTGAAAATATTTATCTGACAAATGCCACGATCAAGAAACAAAGTGGCTTCCCACCGCCGTCGCCGCAAGATTATCAAACAGGCGAAAGGCTACTGGGGCAAGCGCAAAAATGTATATCGCATCGCCAAGCAATCCGTCGAAAAAGGATTGCAATACCAGTATCGTGATCGCAAAGTCCGAAAACGTGAATTCCGTCGGCTGTGGATTACCCGCATCAACGCCGCAGCGCGACAGAACGGAACTACCTATTCCAAACTGGTTGGTGCCCTGCGGAAAAACGATATTGAAATCAACCGAAAGGTGCTGGCCGATCTCGCCGTTAGCGATCCGGAAGCCTTTTCTTCGATCGTTGAAGAGGCCACGGCCTGATTTAAAGCGCCTATACAACCTTTTACGAGTGTAAGCCGGCCAATCCAACAAGGGTTGCCGGCTTTTTTTAAATGGAAAAGCGTTTAAGGTTGATAGCTCCGAGCTGAGTGATTTACGAGCCTAATGGAGGCTTCATCTGCGGTAAAATCCAATTTTTCGAGGTCGCTCCATGCGTACTGCCGCTTTCAGCTACGAGACTCGAATTTCCATCCGGGCGAGCGAGGCGAGTCCCTTTCAACTTTCAGCCGCTAATAAATTCGCTTTTCCGTGGTAGATTTTTTAAAGTCTGAAAAGAATAAAAATTATAATAGCTTGAATGTATTTCCATGTCGATATTTGACGAAATAGACGAACTGCAGGAACAGATCACCTCGTATTCCATTACGGATCAGCAGGAACTGGAGGAATTCAGACTGGCTTTCCTGTCGCGCAAGGGCAAGATCCAGGCGATGTTCAAGAAAATCGGGGAGGTCCCGGAAGATCAGCGAGCCGACGTCGGTAAAGCCATGAACGAGGTCAAAAACCTTGCGCAGCAAAAATTTGAAAACTGCAAAACCGAACTGGAACAGCCGGATATCGGCGATGAAAAAGCGGAAGAAGATCTGACCCTGCCTCCTCCCCCGCTGTCAGTCGGCTCCCTCCATCCATTGACGCAAATTATGGAGGAAATGAAAGAAATATTTCTGCGTCTTGGATTTTCGGTGGCGTACGGACCGGAACTGGAAGATGATTTCCACAATTTCACGGCTCTTAACTTCCCACCCGATCATCCCGCGCGCGACATGCAGGATACCTTTTTTATCCGTAAAACCCGGGCGGAGGACGATGAACAGGATCTGGTCATGCGGACCCACACCTCTCCCGTTCAGATACGCCTGATGCAGGAAGAGGAGCCTCCCATTCGAGCTATTATGCCCGGTCGCGTATATCGAAACGAAGCCATAACGGCGAAGTCATTTTGCCTGTTTTATCAACTGGAAGCCCTGTATGTCGATCGCGACGTTAGCCTGGCCGAACTGAAGGAGACTTTGATCACCTTTGCCCGACTCATGTACGGCGACGATGTGGAATATCGTCTGCGTCCCTCCTACTTCCCGTTCACGGAACCGAGCCTCGAAATGGATATCTGGTGGGATACGGGCGACAGCGGACAGTGGCTCGAAATACTCGGCGCCGGCATGGTGGATCCCAATGTTTTTGACAATTCCGGCATCGATTCGGACGAATATACCGGGTATGCTATCGGACTGGGCGTTGATCGTATCGCCATGCTGCGGCACGGGATAGATGATATACGCCTTTTATACAACAATGACCTGCGGTTCCTGAACCAATTTGTCTGATTCACCGGATGATCCCTGCAATTCATTGAATTTAAAACGAGTAAAGCGCAATACCTGATTAATGAAAGTATCCTATAACTGGCTCCAGCAATACGTAGATATAGATGTGTCGACCGAAAAAACCGGGGAACTGCTAACCCTGGCCGGTTTGGAAGTCGACGAAGTGGAAAAATTCGGCAACCTGCTCGACGGGGTCGTCGTCGGCCAGGTAACCGACTGCACCAAACATCCGAACGCCGACCGCCTCTGGCTGTGCCAGGTGGATCTGGGCGGGGAAGAAGTGCAAATCGTCTGCGGAGCGAATAACGTGCAAAGCGGACAGCGAGTGCCGGTGGCCACCGTGGGGACCGAACTTCCCGTGAAGGACGAGAACGGCGATAATTTCGTTATTCGGGAAGCCGAGCTCCGGGGTGAAAAGTCCAACGGCATGATCTGCTCCGAAGAAGAATTGGGACTGGGAGACGATCATGAAGGCATTATGGTCCTCGAATCCGACGCCAACCCCGGCACTCCCCTGAAAGAAGCACTTGACCTGGAAGTGGATACGGTTTTCGATATCGAGTTAACCCCCAACCGTCCCGATGCAGCCAGCCATATAGGCGTTGCGCGGGATCTCAGCGCTGTTTTGGATAAGGATCTTACATCCCCCTACTCTTCCGAGTCCGACTTGCCGGAAGCGGACCCACTGGACGAAGCGATCGAGATCCAAATTGAAAATCCGGACCGGTGTAATCGATATGTGGCGAAAATGATCACCGACGTGACGGTTCAACCTTCTCCACAGTGGTTAAAGAACCGTTTGAAATCCATCGGTATCCGCCCCATTAACAATATTGTTGATGTTACCAATTACGTCCTCAACGAAATCGGCCAGCCCCTGCACGCCTTTGACTACGACCTGATTAACGGGCAGCGCATCGTCGTGAAGGAATACAACGAGGAACGCACCTTTACCACATTGGACGACGTTGAGCGAACGCTTTCCCCCGGCACACTCTTTATTTGCGACGACGAGGGACCGATAGCGATCGCCGGAGTCATGGGCGGACAAAACTCCGAAATCAACGAACAAACCACTACCGTGTTGCTGGAGAGCGCCTATTTTTCGCCCTCCGGCATACGTCGTACGTCGAAAGAGCAAAATATAACGACAGATTCCTCCTATCGTTTTGAACGCGGTATCGATCCGAATATGACCCGTAAGACGGCCGAGCGCGCCGCCGAGCTCATTGCCGAAGTCAGCGGCGGCACCGTTGAAAAAGGATGTACCGACGTACACCCGGTCCAGACCGAGCCCGTGGAAATAGAATTACGAATCGACTATCTCAATAAATTACTGGGTACCTCTTTCGAGGTGGATGAGGCCGCCGACATAATAAATCGCCTGCAACTGAACGTAACCGCCACCTCGGAAGATGCGATCACATGCAGGGTACCGACCTTCCGTCCCGATATCACCCGGCCGGTCGACTTGATTGAGGAAGTGGGAAGAATCCATGATTTCAACAATATCCCCTCCCCGGACTACGTCAAATTTCCCAAACCGCAGCCGAAGGGATCCTATGAAATACTGGAAAGACGCATCAAACAGGCCGTAAAGAGCCTGCGATTCAAGGAGATATACACCAACTCGCTGCTCCCCGAAGAAAAAGCAAATCTATACGCCGGAGAAGACGAACTGATCGAGACCCTCAACCCGGTCTCGCGCGATATGGCCGTTCTTCGTCCCTCGCTCACTCACGGTTTTTTGAGCGCCGTCTCTTATAACTTTAATCGAAAAGTTCACTCGGTACGCTTCTTCGAGGTGGGACAAACATTCCAAAAAAGTGACAACGGTACCTATCAGTCCGGCATCAAAGAGGAAACACGCTTATTGATGGGATTATCGGGTCAAAAAAACATTGAACATTGGCGCACGGAAGCCGAGAGTTACGACTTTTTCGATCTCAAGGAATCGCTCACCGCTTTTCTCGATCAACTCGATCTGCTGAACGATCTCAAGGAAGATCGGCGTAAACAAACGCTGTATTACTTGTACAAAGACCAAGTGGTCGGACGACTCTTTTCTGCTCCGGAATCGCTGCTAGACGAATACGAAATTGAACAACCTACTTTTGTCGCCGAACTGTCGGTGACCCGGATTGAAAACATTAAGCAGGAACTTCCCGGGCGGTCGTATCAATCGGTCTCCAAATACCCGACCTTCGAATTTGACCTGGACCTGGTAATCGACAAATCAATTCCCGCCGCCGATTTGATGCAAACCATCCAGGAAACGGCAGGGGATATTCTGATCGACAAACAAATATTTGATGTTTTTGAGGGTGGGTCTCTCGGCGATCAGAAAAAGAGTCTTGCTTTTCGCCTGACCTTCCTGGATCGTACGAAAACTTTGACTATTGATGATGTGCAACCTATAATCAATAAGGTACTAAATACGCTAAGTGATTCGTACAATGCCGAACTAAGATCCTGACTTTTTTACGTGGAACTTGAACAAACTCCATATCAATATACGCAAGAACTACTCGATCAGCTTTCGCGCGAGGTTCATGCTCTCAAGGAAGAAAAAGAGAAACTCGAAGAACAAAACGCCAGGTTGAAAGAACAGCTGCAACAACTAAGAGAGGGACAAACCGACCTGTTTTCGTCGCTGTCGGAAAAAGAGCGACTGTCCTATCGTCATCGTATTCAGCAGTTAATTTCCAAAATAGACCAACACCTGGATCATCCATCGTGACTTCCATCAAAGTAAACATACTGGGCAAGCAGTATCCCCTGCGCGTAGAGGAGGATGAAGTGGAAACCACCCATGAAATCGCCCGCTACGTCAATCAACGAATGAAAAAATACCGCAAGGAACTTCCTCAGCAGTCGATAACCACCGTTATGGTCATGGCCGCCATGAGCCTGGCCGAAGAAGCCATTGAGGCAGAAGAAGGTAACGAGGAGAGCGGGGATTCAGAGAGAATACAGCAAATCAATACCCAGCTGGAAGAAATGCTCGACGAATTACGGGAAGAACCCCCTCAATCCGACAAAAAGGCTGAGACGCAGGATTCAGACGGTCAGTAACCCCCCTCTGTCCCATTCCGGCAATCTGCAACAGGTAGCTGAACACGCCCCAGCGGGGCAGGCCGTCGTTCTGAGAAATAAAATTTTTTGCTCTATTCATTATATCGGATACCAGGAATTTCATGCTCTCGGCTGCTACAGGGATAAAGCAACGCAGTGGAAAAAATTTTCAATCGAAGAACGACGGCCTGCCCCGCTGGAGCGCGAGCTATTCTTTTGATTTTAATTTCCCGTGCAGATTGCGATATTAGACTTCATCTATAGCTTACACCTGTTCAATTTTTTATTCGTTAAGGAACAAAATTAATGTCCAAACATTTTAGCGTCCTATTTGTAGCCGACATCGTGGGTTCTTCCGGTCTTTCCCTGTTGGAAACCATTTTACCCGGTATAATAGAAAAATATGAGGCCGACTTCGTTATAGCGAACGGGGAAAACTCTCATAAAGGCCGCGGTATTAATCGAACAATTATAAAGAAACTGTATGAACTGGGGGTGCATGTCATCACGGGTGGGAATCACTCCTTTGACAAATACAAGGTCTTTGACTACATGCAAAAAGACCATCATGTATTACGTCCCCTGAACTATCCGAAGGGTAATCCCGGTTATGGATATGGTATTTATGATATACCCGGTACGTCCGACAAGATCGGCATACTGAATCTGCAGGGACGCACTTTCATGCAGTCCATTGACGATCCCTTTAAAACAGGGGACTGGGCTCTTGAAAGGATAAAAAAGGAAACGGAATATATAGTCGTTGATTTTCATGCCGAAGCAACAGCCGAAAAACTGGCGATGGCGTGGCATCTGGACGGCAAGATCTCGACTTTTATCGGCACCCATACGCACATTCCCACGAACGACGCCCGTATCTTTCCCCAGGGAACCGGCTATATCAGCGACGCAGGAATGACCGGCTCGTTCGATTCCGTGTTGGGCATGGACACTACCACCTCTCAAAAGCGTTTCAAACTGGGGACTCCGCATAAATACAAATTGGCCAACGGCAACAACAAAATGTGCGGGGTTCACTTCCTGATTAATCGTTCCAACGGCAAATGCGATCATATAGAGCCCATTATTTACCCCGCATTCAACAACAGTAACCTGGACGACGACCAATAATGAACCAGAATAGTTACATTCTCGAAGCTCGTAATCTCTACAAAAGCTTTACGCGCGAATCGCACGGCGAACCCCTGGAGGTTCTCCAGGGAATATCGATGGTATTGCATCCGGGGGAAATAGCTTCTGTCGTGGGTTCCAGCGGCTGCGGCAAAAGTACGCTTTTACATCTGCTGGGTGGATTGGATCAACCCGACTCGGGCCAGGTATACTGGGAAGGAATAGATATTCTCCAGTACGATGAAGAACAACTGGCAAGCATTCGCAATCAGCGCGTCGGTTTCGTATTTCAGTTTCACCACCTGCTTCCTGAATTCACGGCGCTGGAAAATATCATGATCCCCTCCATGATACGTTCATCCGAACGCAAATTCAGCGAGGAACGGGCTTACGAACTTCTGAGGAAATTCGGTATCGAAGATCGCGCCGAGCACCGCCCCACCCAGCTTTCCGGCGGCGAACAACAACGGGTTTCCATGGCCCGCGCCCTGGCCAACAATCCCCGTATTATCCTGGCCGACGAACCTACTGGTAACCTGGACGAAGAAAATACTGAAATCATACTGGATCTTCTTTTTGAATTGAGAGAAAAAGAGGGAGTCAGCATTATCATCGTAACCCATGAAAAAGATATATCTCGCAGAACCGACCGGGTCTATGAATTGAGTAAGGGAGTCATCTCACCCGCCCAGTAAGAGGCTTTATATTAGATTTGGGGATCTGGGAAAAACAAATTAAATTTCGGCTCCATTGAGCGAAATTTCACATTTAATGTAACCACTTATTTTATGGCCAAGAAGGGGAGAAAACTAACAAAAGAAGAACTTGAACAGGATCCCCTCCTGACTTTCTACCAACGCGTTCAGCAGTTTCACTCCAGGTACAAAACCTATATTTATGGAGGGCTGGTCGCCGCTGTATTAATATTGATTGCCAGTGTGACCTATTACTACCACTACCAGTCCCAGGAAAAGAAAGCACAACAGCTTTTGGGCTTTGCCGAACAGCATTTCCGAAACGGCGAATACCAAAAAGCGCTGACCGGTGAAGGAGCCGAATACACTATCGGACTGAGAAGCATTATGCAGCGTTATTCCGGTACGAAGTCGGCCAACCTTTCGCACTACTATGCGGCTATCGCTGAATACAAACTTGGAAATACTCAACAGGCCCTGCAGTACATCGAGGATTATTCCCCTCCGGAAGGCATCCTCGGAGTAGGTCCGATAGCTTTTCACGGAATGTTATTCAATGAGATTGGCGAACATGCACGGGCGGCGAAAAAATATGAAAAAGCCGCTTCCTGGAGCGATAACGAATCAACCACTCCCTATAATCTCTACAAAGCGGCCAACGCTCATTTTGAAGCCGGCAACTACACCTCTGCCCGACGTATCGCTGATCGTGTTATCAGCGACTACGAGCAGAGCAGTCATGCCGAAAAAGCCAAAAAACTCAAAGGAAGGCTGCTGACCGTAAGCTCATCGTCCTGATTACCTCTCTGGAAAAATGGGAGTGTTTGGGAAAAGGGTGGGAAAACAATATAGGCAAATCCGCGGCAACAGCACGTCCCAGACTGCCCGGGCATATCAACTAAACGGGGTAAAATGGATGATTTAAGGAAAATGTTAGTTAGGAAAGCAAATCGGGCGTTTCGCTACAATCCCCGCTTTTAGACCGTTCTGGGAATCACTTTACATATTTCGCCGATACTGTCCTCCCACTTCGTAGAGCGTACGCGTAATTTGTCCCAGGGATGCCACCTTAACGGTATCCATCAATTCCTCAAACAGATTCTCCCCTTGCTGTGCCGCCTCTGTAAGCTTTTTCAATGCCCGGTCGGCCTCGGTCTCGTGTCGCTGCTGAAAAGCTTTTAGCTGCTGAATTTGCCGTTCCTTCTCTTCTTCGGTCGATCGTATCAAATTAACATCCCGATCCTCGCCGCCGTTTTCCTCATTATTCCTGTTAAACGTATTAACCCCAATGATCGGCATCTCCCCGCTGTGTTTCTTTTCCTCGTAATACAGGCTCTCGTCCTGAATCTTGCCTCGCTGATACATATTTTCCATTGCTCCCAAAACCCCTCCGCGGCGATTAAGTCGGTCGAACTCGTGCAGAATAGCTTCTTCAACAAGGTCGGTCAACTCTTCCAGGAAATAGGATCCCTGGTTGATGTTTTCATTTTTGGCCGTACCCAGTTCCTCATTTATGATCAGTTGAATGGCAAGGGCTCGTCGGACCGACTCTTCGGTGGGCGTGGTTATAGCTTCGTCGTAGGCATTGGTGTGAAGGGAATTGCAGTTGTCATAAATGGCCATCAGCGCCTGCAGCGTGGTGCGAATGTCATTGAACTGTATTTCCTGGGCGTGCAGGGAACGGCCACTGGTTTGGATATGATATTTCAATTTCTGGGATCGCTCGTTGGCCCCATACAGATTCCGCATCGCAACGGCCCATATTCGTCGTGCTACACGTCCAATTACCGCATACTCGGGATCCAGTCCGTTGCTGAAGAAAAACGAGAGGTTATGGGCAAAATCATCCACCTCCAATCCGCGGGACAAATAGTATTCCACGTAAGTAAATCCGTTTGCCAGCGTAAAGGCGGCCTGGGTGATTGGATTTGCCCCGGCCTCGGCGATATGATATCCTGAAATGGAAACCGAATAGTAATTGCGAACCTTGTTTTGCGTAAAGTACTCCTGGATATCTCCCATCATCCGTAAAGCGAAGCCGGTGGAAAATATACACGTATTTTGAGCCTGGTCCTCTTTAAGAATATCTGCCTGCACAGTGCCTCGAATCACTTGCAGGGTCTCCCGCCTGATTTTTTCATACGTTTCCCGGTCGACCAGCTGGTCGCCGCTAATCCCCAACGTACCCAATCCAAATCCGTCATTTCCTTCCGGCAATGAGCCATGATAGGAGGGCAACTTCTCGTATTGATTTCGTGCTTCACGTATGGCTCCTTCCCACTCCCCTTTTTCCTTTAAGTATCGTTCGACCTCCTGGTCAACGGCCGTATTCATAAACATGGCCAATATCATGGGAGCCGGACCATTGATCGTTTTGGAAACCGAGGTGGAGGGGTCGGTCAACCTGAAACCCGAATACAGCTTTTTCATATCGTCAATCGTGCAGATACTGACGCCCGAATTCCCCACTTTCCCGTATATATCCGGTCGATAGGCGGGATCCTCCCCGTAGAGGGTGACCGAATCGAAGGCGGTCGACAAGCGTGCGGCAGGCATGCCCCGACTGAGGTAGTGAAATCGTTTATTGGTTCGCTCCGGCGTTCCCTCCCCCGCAAACATACGGGTCGGCTGTTCTGCGTCCTTTTTAAAGGGATACACGCCCGCCGTAAATGGAAAATAACCCGGGAGATTCTCTTTCAGGGCAAAACGCAATTGCTCGCCTTTTCGCCCGGTTTTAGGCAGGGCAATGCGCGGGATATCCAGTCCGCTAAGCGATTCTTTATACAGGTCAAAGTCAATTGAACGATCCCGGATCCGGATACTCATTTGTTCCTGGCGATACGATTCAAACATCTCATCCCACTCTTCCAAAATATTTTTGGGCCGTTCATCCAGTTTATTCCACCAGCGGGTGCGCATTTGCCCGAGCACCTCTCCCATCTGCTCCGGTTCCCCTTCTTGCCAATTCTCAAGTTGTTCCAATGTCCCGTCCACCTCTTCGAACTTATCCGCATACTCGGCCTGTTGTTCGGCCCACTTATGATACTCGCGTATCGTGTCCGCAATTTCAGTCAAATATTGCTGTCGCTGATCCGATATCACCAGCTGGCCCTCCGTATCTTCAAGCGGCGTGGAATTCGCATACCGTTCGCTTTCGAAATTAAGCTCAAATGTATCGCGAAGTCGAACAAGCAGGGCACTGAAAAGCCGGTTCACTCCCTCGTCATTGACTTGTGCCGCTATCGTCGGATAGACGGGCATTTGCTCTACGCTTTGATCCCACAGCTCATGATTTCTCTTATATTGCTTGCGGACATCCCGCAGGGCATCGAGCGATCCCTGCTTGTCAAACTTGTTAAGGCCCACCAGGTCGGCGACCTCCAGCATATTGATTTTCTCGAGCTGGGTGGGCGATCCGTAGTCGCTCGTCATGACGTACATGGAGAGGTCCACCAGATCCACAATCTCGGCTCCACTCTGTCCGATACCGCTGGTTTCTACCAGGATCAAATCAAAGCCGGCCTGCTTCAGTACTTCTATGGCTCCCTTAACGGATGGACTTATGGCCCGGTTGGAGGCACGGGTAGCCATACTTCGCATGTAAACCCGATCGGTAACGGTAATACTGTTCATTCGTATGCGATCTCCCAGTAACGCTCCCCCCGACTTGACTTTCGAGGGATCAATAGATAATACGCCAATCTGCAGGTCCTCAAACTCATTTAAAAACCGGCGGACCAGTTCATCCGTCAGAGAACTTTTGCCGGCTCCCCCCGTCCCGGTAATTCCGATAATGGGTTGAGGCTGGCCGTTTCTTCGCGATTTGATCCCCTCTTCCCCGATCTCAAACAATTCAGACTCTCCTCGATTCAGGTACTCCCACTGTTCATTTTCAACCGCGGTAATCAATCGGGCAATGGCCTGCTGATCCTGTTCAGCCAAACGCTGAGGGTCGATTGAACCGGCATTGGTGGTGGGATAATCACACTTTTCAAGTATCTCGTTAATCATACCCTGCAAGCCCATCGTACGTCCATCCTCGGGCGAAAATATTCGATCCACTCCGGCCTCGTGAAGCTTTCTGATTTCGTCGTCCACAATCACGCCCCCGCCACCGCCGAACACTTTGATATGCGAGGCATTTTTTTCTTTTAACAAATCAACCATATAGGTAAAATACTCCATATGCCCCCCCTGGTATGAGCTGACGGCGATACCCTGGGCGTCTTCCTGAATAGCGCACTCGACGATGTCGGTAACCGACCGATTGTGACCAAGATGGATGACCTCGGCACCGCTGCTCTGCAGAATGCGGCGTATGATATTGATAGTGGCGTCGTGCCCGTCGAACAAACTGGCCGCCGTGACAATTCGAACATTCTGTTCGGGCGTATACTTTTCACCCTGCTTCAAATTACTTGAAGAGCCTGGCGACACCGTCGTTCTCTCATCAGCATCTGTCTGCGTCCCCTTCTCGGTTGACATAATGTTAATCTTTATTTTTGTGGAAGCGTTTCCAACAAATTAAGATAAGAACTTAGTAACCATAACTCCAATGTGCATTTCATATCTAAAGGAGGGCATTCTATTCGGAGAAACGAATCGTCAGTTCCGATGTGAATCCGGCTTGTATCGGGATATTGGATCGTATAAAATAAGGTTCCGGAGCCTCAAAGGGATCAACTTGTCCGTCATCCCAACGGTTATTTCCGTTGAGGTCCCGGTAGGCAATTACACGAAAGCGTTTGGGCGGGAGATTGGATATTGCCGTACTGTCGATAAAGGTAAGACTACGCTTAAATTCTTCATTCTTGCTTACCAGCCGCAAGTGATAGCGAGCTGAATCGGTTTTTTGCGGTCCTTTTATGTTTATTTTGCCCAGATCGTCAGGATGCCAGATGGGGGATTCCAGGGATTTATATTGACGTTCAAGGGGATTCCAGGTTTTGAGTTCGTAAGCCACTCCATCCTCCCATACCGTATCGGGATAAACATAGACCCGGTTTCTTCTAATCTCCAACTTTTCCCACGATTCATGTCTTTTTTGGGCCTCGATTACTCTCAGCGAATCCCGTATCACGGAATTGGTTATTGGTTTGGCATACGTCACAACCATCGGCTGGTCGTGATAAATCCCTCCTTGTGATTCAAAATTCACGAATCGTTGCAGGACCGTATCTTCCTGGGAACTTCCGCTGAACGTCTGACCTTTTACCGGCAGGACCTGATTTCCCGCATTGTCAGTCAATCCTTCCAGTTCGATGTGATAGTCATGGCGGGGATTCAGAGGCTTTTCACTGTGGGCCAGTATGATATAATTTTCATCGGCGGGCTGGTAAAGTGGATAGCACGTAGCATGTTCACTTCCGGTTGAATCCAATACCTGTATTTGACGCAGCGAATCCATAATTACGGCTTCACTGAAACGAAGACGCAACCGATGTTCGGTCAACAATCCGACTCCCATCAATTCAGGTCGACTGGTATCCGGATTCTGAACATAAATCGTTCCCAGCGAATCGGTCTGGCCTTTCTTCAATTCAACAAATTCTGTCGGAAACGGCTGGGACCGTTCCTGGGAGGCATCCCACGTGCGATTGCGATTGCGGTCATCCACCCAAAAACCCTTGTACGAACCCGGAGCCAGATATGGAAACGAAACCCGGCCGCCCGTATCCGTTTCAGTAACATATTCCGCCGGCTGCGAAAGATCGGCGGGTCTGCGGTACAATAACACCTTCATACCAGTCTCTTTTTCACCCGACTCCGCCTTAATCAGGCGTCCAATCAGCTTTCCCTTATCAATTACCGGTCCGGTCGATATTGCTATTTTGATAGGCGAGTTAATGGCATTACCCCGTTTGTCCGCCAGTTCAGTTCCTATATTCAGGATAAAAGTCGTCGAATCGGGCGGTTGCCGGTCCAGCACAATCTCAACCGATTTGTGTCCCCAGTCCAATTCGTAATTAATCCCCATATTGGGAGCAATAGATAATGAACGCGTTAGCGTTGAACGCTCGATGTATTCGTTAAAATGAAGTTCTATTACGCGATCGTCAAAGCCTGTGGTACCCGATTCCGGTATCGACTTGATTATTTCCGGCGGCGTTTCATCCCGGGGACCTCCCGTCGGTCTACTCGGTTGAGCACATCCATGCAGGATAATACCGATGCCAATCAAAAAGACAACATTAAATCGTAGAATATTCACTGCTTTACGTAGTTAATTGATGCTAAAAAGATATTAAGGAACCCAGGTTAGAAAAGTATCAGATGTCACTGGCAACCCGGGTGGATCTCTATCAATATGCTATTCAACACGACATATGACAAGAAGAGATTATAATGGAAAAAAGAAAATGGCTCAACACAGTCTTCCTTATTGAGCTCTTATATTCATTTAAACGGTATTCATAACCGATATGCCATATTGCATTTTAATAAACACAATGGTAATGTAATACCTGTAAGTGAGCATATATGTTTTGGATTTATCGGGTACCAACAAGGTTCTTATTAATGATTTAAATAGATAAAATATATTCATCATGAATACCCTCTTGGAACGGCCCGCATTATATACCGATTATTACGAACTTACCATGGCGCAGGGCTATTTTTTGTCGGGACGAAAAGATGAATGGGCCGGATTCGACTATTTTTTCCGTGATGAACCCTTTAACGGGGGATATGTCATTTTCGCCGGTCTCTCAGATTTGCTGGCGGTGCTGGGAAATATGGAATTCCATCAAAGGGAGTTGGAGTATCTCGAATCCCGGGGTTTTGATCAGAGATTCCTCGCCTATCTCGAAGATCTTCCATTTACCCCCGACATCGATTCCGTAAAAGAGGGCGAAGTGGTTTTTCCCCGGGAACCGCTGGTCAGCGTCGAAGGCAGCTTGATTGAGGTGCAACTGCTTGAGACTATCCTGCTTAATACCCTCAACTTTGAATCGCTGATTGCCACCAAAGCGGCACGTATACGGCAGTCGGCCGGTGATCGACTCGTAGCGGATTTCGGATTACGCCGGGCCCAGGGTCTTGGGGGTATTCAGGCCAGCAAAGCCGCAATTATTGGAGGCGTCGACAGCACTTCCAACGTATATGCCGCCGAAGCATTTGAGCTGCCGGCCACGGGAACCATGGCTCACTCCTGGATTCAATCGTTCGACCGGGAAATAGAGGCATTTCGGTCGTACGCCCGCTATTATCCCGAGAACTGCATCCTGTTGGTGGATACCTATGACACGCTGGAACACGGCGTTCCCAATGCGATAAAAGTTGCCCGGGAAATGGAAAAAGAGGGACATCGCCTGAAAGGTATTCGGCTAGACAGCGGCGACCTGGCGTATTATGCCCGTAAATCCCGCGAGATGCTGGACAAGGCCGGATTAGACTATGTAAAAATAGCTGCCTCCAATCAACTCGACGAGTACCTGGTAAAAAGCCTCATTGACCAGGGAGCGCCGATCGATCTTTTCGGTATCGGCACCAGTTTGGTGACCGGCCAACAAAGCCCCGCCCTTGACGGCGTGTACAAATTGAATTCCGTGAACAGGGAGCCTCGACTGAAGATTTCTGAAAACGTGGAAAAAATTTCCCTGCCCGGACTGAAGCAGGTTGAACGCTATTTCCATCCTGACGGCACCTTCTACGGTGACGGCATCAAGCTGGCCGAAGAAGACAGTGTCGACACCATCCATCACCCGCATTTTCCCTCGAAACAGTCGGAAGTAGGCAATTTCGAAAGCGAAAACTTGCTGCAACCGGTTATGAAACAGGGTGAGCAAACCATTGATTTCCCGTCGGTTCAGCAAAGTGCAGAATATGCCCGGCAACGATTACGTAATTTACAAAAAGACCATAAGAGATTTGAAAATCCACACGTTTACAAAGTCGGTATAAGTGCCAAGTTGCAGGAACTGCGGGATGATTTGTTAGCACAGATGAAAGTTTAAATCGTCGATAATATTATCACTGAAAGTAATTAAAAACACAGGTTCGTTATGAATGCGTTGCTGATCGTGGATGTTCAAAATGATTTTTGCCCGGGAGGAGCTCTGGAAGTTCCGAATGGAGACGAGGTAGTCCCCGTAATCAACCAATTGACCCGGACCTTTGATCACGTGGTGCAAACCCAGGACTGGCATCCGGAAGGTCATTCCTCCTTTGCCTCATCCCACGGCGACAAAGATCCCTTCGAAACGATACAGATGGATTATGGTGAACAGGTCCTCTGGCCCGATCACTGCATCCAGGGATCCGAAGGGGCTGAATTTCATCCGGAGCTTAACACCCTTCCCTCCCAACTCATCATACGCAAGGGATTTCGGCGGGATATCGATTCGTATTCCGCATTCTACGAAAACGATCATCAAACTCCCACCGGCCTGAAATCCTATCTTAAAGAACGAAATATAGAGCGGTTATACGTTGCCGGTCTGGCCACCGACTTCTGCGTGAAATGGTCGGTCACCGATGGTTTGGAGGAGGGATTCGAAGTTTATGTAGTGGAAGACGCCGTTCGAGGTATAGACGTAGAAGGTTCCCTGGAAGCTGCCTGGGATGAAATGGCAGATAAAGGGGCGGAAACGATGCATTCCCGGGATCTGCTTTAATCTGTGGTCGAGATTTCTGCTGGATATTAATTTATATATAAATTCGGCTGTTCCTCTCATATGGCTGGCCCGGATTTCACTGCGTGGGAATCGCTCCGCTCAGTGCACTTCGTGGGTGTCGTGGGTGACGCTTCGCTCTGAACGCTGACGCGGGAATCGCTTCGCTTTGCGCCCACCAAAAAATATGTTCGTCTAGGAGTCTGTCGATTATCGTTTTAACAATGATTGAACAACTTGAGGTATTGCATGGTATATAATTATGTAATCCTGGGAGCCGGACTGGCCGGTTTGTCGCTGGCTGATGCCCTGCTGGAGCATACAAGTCGCACTCTGATATTGGATACCCGGGGCATAGCCGCCGGTGCTTCGGGAACGCCTGTGGGCATGATCAACCCTGCAACGGGAAGACGGGGCAAAAAGGTCTGGCATGTTGAAGAAGCTTTGCCAGCCATACACACCTCTCTTCAGGCAGCCTCTGAATATGGGGACACTCCCTTTTTTGTACGTTGCGGCATTTTGCGTCCCGCACTGGACCGGGATATGGCCGGAGAAATGCACAAAAGATTTCAAAAATCCCGGTGGCCGCCGGGTTGGTGTTATTGGATGACGGAAAAAGAGATCAAGGCTTTTCACCCCGGTATACAGTGTGTTGACGGGGGACTTTGGCTGCCGCCAGGCATGGCGGTCCGCGTACCGGCCTATTTATCCGCACTGGCCCATAAAGTAAAAGCACAGGGAGCAACCATTGCTGTTCGCCCTTCCTATACATACCATCGATACCGGAGTGCATACTGGAAAATCAAAACAGACCGGGGAGAAACAATCAAAGCCAGGAAGCTGGTATTCGCCAGCGGTGCCGGGATTTTAAACGAGCCGATCTGGTCGTTTCTCCCCCTGAATAGTGTTAAAGGACAAATCGCTCAATTTAAAGTAGATCCGCACCTGGATTTTAAATACTCCATCTCCGCGAAAGGATACCTTGCCCACGTGGATCAACACCGGTTGACGGTGGGCAGTACGTATGAGCACGATTTTAAAGATGGGAAACCTGATCGGGAGGGACTTGACCGCTTGACTGAAAAGGCAGTGACTATCCTCCCCGAATTATCGGGAAAAATCAGCCTGCATAAACAATGGGCGGGGTTCAGGGTAAGCGCCGAGGATCATAAACCGGTACTGGGTGAACATCCTACGTTGCCAAACACGTACCTGTTTACGGGACTGGGATCAAAAGGATTGTTGCATGGGCGATATCTCGGCGAAAAATTCGCCCGCTACCTGAACAAAGGCATATCATTGCCGCAGGAAATAGCAATCAGCAGATTTACTAACACGAACTGAATAAAAAGGGTGGAGTAGGATCAGGATCAGGCTTTATGATAGGGTCGAATATCTCGCTCTTCTACCCACCATCCTTCGGTCGTAACATACGTATTACTCATGAATTTCGACTTGTCCAAACTTGCAATTTTCTGATCAACGTAAGCAAGTTTTTTTCCTTTGATCCCGTTATCCAGCAGTTTCCATCGAACCTTATACCACGCATTGAGTTCATCTTCGGGTGTGCCGTTCCAATAATGCATAAACAAATTATGCAACTCTTCCTTCCATCCCGGCCTGCGGTAATCGACAACAGCTTGAATAATGATAAACATGAGAGGCACGATCACGAGCGTCATCCCAGTGTAAAACAGTAACTGTGATCCCATACACTATAACTGATTTATTCCTGTTTACTTCGATATCTTCGTTAGACTAACGTAGCAAGTCAGTTAAAGATTTTAAAAAAATTGCTGTTAATGACAATTTATTCAAAATCTAAATAGAAGATTGAAACACAATAAACCCGTTCAGGCAGGAAACCACCCCCAATAAAAAGTAGTTGGAAAAAGCCTGCAAGGGGGAGCCTTGGCGCGGAAATAAAGGCTAGAAATGGACAACCAAGCCACTTACAGCAGCACCCAGGTAATATCCTCCAGATTCTGAGCTCCTTACGCTCATGGCTGAAAAACTGAATTCAAAGTTTCTGAACTCCAGGCCAGTTCCAAAGCTATAGCTGGTAGCTCCCATGCCTCCGCTTCGAAAACCGATTCGAAGAGGCAAGAAACCAAAAACACTGTACTCAAGTCCGAAGGCGGCCGACGTTTGCCGGGTGGTCATCCCCGTATTCTGAAGTCCTCGGGAAATATCCACCATTAAACCGGCACGCCCCATTTGAAACTGGGTACCAAAGTGCAGCTCGGTCGGCAACACGTTGGTTACCTCTCCCCCTTCATCCGGTGCATAGTTCAGATAGACATTATTCCTTATGCTGTCGGCAATATGTTCGATATAATCGGATCTCGACGAATCGAATTCCGAATTGATGCGCTCTTCATTTCTTAAATCTTCAAATCCTTCCCAAACAAAACGTTCCCTGGCAGAAAAAGACTGAGCTTCGGTACTCATATTGACCCTTCCGAGGTCGGTCAGGGATAGGCCTACCCGAAGATATTTTGAGCCCTCAAACACGGGTCCCCAATTCAATGCCTTGACTCCATTCAAGCCAAATTCAGCATTAAGGCCCAGGTCAAGTCCCACCCCGGCAGAGCGGGTTTTCGTGAATTTTTCTTTTGAGGGGTCCAGATAGTCACCTATGGCTACGTCTTCCCCGTTCACATGTCGATCCCGGTAGTAATTGCGGAATTGCCGGCTGATTTTTCCGGCCGATTCAATCGTATACTCAAAATCGTGGACATCAGCGTCGTCACGCACCTGTACGGTGGAATTGAAATCGATGCTCATGCTATTATGTCCCAGCAAAATCTTTGGAGCGGCTCCAACATGCAGGCGAACCGGGGTTCCCCCTTCTGCGGACAGTATATTTGTTTTCCCCTGCCATATCATTTTACTCACTCCCACACTGAGTTCGCTGACCGACATAAAATGAACACTGAAATTAACCGGCTCCGGTTCGGCAAACAGACTATCATCGAGCAAATAAGTTATAAAATCAGCCGTTCCCCGATTTGCCGATATATCGGAGAGTGTTCTCACCCGATAGGCCAAACTCACACTCCAGTCGTCAAATCGATAGACCAATCCTATCGGTACAGCATTAAAATTCGCTCCCATACTTTGAGTATCCGTAATGTCGGGTCCAAACCAGGCATCATACATTTCGTCGGCAACGTCATTCAACAGCAGACCATTCGTCATGTATCTATTATAAAGACTAACATTGGCCAGAGGTCCCCCGGCCGAAGCGGCTCCCCCGAAAAGGCCCACCGTGAAAGTCGGCTCGCCCGTGGCATGCAGGGACAAGTTAGCCGGATTTATAAAATTGGCGTGGTAGGTATTCATATAGGCGGCGCCTCCTCCACCCAATCCGAGATTTTTGGAGGAAAGATGGGAAGATTGCGCCTGGGCTGAATACGGAATCGCAAAACAAGTAAACGCAATTACAATGCTGGAAAATGTGGAGCTATTCTTTTTAACCGTTTCTGTAAATGAAGTGATTATGTTCATTAATCCGAAAGAAAATCGGTGATATTTCGTACTTGAATCAACTCGATTCATAAATAAAAGCCTGTCTATTAATTGGAAACCTCGTTTTGAATTTTAAAGTCACCGATCAGTGTAAATTCAAAGTAATCGTCTTTTCGTATTTTAACGCGATGACGTCCTTCGGGACCCGACGAAGTAATAAAATTTCCCTGTAATATAATTTTGCGGGTTTTATGCAGCTTTTGGGCTTGCTCATCTGTAAGACCAACCACCATTTCCCCTTCTGCGGGCGAGCTGACAAAGCGGGTTTGGAGGTCGACGTCAGGAGCTTCAACAACTGCCGGATTATCTCCGGATGCTGGTGCCGCGGTAATAACGGAATCCCGTTCATCCAAAAAAGTTAACGTGAGCTCCAGTTTCATGGGCAGCATATTCTCGTATTGAATACTTACAGCTGAACGCTGAAGGATGGTGGATTCGTTTTCACCGGGCAAATCACTCAGATCCGCATCCACCGTATCGTTCAAAACCTGGCTTCCTGCTGAATTCGCAAATTGTATGGGTATTTCAAATCCCACGCTCGAATTAAAGTCGATAGGCGTTACCACAAATCCTTCATTATTAGGCGGATTGGTCACCGCTTTGCCGATAAAGCGTATGGTCGTGGGGAAATTGCTTAAGAAATCATCCACATTGGTAGAAGTCTGTTCAAAGTTGATAGCCCCTCGATATATATCCCCCATTTGATCGGCGGATTCTATCGGCAACTTCAACACTCTTTCCGGATCCGCCGGCTGTCCGTCAATCTGCAATTCCTGAATCATTTGGGGGTTGTCGACCGCATATTGACCGCCCTGTTTCGGTCTCAGATATACTCTGTCCCCTTCCTCGTTGATGCCGACAATAATTCCATAGACCCGTACAGGAAACCCTAAATTAACATCATATAACAGGTCAAAGGCCGTATCAAAAAATTGCGTTTCGCCAATTCGATCGGAGAGTTCTTCCAAATCGTCAAATTCCTGCACCTCGGCTTCCCGATCGTTAAACAGGTCCAGTACGTTCTCTCCGTTTACCGGGTCATCCTCATTCAGCAGAATATCTTTCTCCGCAATCACTCCCCGTGCTTCCTTCACTTCCAGCTCCTCGACCTGCATTTTGGCTCCCACCTCGTCGGATGATCGCACCGTAACCGCCTGGTTCCCGGTATCTTCCGTTCGACCGGAAACGACATATTCAATTTGGTTATTCAGGGCTTTGATCCGGAAGCCGGTCAGGTCTATACGGATAGGCTCCCGATCATTGTTTTCATTACTTTCAATTCTTCTATATTGATATGAGCCAGCAGGACCGTCGCTTGTGCCCTCAAATGTAATGGAAAGCGTATCACCGTCGGGCGTAAAGATATCCTTGATCTTGACTTCAAGTTCGGGAATATTCAAACTCAACTGATTAACCAGGCTGTCGATCACCAGCGTCCCTCCACCCAGCTCCACATAGTGGTCGGAGCGTGTAAATTGAAACTCTTGAGTATCCAGCGTAAGTGAATTACCCGTTTCTAGATTTTCAGAATCCATCTCCAACCGGGCCTCGTCAACTTCGAGTTCGGTGGTACTCGACTGTATTAAGACTTTATCGTCAGAGTTAATCTGTAATCCGCTGCCGCCGGAGGTTCCCAACTCCAAATCGTAATTAATGGCACGCGTCAATGTCTCCCCGCTCAAATCGAATCGCACCGTAGCGGTTTCCCCACTCTCAACTTGCGTCGCATTCGGCCTGCCTTCAACCTGCATCGACTTTCTACGGTCCAATACTTCATTATCACTATTTCTCAACGTCAATGCCGGGGGAGCGGTGCGGTCGTTATTGGTCAACGGCAAATTGGTATTATTCGTTACCTGGATATCGAGCTGATTCAACGTTCCCTCCCGGTTATTTTCGGTAAGGATTGCATGTTCGAAATGTGCCCCACCCACCATAATATTGGGAGTATCCGGATTGAGATTCTGTTCTGATACATCCGAAGTGGCTTGCGAGACGACCAAATTGTCATCCGATACCTGTACCTCTATAGAGGGGTTAGAAGTTGCAGTATAAGGCTGCCCGTTCCATTCTATAAATACCTCCGCTTCCAGGTCAACCTCCAATCGATCTCCGGACTCAAACTGAATTTGATCCGTATACGATTCGCCATGAGTAATCACGGTGTTATTCGTAATCCTGGAACCAACGGCTGTTCCGTTTTCATCCGTATTACTGTACAGTTGGATCTCCAGGTTGGAAATATCAAATCCGAGGTTATTCTGAAACACCACTTCTATCGCTCCGCCTTCTATCGTTGCACTGACAAAATTTTCCGTCTCGAGGGGAATGCGAACCGTACTGGAACCACCGGGTATAGGTTGGCCGCCACTCGGCGGAGAATTACCCACTACTTCCTGAAAACTCGCATGACCTGAACCGTCAAAGTCGGGTTGAAAATTACCCAGTTCTGCCTCCGTATCCTCCCCTGCCTGTCCGTTGATGGTACCCAGTTGGGAGTTAATATGCCGGGGATTCGACTGTATCGACGGCAATGCATCCTCAAAATCGCCCAGGCTTATATCCTGTTCCTGGGATAAACTTACCAGGCCTGAATCAACACCGCCCTCTCTACTCACTGAAAACAGAGAATCAAACTCCGAGCTGGTCGTATCTATAATGGCATCCTCTCCTCCCAGGAAGTACAGCCTTTCCTCGGCTAAAAGAGGGGTTTTAACATTATGTTCAACTTTAAAATCCGGACTGTTGGGGCGTTCGCAGGATAAGAGAAAGGAAAACACCGAAAAAATTACAAATAATAGAGAACAGCAATTACTGGATATTCTCATAAGATTAGCCTGGTTTAACGGGAAGCAATCCTTTATACAATGTATTAGACGTAACGACTCACAACCAATTTGCCAAACGAGGTTCATGCACCTGAAGTGATCGTCTTTCTTCCCTCCCATAAATCTTATGTATGCTAATATAAGATTTAATCCAGTTACATTGTAACGATAGTAATTCTAAATTTAAAAACATTTATAAAAAACATTAATATATTCCTTTAAATATTTATATTACAACTATTTATAGTATTTTTTACCTACCTGTTATTTGTGATAATAATCTTTGAAAATTACTTAGATAAAGGTCAGTTTTAAATTAGCGGATCGCGATATAAAAGGAGAGGTCATGCTTTATACGACCAGGAGAGCGTCAATGGTGTGTCTTAAGGACTGAAACAGCTTTTGAGGCAACCGATATCACCGGCTGCCTATTTTCATTGCAGACGTGATAAGGCTGGCAAGTCTTCACCCGTCGAAATTACGAATAATGGTTTAACATAAGCGGAGAGGGAGGGATTCGAACCCCCGGAACCCTCAAAAGGGTTCACTCGCTTTCCAGGCGAGCCCATTCGGCCACTCTGGCACCTCTCCAATCATTGAAAGCGCAAATATAGTAGATTAAACAGGTTATATCAACGATAATTATCTAGGAGTCTGTCGGACTTTTACAAATCTACTGCAAAAAACCGGGTTTGGGTACTTTTTTTTCGCTACGATCCGAAAAGTCTGACAAACTCCTGGCTCTTTAAATAATTCAAAATCCGTATGTAAAAGAGTGTTTGCTATAGGACGGAACTTTTTTCCCATTTTTAACGGCGGGACGAAATTTCCATTGAAGAGCGGCGCTCAGGGTAGCCTGGGTCAGGCCATAATTAATATGATCCACCACCTTATAAGGGTCCTTGCCGTCTTCATATAATTTAATTTGTGCTATGGATGCCTCCTCCACTTGTCCCTTTTCATTAATAAGAAATTGTACTTCGATGATTACTTTGATATTGGCTTTGCGAGCTTCTTCAGGCATTTCGGGTTCTACAATCTTATACAATTGTGGGGATTGGTCTGGGCTATCAACCGGTTGAAGTGCTGGTTTCCCCTCTTCAGATCCTCTCTCCTTCCCCTCACCGAGATCCTCACTTACCGTTATCTCACGCTGAAGTGGATTAATCTTAAGTTCTTCCTCGACAATTTTATCCTCGGGCAGGCGCAATGGTACTGCAGGTTTGGGGGGAGAAGCGGGAATATCGGAATGGCGTGTAACTTCAACTTGTTGAAACTCAACGTCGCCGGAATTCTGCTGAGGTCTCCACGGCTGTTCAATCTTGGCCACGGGTCCAAAATGAAAAACCGCCAGCATGAGGAGTTCCGCCACCGCCAGTGCACTCAATAATCGGACCCTGTAGCGCCCCTCCCGCTCTATATGTAGTTTGGTCCCTTTCAACTCATTTCCCCTGCCTTCTCTTCCGACAATTCCGCCAGTTTACGAATGCGTTGAAGTTCCTGTTGAATGAGGTCCCACGTATATTTTTTCAACTCATCGATGGAGTCAAAATCCTTCGGATCTACCGGGTCCAATACCGAAAGATGAAACCTCTGTTTAAAGCGCAACTTCCAGCTTCCCGGCGGCAAAACGCGATGTCCGCCATCCAAAACCATAGGCTGAAGCAGGTATCCATTGCGTTTGGCCAGCAAAAACGCTCCACTCTTGAACCTTTTCAAATCGCCGTCAGGCGAACGCGTCCCCTCCGGAAAAATCATTACGGGAACATTGTCTTCCAGGGGCTCTTCAAGGTTTCCCAATCTTTTTATGGCCGAACGCTTGCCCCGGTCAACACTCAAATGACCTGTCAACCAGACCAACCAACCGAGGAAAGGTATTTGAAACAATTCTTTTTTGGCCACCCATTTCATTTTCCAGGGCAGCATATAGGTCAGCGGTAAATCAAAGTAGCTCTGATGGTTGCCCACAAACACGGTGGGACGGCCTCCCGCGTACTTATCCGCTCCCTCAATGGTAACGGACCATCCCGGGTTAATGCGAAGTAGAGCAACTGCCAGCAGCCACAAGCTGCGATTTGTTATCATGGCGTAACGATCAAACGGAAAGGTAAACAGCCGCAGGACAGCCGCAATAACAAGAAGAATAAGCATGCACACCACAAAATAAACACCAAACAAAATACTCAGTATCGATCGAATCATTGAACGGAAAACCTAGCTTTTATCTGTTTGTTTAATTGCCATCAATGCCTTGCGTATAAAACCGTCATGCTTATTCAATCGATGCCCTGCCTCTTCTTTGTCCACATCGGACAACGCCATCAGCAAAGCGGTTTTCACGTGTCCCTCCGATAAGGACAACAGATGTTCGGCGCGGTCATAGTCGACCTCCGCGAACATCATGATAATCCTTTTAGCCCTTTCAACAAGTTTCTGATTACTCAACTGCAAGTCCACCATTACATTTTCATACGTTTTCCCCATGCGCACCATTGCCCCGGTGGTCAACATATTTAACACCATTTTCTGGGCCGTTGCGCTCTTCATTCGTGTGCTTCCCATAATTACTTCGGGTCCAACAGGAATATCAATTAACAGATCTACATCGATCGATTCATCCAGCTGCTTTTTGGAGACAGTCGTAACCAGAATAGTCTTGCATTGACGCCGCCGGGCCTCTTTGAGAGTCCCTAACACATATGGGGTGCGTCCGCTTGCCGCCAGACCGCAAACAACGTCCGGACCCGCGACCTGTTCTTCCCGAAGAGCGTCCACTCCGTTTTGTTCGTCATCCTCGGCTCCTTCCTGGGCGGTAAACACGGCCTCCTTGCCGCCGGCTATCAATCCCTTGACCTGTTCGGGATCAGTGCCGAAGGTGGGCGGACATTCAGCAGCGTCAAGAATTCCAAGTCTACCGCTGGTACCGGCTCCCGCATAAATCAATCTACCTCCCAACTGGAGACCTTCCTTTACCAACTCTATCGCTTCCGCTATAGTATCGATTCTCTTATTTATACGCCGTGCAACCTTTTGATCCTCCCGATTGATCATAGCCGCAATTTCCCGGCTATTTGCCAGATCAATGTCACGGGTATTCGGATTGCGCTGCTCGGTTTCCAGTTCCTTCAACTGATCGAAGAGATGACGATTTTCGGAATCCTGTTTACTCAATAGATTAGTAGATTTTCAAGTGAAGAGATAAATATCTTAACGCTTTCGATTTTTCCACCAGCTCGCATAATCGGTCAAATCCAGCTCCCTCTCCCCTTCTTGACGACCATTATCCGAGGTGTCACGAAATCCGGCTTCACTCTTTAATAGAGCGGCAGCCAGCGACTTGTGTAGCTCCGGTACGTCGTTTCGCAGTATATTGATTTTCTGCGGATCAAAATAGTTCTGGATAAAATGGGTATTATAGTCCGCCTCCCGAAAGGCTTCGTGCTTCATTACAAATTGACAAAAGGGAATAGTGGTCCGGCAGCCCGATATCTCATATTCCTCGAGCGCTCTTTTCATGCGTCGAAGGGCGGTTTGCCGATCCGGTCCGTATGTACAAAGTTTAGCAATCATCGGATCATAATCTATGGAAATGGTTTGTCCCTCTTCCACACCGCTGTCTATTCGAACATTCCCGCCTACCGGAACACGATGTTTCTGCAGGGTCCCCGTACTCGGTAGAAACTGGTCAGTCGGGTCTTCCGCATAAATGCGACATTCGATTGCATGGCCTGTTTTTTGCACCTCACTTTGCGAGAGCGGCAATTCCTTCCCCTCAGCCACCCTGATCTGCAGTTCCACCAGATCCAGTCCCGTAATAAGTTCCGTAACCGGATGTTCGACCTGCAAACGGGTATTCATCTCCAGGAAATAGAAGTTCATATCCTTATCCACCATAAACTCGACTGTGCCGGCATTGACGTAATCACACGCCCGGGCGGCCGCAATGGCAGCCTCTGCCATATCACGGCGCATCTCCGGCGTCAAAATTGCACAGGGAGCCTCCTCCACCACTTTTTGGTGGCGGCGCTGTATGGAGCATTCCCTGTCGAACAAGTGCAGAACATTACCCTGTTGGTCGGCTATAATCTGGAATTCCACGTGACGGGGGTTCTCCAGATATTTTTCAATATACACCCGATCATCTCCGAAAGCGTTGCGGGCTTCCGATTTCGCTCCCCGCAAACTGGACGCGAATTCCTGTTTTTTATGAACGATTCGCATTCCTTTTCCCCCTCCGCCGGCAGCAGCCTTGATTAATACCGGAAATCCGATCTCTTCGGCAAAGTCCTCCGCCTTATCCACCTCTTCTATCGCCTCTGGAGTGCCGGGGGGATAGGGAACACCGGAATTATCCATCAGCTCGCGGGCCCTGGTTTTATCCCCCATCATTTGAATGGATTCCGCCGAAGGACCAATAAAAATAATGTTCTCCTCCCTGCAACGCCGGGCAAAGGCGGCATTTTCACTCAGAAATCCATATCCCGGATGGATGGCGTCAACACCGGTCTCGTGGGCGGCCTTGATAATCTTGTCCATATTCAGATAACTGTCCGCAGCTTTAGCTTCTCCGAGTAACACCGACTCATCCGCCTGAATGACGTGGGGCATTTCCGCATCGGGTTCGGAATAGACGGCTACCGTTTTAATGTCAAGCTCCTTGCAGGTTCTTATGATGCGCAGTGCTATCTCTCCCCTGTTCGCCACTAATATTTTATAAATGGAACTCATATGTTAGATTCTTTCGTTGGATCTCATAAACTCCGGACTTCAAGAATATTGATCTCCAATCAATATATAAAATAATATGGTAGATATGGCTATACCGGAAACGGCTTGACGGGAATCAAATTGGAGCGGTTATTGAAAAACCGCCAAGAATATTTATATAATTTTGAGTCGCTCAACTCGTAAATTTAGTAAGTTCAATGGCAGGCATAATACGTGTCACCACATAAAATTTTTCGATATGGAGAAGAAAATTACAATATATGACGTAGCACAAAAAGCGGGCGTGGCGATTTCCACCGTCTCCCGTGTTTTAAATGAATCAGCATTCGTTTCGGAATCCACGAGGGAAAAAGTCATGGAAGCCATTGACGAACTGGACTTTCGTCCTCAAATAAGCGCCCGCAAGCTCGCCAGTCAGGAACCCCAAATCCTGGGAATCGTCGTTCCCTCCTTTACCACTCCTTTTTTTAACGAAGTGCTCAAAGGCGTCAAAGACGAAATCCAGCAAATGGATCTCGATGTCATAATCTTCAATACCGGATCCAGCAATCCGAAAGAGTCATTCGAGAAATTCCTGGATCGCGGTACGGCCGATACGCTTATTATATTCTCTATCGACATCGACGAAAAGATACACAAGCGACTCCAAAGCGCCCAGATTCCGGTTATCCTGGTCGGATCTCACCACCCGGCCTACGATTATATAGAGTTTGACAACTATACCGGCGGATACATGGCGGGCCGGCATCTGGCGGAACAAAAATTCGATAACATTGGAATGATCAAGCCCGCCATCGACTCCCAGGCCTCTATCGACCGGGAACAGGGTTTCCGGGATGCTCTGAAGGATCACGAGTTGCCTATACGGGAAAACCAGTTCATGGTGGGAGACACGACGAAACATGCGGGTCTGTCGGAGGAAGCCGGATTCGAGGCTATTCATAAATTTTCGGATTGCGGAGAATTTCCCGAAGCAATCTTTTGCACCAACGACACCATGGCCATCGGGGCCATCAATGCACTATCACAGCTTGGCAAATCGGTACCCGAAGATATCGCAATCATGGGACATGATAATATTAAATTTTCCCGCTATATCAACCTTTCAACCATTGACCAGATGATGTACGATATCGGTACCCGGGCCATGCATCAATTGAATTCGATTCTTGGCGATGATCCGGCGGAACGGCTTCAGTCCGCCACCGAACCCAAGCTCATAGCCCGCAACTCGACGAAAAACACCAAATAATCCCAAATCAACCGAACGTTTTCTCCATGCACTATACACAAGACGTTGACCCGGAGCATGCCCTGCGTCATTGCATCAATGAAACTTCTGTCCCGGGTCTTCCCGCCCCCTATCGCGGCAAAGTTCGAGAAGTTTATACGCTCGATGAGAAAACACTGGGGATTGTCGCATCCGATCGGATTTCAGCCTTCGACCATATCATGCGTCAGCCCATACCGTTCAAGGGACAGATTCTCAACAAACTGGCGGCCCACGCTTTTGAGCAGATCAGCGATATCACCGATACCCACGTGTTGGACGTTCCCCATCCCAACGTCACGATTGCAAGATCCTGCACCCCCATTCCCATTGAAGTGGTTATGCGCGGGTGCCTTACCGGTCACGCCTGGCGGGTTTACAACAGTGGAAAACGCAGCCTTTCCGGCGTGCCGCTCCCCGACGGACTCAGGCAGAACGAGAGCTTCGAGACCCCCATCCTGACACCCTCAACCAAAGCCGAGGAAGGACATGACGAAGATATTTCCGAAAAGGAAATTCTGAATCAGGAAATCGTCACTCCCTCCACCTGGAATCAGATCAAGGATATCGCCTTTAAACTGTTTGAACGGGGACGCAAAGAAGCTGCAGAACAGGGATTGATATTAGTGGATACCAAGTACGAGTTCGGATTTTACGAGGGCGAACTTATGCTTATCGACGAGGTGCACACCCCCGATTCCTCCCGATTCTTCTATGCCGACGAATATGAGGAGCGACTGGAGCGCGGAGAACCGCAAAAACAGTTGTCCAAGGAATTCGTCCGTGAATGGCTGATGAAACATGATTTCCAGGGCAAAGAGGGTCAAACGCTACCCGACTTGCCGGACGAGTTTCGATGGGAAATATTTGAACGGTATGCAGAACTCTATCACAAGTTGACGGGCGAACTATTTGAACCGGTACCGGTGGACAATTTCAACCAAACGCTCAAGAAAATTTTCAGTCCCTTTACAGCGTAACGAACTTCCCCACTCCTTACGGGACATTCATATATTTGTGAGATTGAAGACTGATTCTCCACCGGGGATGCTCTTTCACGTAATCGATAATCAGCGGCACGGCCTCCTCACGGTTATACCATTCCGGCTGCAATATTAACTCCGCCTGCTTCCTGACATGCTCTGCATTATACTCGGCCCACTCAAAATCCTTGTTTTTGCGAATAATGACTTTCAATTCGTCAGCGTGATCATACACTTCGTCCACCGGCTGTTTGAACTTTTTGGGAGAGAACGTAATCCAGTCGAGATAGCCGCTCAGCGGAGAGGACCCGCTTGTCTCGATATGTACCTGTAATCCTTCCCGTTTAAGGGCATACGTTAAGGCATCCAAATCGTGCAAAAGGGGTTCACCTCCCGTTATAACCGCAATTTCCGCTTCACTCTGTACAGCACGATGCACAATATCGTGAACAGACTCTTTGGTGTGTTCAGCTTCTTCCCAGCTTTCGGGAACGTCACACCAGAAGCAGTTTACATCGCATCCTGCCGTTCGTATAAAATAGGCCGGCTTACCGGTGTGGTATCCTTCGCCCTGGATCGTGAAAAAATCTTCCACCAACGGATATTCCGTTTTCAACAGATCCGAGCCGACATCGGCTTCCGCGTCTGACTCTATGTGAGGATGTTCCACCTGATACATTTGTATAAGTTAAAGTTAGAGATTACAAGCAGCCTTGTATACTTGTACGAAGAAATGAACCCGGGATTGCCTAACTTTCCGGTTGCTCTGTAAGCAGATCTTGTCGTCAGCACCTAAAAATAGATTAAGGCACCTCCAGAAACTCTTCCGGATCCAAATGATCAGCCGGGTCCCAAAAATGCCGATCCAGATCCACTCTATACTCATCAACGAATCGTACGTTCTCCTGTTGCAGCCGCTCTCGCATGGTATCATCCGGGAAATAAGCTCTGCCGGTCAATTCACCATTACGATTAACGACCCTATGAGCGGGAATCGGGAAATCCTTCTGCGTTCCCGCCGTCTTATTTAAAGCATATCCCACCATGCGCGCTGCCGAGGCAATCCCCAGAAAAGAGGCAATAGTTCCGTAGGTGGTCACCCGGCCATAGGGAATTTCTTCGACCACCCCGTATACTT
The DNA here is from genome assembly GCA_964421495.1 of uncultured Balneolaceae bacterium. Lineage (GTDB taxonomy): Bacteria > Bacteroidota > Rhodothermia > Balneolales > Balneolaceae > CAJXOW01. Next base: position 9,471 of record CAYQXO010000014.1, on the reverse strand, counting down.
TTTCAAAATAATCTTTCGATGCAGAATGTCCCGATTCCGACATATATAGAAAGTTTGCTGGTAAATTTACGGCACTTTCGTTATAAAAATCAGCTTCTAGCCATAGCTACCGCGATCCAGTGGTTCAGGTATTGACGGCTGTAAATCTGTATATCTTCGAATCCTTCCATGCTTGTGTTAAATACATAGTTATCCGTCTGGCGGACCCGGGAGACGGCCATATGCTTACCCATTCCGCCACCGGTCAGTTTAACAATGGCTTCCTTGATAGTCCAAAGTCGAAGCGTCTCCACGTTCTGCAGAGCTTTATTGTTACGCTCATCGTCCGACAGAATACGTTTTCGCACATCAACCTTCACTTCTCTGCTCACCGGTTCAAGATCAACCCCGATTGATCTATTGGGAGACAATCCGCAAAATACGTGGTGATTTGTATGTGCTATACTTACGTAAAACTGACCCGACTCTGTTTCTCCAAACGGACGTCCCTGCGCTGTTTTTTTCAACGACAACGATTCAACATCCAGCCCCGCTTCTCTGGCTAAATCTCTGACCATTATCCTCGACTGTAGAAACTCTCGCTTTCTCTGCACATGCTCGAACTTTCGATAGATTCGCTTTTCGCCAATCGACAAGTTACTCAGATCCTGCTTTTCCTCGATATTGGAGAGAGCCAGCCATATTTCACCGCCTCCCTCATCCATATTTTTCAAATTCAAATACCTGGTCATTGCTACCGGTTTCTATCCTTACCCGTATTGTTGAAATGAACGATACCGCCTGGCACTGTCAGCCTGAAATATAAGCAAAATGGCCACAGGTTTAATCGTCCCTCCGTAATTTTCATTAAGATGGTAGAATGGAGCCCGGATTCACTCCGCATTCCGGCTCCCAATTGTGTTCGTAATTTTCTATCTTTGGTTCCTTCCAATGGATTCGTTAGAATATGACATTTGTATAATGGCGTCAATGTAACGTAACGAGCCAATACTGTTAAAAATAATTATAATTTCGGTTATACGCACGAGTCATGAGTAATAGCGAGCAAAACGGCAATGAACAGCAGGAACAGCGACGCAAAAACCTGGAACAAATGCAGGAATTGGGGATCGATCCTTATCCGCATAGGTTCGAGGTAGATACCACGGCCCGACAAATTCACGATCATCCTGAATGGGTTCAGGAAGAAGACGACCAGGAAAAAGTGTACGTCTCCGTAGCGGGCCGCATGATGACCCAGCGTGTGATGGGAAAAGCGTCTTTCTTTAATCTGCAGGATTCCACCGGCACGATCCAGATTTATATTCGCCGGGATGATGTGGCCGATGAAGAACTCGGTCGCGACTTATACAACAAAGTCTTTAAAAAACTGCTCGATATCGGTGATATCGTGGGTATCAAGGGTTATATTTTTCGCACCGGCACCGGTGAAGTTACGGTGTACGCCGAAGAGTTCGAAGTGCTGGGCAAATCTCTTCGTCCCATACCGATCCCGAAAGAAGTGGAAACGGAAGAGGGGGAAACGAAAGTTTACGATGCTTTTGCAGACAAGGAACAACGCTACCGACAGCGTTATCTCGACCTGCTGGTCAACCCTGACGTTCGCGAAACGTTCCGTCAGCGAACCAGGATGATCCAGATCATGCGTGACCATATGAACGACAAGGGGTACCTCGAGGTTGAAACACCTATTTTGCAACCCATCTACGGGGGGGCCTCGGCTGAACCCTTCGAAACGCATCATAATGCCCTCGACATGAAACTCTACTTGCGCATAGCAAACGAACTTTATTTGAAACGTCTTATTGTGGGCGGATACGACGGTGTGTATGAATTTGCAAAGGATTTCCGCAACGAGGGAATCTCCCGTTTCCACAATCCCGAGTTCACCCAGGTCGAATTGTATGTCGCCTACAAGGATTATCACTGGATGATGGAGTTCGTTGAAAACATGCTTGAAAAAGTTGCCCAACAACTCCACGGAACCACCAAGATTGAGCTCGGCGATCATACCATCGATTTCTCTGCCCCCTGGTCCCGCATACCCATGTTTGAAGCCATAGAGAAAGAAACGGGCAAAGATCTCTATGGTGCGGACCTGCAACAGCTCAGGCAAGCATGCGATGAACTTTCCGTCGAATATGAAGAGGAAGATGGCAAGGGCAAACTGATTGACAATATTTTCGGGGATAAAGTGGAGCCCAATCTGATTCAACCCACCTTTATAACGGATTACCCTATTGAAATGAGTCCCCTCGCCAAAAAACACCGTAGTAAAGAAGGATTGGTCGAACGCTTCGAGGTCATCTGCAACGCCAAAGAGATTGCCAATGCCTTCACGGAACTGAATGATCCGATTGATCAGCGCGAGCGATTCGAGCAGCAGGCCAAACTGCGAGCCGAGGGAGATACGGAAGCCATGACCATTGACGAGGATTTCCTCCAGGCCCTGGAGTATGCGATGCCTCCCACGGCGGGCCTCGGAATCGGAATCGATCGTCTCGCCATGATCATGACCAATTCACCTTCGATCCGCGATGTACTGTTCTTCCCCTTGATGAGACCGGAACAAAAACAATAAACTGCCACGTGAAGTCAATTAATAATCGATGAATTTCGAATGGTTCCTGGCCTTACGTTATTTTCGCGGTAAACGAAAGGGATCCCGATTTCTCTCCTTTATAAAAATAATGTCAGTCACCGGTGTGGTCATTGGAGCAGCCGGACTGCTTATTGCCCTGTCGATCGTACATGGATTCAAGTCGGCTATCAATGAAAAAGTACTGGGATTCGGACCTCATATCACCATCGCTTCCCATTCCGACGACCCCTTGTATCGAGCTGACAGCCTGACGAAATACTTGAACAAGTTCGAGGGGATCGAAGAGATGCAGCCCATCGTGACCGGTCAGGTTATGCTCCAGGCCGGTAATCACGTAGCAGGTACCATGCTTAAAGGTGTAAACGCCGACGGGGGACTTACAGGTCTCGAGTCCTTTATAGATCGCGGGGAATACAATTTAAAATCGGACTCGTCGGGCCTTCCGAAAATGATAATGGGTTCCGTTATGGCCCGCAACCTTAATCTTGATATAGGACAGAAATTTATAGCCTATACGCTAAAAGGAGCGCCCTCCCCCCTGAACTCACCCGAAATTCAACAGTTTCAACTTGGCGGTATTTATCATACGGGCATCGATCGTTTTGATGAATCGATGGCACTGGTGCACCGCCCGTACGCCCGGCAACTGTTTGACATTCAGGGGGTGCAGGCTTCGGCAGTGGAGATACGGGCTAAAGACATCAATACAATTAAATCGCTGGACGAAAAAATTTACGCCGGACTGTCTTTCCCCTATTTTACCGAAACCATCTACGAGCGTTATAGAAATATTTTCGCATGGGTCGATCTGCAGGAAGAGACCATCCCGTTCATTATCAGCGTCATGATCATAGTGGCGGCTTTCAACCTGATCGGCACAGTACTCATGATGGTGTTGGAACGCACACGAGATATCGGGATTCTAAAGACAATGGGCGCCACCGGGAAGCATATTCGACGAATCTTTTTGATGGAGGGATTATTTGTGGCGTCCGCCGGATTGCTGATTGGCGTCGGCATCTCTCTTCTATTCTACTGGATCCAATCCACCTACCAGCTTATACCCCTGACCGAGCAAAACTATTACCTCTCCCACGTCCCCGTCGAACCTCACAGTATCGACTTTATCCTGGTCAGCGTCGTCACGTTTGTTCTTTGCGGGCTGGCCTCTTATCTGCCCTCGCGCATTGCCGCAAATATGGATCCGCTTAAAATAATATCCTACGGGCGTTAGTCCAGGTTGATTAAAGTACCTGTTCCACGTCAGACCAGTTCATGTCAAAAGCCTCTGCCACATACGGATACGTAATCTCCCCCTGAACGATATTCAGTCCGTGCTTCAGATCCTCATTTTGTCTGCAGGCTTCCTCCCATCCCTTGTCGGCTATCTGGATAGCGTACGGCAGGGTCATGTTCGTCAAACCAATAGTAGAGGTATGAGGTACGGCGCCCGGCATATTGGTTACGCAGTAATGCACGATACCATCAACCTCATATACCGGATCATTGTGGGTCGTGGGACGTGACGTCTCAAAACAGCCTCCCTGATCTATTGCAACATCCACCATGACTGTACCGGGGACCATATCCTTGAGCATATCCCGGGTTACCAACTTCGGAGCTTTTGCTCCATGCTTCAGTACGGCCCCGATTACCAGATCCACTTTCGGCAACATTTTTCGGATATTGGCCTCTGACGAAAACATCGTATTTACATTGTAGGCCATCACGTCGGCGAGATAGCGGAGGCGATCCATATCGATATCCATAATGGTTGTGTTAGCTCCCATGCCGGCTGCTATTTTAGCACTGTTCACTCCTACAATCCCTCCGCCGATGACCAATACGTTGGCGGGAGGAACGCCGGGAATACCCCCTAAAAGTACGCCTTTGCCACCCGACGACCTTTCCAGGTATTTGGCCCCCTCCTGCGTGGCCATTCGGCCGGCCACCTCACTCATGGGAGTCAGCAAGGGAAGCGATCCGTCTTTCTTTTCCACGGTCTCATAAGCAATGGCAATACACCCGGAATCCCGAATGGCCTCCGTTAACTCTCTGCTGGCGGCAAAGTGAAAATAGGTGAAAACAATTTGATTTTCCCGGAGCAATTCATACTCTTTTTCAACCGGCTCCTTCACCTTCATGATCATTTCAGACCGTTCCCAGACCTCTTCAGCATTATCCACAATTTCAGCTCCCACCTCCTCGTAGAGGTCGTCTGAAAATCCGGTGCCTATGCCGGCACCTTTCTCAATTAACACCTTGTGATCTCTCCGGATCAATTGCGTCACTCCGCCCGGTAGCAGGGCCACGCGATTCTCCAATGTTTTAACCTCTTTGGGAACGCCAATAATCATGAAGTAATAAATATTTTAGTTGTATATTGTGAATGCGGTAAATCGTCAGGATTTAAAGTAGGTAAATTTTGCCTAAAATTGCAGTTCCTTCTCCCTCCCTTTCAATTTATCACGTGATAACTGCCGTCTACCCATAGGACACTCTGTTACCAGTACATTTGCTTTTTTCACAAGAGCAGAATTAGTGGTTTTATAATAGTTTACTTTGAATTTTCAAAATGATACCCGTAAAAAGGTTTCAAACCCCGGTTTTGTAATCAACCCGCTAAATACGATATTTAGCTGTGATCTCTCAGACTTTTAAAAGATAAAGGTGACATGATATCCAAAGAATTATTCAAAAAAGTCCGAAAACTGGAGATTAGGACAAAAGGACTGGTCAACTCCGTGTTAGGCGGGGAATATCAATCAGCTTTTAAAGGACGCGGCATGGTGTTTGACGAAGTCCGCGAATACCAGTACGGCGACGATATACGCCAAATCGACTGGAATGTAACGGCCCGGACGGGGCAACCACACATCAAGATTTTTGAGGAAGAGCGCGAGCAGATACTGATGCTATGTGTGGACATCTCCCCCAGCGGCCTCTTTGGTTCCCGCAGTCAAAATAAAATGGATCTGGCTATCGAAATAAGCGCCGTACTTGCTTTTAGCGCAATTTCCAATAATGATAAAGTGGGCATGATTCTGTTTACCGATCAAATCGAAAAAGTCATTCCCCCCAAAAAGGGTCGGCTGCATGTGCTGCGGCTCATACGGGAGTTATATGCTTTTGAGCCCGAAGGGCGTGGAACCGATATCGGAGAGGCTCTCTCGTACGTAAACAAAGTACTTAATCGCCGGGGCATTGTCATTATGGCTTCTGACTTTTTAGACGAGGGATTTGATCAGCAGGTAAAAATTACCAATAAAAAGCACGATCTGGTTAACATAGCCATCCATGACGATCTCGAATCGGAGTTACCCGACCTCGGGCTGATTCCGCTGCAAAATCCCGAAACGGGTGAACAGGTGATGGTGGACACCTCCAGCAAAAAAGCCAGGCAGGCCTTTGCAAAGCGAAAAAGACAGGAGCAGGACGCCCTAAAGAATAAATTCATGCGGATGCAGGTGGACACCATTCAACTACGCACCAATCACTCGTACGTAAAACCCCTCATGAATTTTTTCCAGCGCCGCCTTCATCGCTATTAGAGGTTGACGGAGTGTGCGTAACCGCCGGTTTTCCGCTGGACGCCTCCCAGGATAGTCGATCCAGCACCTGGTCGAGCTTTTTCCTGGTATGTTTGAAGGCGGACATATGAGATTCCGCAATGCCATCGGTAGGAGGTAATTCCACTTTTCGGGGATTTACAGGGGTCCCATTTTTGTAAAGTCGATAATCCAGGTGAGATCCCGTCGATCGACCGGTATTTCCCACATAACCGATCACATCTCCCTGTTTTACACGGGTCCCGCCGCGAATTCCCTCTGCAAAACGGGACAGATGGATATACGTGGTAGTATAGGTACTGTTATGTCGAATTTTAACCATATTTCCGTTTGCTCCCTTATACCGTGCCGTCAACACCTTGCCGTCACCTACCGAAACCACCGGAGTCCCCCGCGGAGCTACATAATCGATCCCGTAATGGGGCATGCGGCGACGCAGGATCGGGTGATAGCGGCTGTGAGAATAGCCGGAACTTATATACCGAAATTTAAGCGGCGCCTTTAGCAACGCTTTTTGCAAACTTTTCCCTTCCGGGTCATAGTATCCTGTATCGGATCCATTGTAAAATAGGTAGGCTTTGTAGGATTCGTCTCGATGACGAAATTCAGCAGCGATGATATCCCCTATTCCTATTCGCTCCCCTTCTACAAATAATTCCTCATACACCACCTTGAAAGCATCGCCCGATCGCAACAGGAAAAAGTCGATCTCCCAGGCATAAAGATCCGACAACTTAAACGCCAGTTCCAGCGGCATATCCCCGTCAATAAAAGTCTGATAAAGCGAGGACTCAATCTTGTCAGAGGCTGTTGCTATGCGCGTATCCACTTTCTTTTGTTGATGAACCACACTCAACGTGTCATAAAGTCGAAAAACCAGAAAATCACGGTGATTCGGCTCCCAGACCAGCCGATAAAGTTCACTGGTTGAATCCCCCTCATGAAGCGTGTAACGGTAGGACTGACCCGGTTTCATGTCAAATCGATCCAATAACTCCTCATTTTCCGACGTCAAGGTATAAATACGCTGCGGATCCACCCCCAGCCGCTCAAAGATCCTGTAAAAGCTGTCATTACGCTGAATGCCTTCAGTATATTCTTGCAGCGAATCTGAGGCTTCAGATTGATTTTTCTGAGAAACGGCAGTGTCACTCGCAGCTACATCTTTAACGGCTACATCGTGTTGACCGGACAAACCATCCTCGTCCGCCGTTCCTCCGCATCCTAGTACGAGTAACAGTATAAGGTAGCACACGCCCTGTTGGAGGACATTTACCAAGAAATGCGGATCATTTTCGCTCCCAGCCCGAAAACTCGGAACACCTTTGCCTGCAAATAATAAATTCATGCACAATTGTTTTAGAAAAACGTTATGAGATCTTTAAAAAACCGGTGCAAACGGTTGTTCCGATAACAAAATATTTTTCGAACGAATCAGGTTAAATGAGTGGATGTATGACTGTGCTGACAATTAGCATTGACCCGGAAAGCCGTTGGAAAAAAATCAATCGAAAGAACGACTGTTAGCACCGGTTTTTCAAAGACCTATTTATGGATTTAACACCCTCATTAACCATTTCAGACAACTTTTGTTATCAGAAAGTAACAAAAATTCAAATTTATTGGTATAAGTGTTTTTTGGCAAGCCGCTGTTAAAAACATGAAATGACTCAACTGGTTAATACCCCTTATTTCACCTCGTTATTATTTTATATATCTTGTCTCGCTCAAATTGATCGTTAAATGCTGGTACAGAATTACAATGAGAATTGATCGCTTAACGAATATGTCACGAACGGCAATGCTACTGGGCGCGGCCCTTGCTTTGTTTGTCAGCCAGTTTGCCACTGCACCGGTCCAAGCCCAGGAAGTTACTAATTACGCGGCAGTAGATTCCGTGGAAGTGGGAGATACATTTAACTACTCGATCGTCGTTCACTCCGGCTCCAACTACGATCAGATCATATTTCCGGATACCGCCGGCTTTGGAGAACCGCTGCAGGTCCTGGAGCAAAAAAGATACAAAACCGGCGAGCAGACTGACAGCCTCGCTTACACTTTGCAATTTTTCGGGACCGAAAATTATACCATCCCAAAATTACCGGTTCGTTTTGTACAAAAAGAGGATACAACTACGCTGTACGTCCCTCCCGTCCCCCTTGACTTCAAAAGCACGCTGCAGGCTGAAAATGACTCGCTGATGCCCCTGAAGCCCATTTTTGCCTTTGCATTGAACTGGTGGCCCTACCTGTTGGGACTCGTTTTATTACTGCTTGTCGGCTTTTTGCTTTACAAATGGTATCTGAAGAAAAAACGGGAATCAGAGCAAGAAACTCAGCCCGTTTTCGAACCGCAACCCTTTCGGGATCCGCTCACGGAGTTGGAAGAAAACTTTCAGCAGCTCAAAGCGAAAAAACAAGAACTGCAACGCAATCGAGAATTTAAAACTTTCTATATTCATTTGGGGGATGCTCTCCGATGGTATCTGGAGCGCGTATACGATATACCGGCCCTTGAATCCACTACCCGTGAACTGATCCGCGATCTCCACCATAAAACGGCTCCCGAAGCGATCATCAGAAAAACTGAAACTATTCTTAAAGAGGCGGATATGGTGAAATTTGCGCGTTTTACACCTACCATGGAGCAGGTCAACGGAGTCTTTCAGCAGGCGGAAGAATTTATAGAGATAGCGAGAGGCCGAGATCGGCAGCGTATCGAATATCTGCGAACGAGACACGAGAAGGAACAGCAAAAACTCAAGGAAAAGATGAACTCTCCAAAGCAAGAAACCGGAGCACGAACCGATGTTTGATTGGTCCTGGGCAAATCCTGAATGGTTTTGGCTTCTTCTTATATTGCCGGTTCTTATCGGATTATCCGTTTGGCGCATATTGCGGGGCAAGTACCCTCGTCTCACTTTTTCAGATACCCACAACTTGCGTAACCTTCCGGGTCATTGGCGGCAGTACGGCACCTGGCTTCCCCATATAGCGGGATGGATGGCAATAGTCCTGATCATTGCGGCTATGGCCCGACCTCGCTTCGAAAATTCAACGGTTGAACGTAATGCCGAGGGGATCGACATCGTCCTGGTGATGGACCTCTCCACATCCATGAAAGCCGAAGATTTGAAACCGAATCGATTTAAAGCCTCCCGGCAAGTAGCAAAAGATTTTATCGAAAAACGGGTATCGGACCGTATCGGGCTGGTAGCTTTTGCCAGAAAAAGTTTTACCGTCGTCTCTCCCACGCTGGACTATGATCTGGTCAATCAAATGCTTGATGATCTCGAGATCG